>JAESUT010000137.1 GCA_016762995.1 Gammaproteobacteria bacterium | reverse complement strand
CCGCCAAGCGCCTATTGAGAACGGCATTGGCTGCGCATCTCGGTGGCAAGCCTCTTCACAGCCGCAGCCTTTTCGCAAAATAATCGAGACCTTGCTTCACCTCGCCCGTGTTTACTCTCGGGATTTTCTATCAACCTCCAGCTTTCGCCTGCTACGCTTTCCGTGTAGAATTTTGCGCTTTCCGGTATCTTCTTAAACTGCAGTTGGCTACTACTATCATGTCTTATCAAAGCATTCAGACACAAATTGGCAACACGCCATTGGTTAAGCTGCAGCGCCTTCCTGGCGCTACCAGCAATACAATCCTGGCAAAACTTGAGGGTAACAACCCGGCCGGCTCGGTAAAGGATAGGCCGGCGCTCAGCATGATTCAGCAGGCGGAACTTCGCGGCGAGATCAAGCCCGGCGATGTGCTTATAGAGGCCACTAGCGGCAACACTGGCATCGCGCTGGCTATGGTCGCTGCAGTGATGGGATATCGGATGATCCTGATAATGCCAGATAATATGAGTAATGAGCGTAAAGCATCGATGACGGCGTACGGCGCAGAACTCATTAGTGTCAGCGAGGAAGAAGGCATGGAAGGCGCCCGTGATTTAGCGGCGCGTATGCATTTAGAGGGCAAAGGCAAGGTATTGGATCAGTTTGCCAATCAGGACAACCCCAATGCGCACTATGTTCATACAGGCCCAGAAATTTGGCGCGACACGAAGGGCGAGATAACTCACTTCATTAGCTCAATGGGAACGACGGGCACAATAATGGGCGTGTCGCGTTACCTTAAGGAGCAGAACCCAGAGATAGAAGTTATTGGGCTGCAACCAAAAGAAGGATCTCGCATTCCCGGTATTCGTAGATGGTCTTCAGAATACCTTCCTTCCATATTCGAAAGTAGCCGTGTTGATCGGGTTGTCGATGTTGAACAGGGTGATGCCGAACACACGATGAAAGAACTTGCTAAGGCAGAGGGCATTTTTTGTGGTGTTTCATCTGGCGGCGCGATCTATGCAGCACTGCAGCTTTCCAAAGAGTTAACTAACGCCACTATAGTCGCGATAATCTGTGACCGTGGTGACCGTTATCTTTCTACAGGCGTATTTCAATAGCTCGCCTGACTCGTGATTAAACTCTCATTTGGCTCTCAATTAACGAAGCATGTGGCACTAGTCGATTTCGATGCAGTGCTACATCAGCTGCCGAGTTGGCAGTAAGTTTTGCCGAGCCACTGACTGATTAACTGGCCGCCCTGGTCTGTACTTGATCTCGCGCTCTTCGCTGCAAGTTTTTGACAGGACTACGCATGTCTGTAAACTTGCGCGCTCGACAGAAAAATCGAGTGATGGCCAGAGTAATTAACTAATTAGTCAGAGACTCCATAAATATGAGTAGACGTAGACATGGGCGCGGCAAGCTTCCAGCGGAGCCAGTTACCCTCGAGATAGAATCCTTAAGTCATGAAGGGCGTGGAATCGCACACCTCGATGGAAAAGTAGCGTTTGTAGATGGCGCGCTTGCGGGTGAGCAAGTGTCCGCCACCTACGTAAGGCGCCGTGGAAAATTCGATGAACTAAAAGCCACCCTAGTGCTCAACCCATCGGAGGATCGGGTAACTCCCCCCTGCGAATTCGCGGGTCTGTGCGGCGGTTGTTCCTTGCAGCATATGGATACTGATGCGCAGATTGAGTTCAAACAATCGGTGCTACTCGAGCAGATGCAGCATGCTACCGGCAAGGCATTGGGTGATATCGAGCTACTACCGAAGTTACAGGATGCTACTCAATTTTACCGACGCAAGGCGCGGCTCGCCGTCCGTGTTGTCAGTAAAAAGGGCGGTGGGCTCGTAGGATTCAGAGAAAAGTACAGCAGCTATATTGCAGATATGGATGACTGCAAAGTACTCGTGAAAGAAGTGGCCGTGTTGATTCGCCCGCTGCGGGATCTGATTACCCAGTTGCAGGGTAGACTACACATTCCGCAAATAGAAGTTGCTGTTGGTGAGGAGCTGCTAAACAGTGAAGATGCAGCGGTGAGTACACCTGCCGAGCCTCGACTCCAAGTCGCGCTGGTTTTTCGCCATCTACAACCGCTTAGTGAATCGGATACACAAAGCCTAGTGCAGTTTGCGCAGGAGCACAGTATTCAGCTCTACCTGCAGCCAGCGGGAAATGACACGGTACATAAGCTATTCCCGGAAGATGGTATAGAACGTTTGCAATATTACCTCCCGGAATTTGATTTACAGCTAGAATTTCACCCCATGGATTTTACGCAGATTAACGCGGGCATTAATCGAAAGATCGTTAGTCAGGCATTATCATTACTCGAATTAAGTGAAGACGATACAGTGCTGGATCTGTTCTGTGGCCTGGGAAACTTTTCCTTGGCTGCGGCGCGTCGGGCGAAGAAAGTTGTGGGTGTTGAGGGAAGCCAAGAGATGGTTGTCCGTGGCTCAGAGAATGCCTCCCTGAACGGCTTGAGCAACATAGAATTCCACGCCGCTGATTTGTTTAAATCGATAGTCGAAAAAGATTGGGCCGCTACAGAATACAGTAAGATAATTATAGACCCGCCGAGGTCTGGGGCTATCGAGATAATACCTGAAATAGCAAAGCTCGGAGCGAAGATTATCGTTTACGTCTCCTGTAACCCGGCAACACTGGCGCGGGATACGGCGGAGTTGATTAACGCAGGTTATCGATTGCGCGCGACTGGGGTAATGGATATGTTTCCTCATACGACGCACGTAGAATCGATGGCTGTATTCGATGCAGGAAAACGGCCGCGCAAATAACACGGCACCTAGATAGACCAACGCTCTGAATAGAGCACGATATATCGGAGGTAATAACAGTTGAGTACTGTAATTGACGATGGCTTGGACGCGCCGACGGCGGTAGATCGCCTAATAGCGATAATGACGATGTTGCGTGATAAGCAACACGGCTGCCCCTGGGATCTGGAACAGACCATCAAGTCGCTCTTGCCTTACACTATTGAAGAGGTTTACGAGGTTGCAGACGCTATCGAGAACAATGACCTCGTAGAGCTTGAAGATGAATTGGGTGATCTGCTGCTGCAGATTATATTTTATGCACAGATTGCTAAGGAGCAGGGTGCCTTCGATTTTCAAGACATTGCGACGGCTATAAGCGATAAATTAGTTAGGCGGCACCCCCATGTCTTCCCCAATGGAGATGTACAACAATTCGGAATCGAACAAGATATCAGTGCGCAGCAGGTGGTAGTGAATTGGGAAGCCATAAAAGAGCTTGAGCGGGAAGAGAAACGTAAGAAGGGCGGTAAGCAGGCGGCTCAAGAGGGTGAGAGTTTGCTGGACGATGTGCCTAGAGCATTGCCTGCAATGGAGCGAGCACGTAAGCTACAAAAACGGGCAGCACAAGTAGGGTTCGATTGGACTGAAATAGCTCCCGTCCTCGAAAAGTTAAAAGAGGAAGTGGCGGAATTTGAAGAAGCCCTGGCTAGTGGCAACCTCGAGAGGATGAGTGACGAATTGGGCGACGTGTTGTTCACTGCCATCAATCTGGCGCGACATAGCAACATAGAGCCAGAAGTTGCTCTCAGATCTACAAATCGGCGCTTTGAGACACGTTTTAAATGGATCGAGGTCGCTCTTTTAGCACAAGGTAAAGCGTTTAAAGACGCGAACTTAGAAGAATTAGATGTTCTCTGGGATCAGGCCAAAGAGAACTGTCTATGAAACATCACTGGTAAACACTCTTGAGCAATATTGAGCGATATCGAATTATTTCAACTAGAACTAAAACTAGAACACAGGGGTTAAAGAATGAGAGTTATTTTGTTAGGAGCGCCAGGCGCAGGCAAGGGAACGCAAGCACAATTCATCTGTGAGCGCTTTGGCATTCCACAAATATCCACTGGTGACATGTTGCGGGCGGCGGTAAAGGCGAAGACAGAGTTGGGTATGCAAGTTGAGCAGGTAATGGCATCGGGCGGCTTAGTCACTGATGAAATAATCATCGCATTGGTAAAAGAGCGTATCCAAGAGGACGACTGTGAGTCAGGGTTCTTGTTCGATGGTTTTCCTCGCACAATTCCACAAGCAGAAGCTATGGTTGAAGCGGCTGTTCCCATCGACGTAGTGCTAGAAATTGATGTGGCTGATGACGAAATTGTTAAGCGTCTCGGCGGCAGGAGAGTGCACCCTGATTCTGGTCGCATCTACCATGTTGAATTTAACGCGCCGAAGGTAGAGGGTAAAGACGATGAAACAGGTGAAGATCTAATTCAGAGAGAAGATGATCAGGAAGATACCATACGCACGCGTCTAGATATCTATCATGAACAGACAGAACCTCTGGTTAAGTTTTATCAGGACAGTGAAACGCAGGGACAGTCAGTAAAAGTTATAAAGGTTAATGGGCTCGCTAGCGTGGATTCAATCAAGGAGCAGATTCTCGCCTCCTTAAGTTAGTGTTCAGCGTGTAGGCAGCGCATTACTAAAACGCAAAAACCAGGCAAGCTGCCTGGTTTTTGCGTTTTAGTAATGCGGTTCTTTTCGTAAAATCATCTATGGCAATGCATTCTTGTAACGAAATTACACACTTGTCTCAGTATCGACTTCTTTTAATTCCTGTTAAGTAGCTCACAGTAGTAGCGCTAACAAGTGCAGTAGCTTCTCTTTGATAATTTAACACTTTGTTTTTTAGTGCGCTGACTAGTCGACATTGCTAGAAGCGTGGCGCCATCGATAATGAATGTAGAGTTTGATCAATGTTTGGTCAGTTAGGAGGCTTTAGAAACTGGGAGGATAAAAGTTGGCAGACAAATTGCTATTTTATTAAGCTTGCTTTGAGTTGTGTGATCAATTATTCATCATGTTTTCTTAAAGTTTTCATTGTAGCTAGCGAAATAGAGGTTGATACCACGTAAAGGTGGGTATAGTGCATGGACTGTTTAAAATAATTATTTTATGTAACAGTTTTTTGCAGAGAGAGTTTACTGTAAGCCAGATTCTTTATGTGATATGTTGCCGGCGAGCAGTGGTTACAATTCTTCAACTTAAGCGGGCACGATTCATAACCTAGGAGAGAAACGAGTATGGCTAAAGTTAAGGCAAAAAAGAGAAAACCAGCTAAGAAAAAGTCAGTGGCTAATAAAGTTAGTAGCCCAGCTTTGTCTAAAGCAAATGCCGCAGTAGCGAAACTTGAAAAAGCATCTAAAGCAGCAGCCAAAAATGTAGCAGCAGCAAGAAGGAAAGCTGTCGCTGCGAAGAAGGCCGCCGCTAGAGCTAAAACAGCAGCTAGTAAAAGAACTGCTAAGTCAGCTCAAGGCGCACTGAAGAAAGCGTCTGCATCTGTAGCTGCTATAAACGCAAAGGCTAGAATAGCTAAAGCTAGAGCAACTAAAGAAAGTCCAATGCCAAGCATTAAGCTACGATCTCTTAACTGAGATAATGATGCTTTGAGCGCTTTATTATTGGAAATTAACAGCAGATATATTGGTCGCGAGCTGCCGTACTGGTCAATTTTTAGTGGTTTGAAATATGCGTTGAACAATTCGCCTTCGGCGCTTTCTAGGTCAGAATAGGAAAAAGCCCCGGTTTGATCACTAATTTTTTGTTTTAGAGCAGGGAAATCCGTAAACAGGTTTTCTTCATTTTCTAATTCAAAGGCATAGCGTTTTTCTAATA
>JAESUT010000005.1 GCA_016762995.1 Gammaproteobacteria bacterium | reverse complement strand
CCGATTTGACAACACTTGTATCCCATAAGTTTTTCTCATGTGTAATAACGCGTGTACCGATGCCAATTCTAGATATTGCCTGACCAATAACTTCCACTTTAGGCGCCCCATTCTGCGCATCCTCAATCGTAGAATTCAAAATCCTGTTTAGGTTTCTATCTTCTAGCACATCATCGTCAACGAGAACGATCTCACCAACGCCTAATCGAGCCAATTGCTCGATCAAAGGGCTGCCTGTGCCAGAACATCCTATGATTGCGATGGATAATCTATTTAATCTATTAAATGTTCCTTCCCCAAAAATCTGCGAATGAGAAGCTGCAAAATCACGGGCATCACCATTCTTTGTTGAATACCAGAATTCAATATTGTCACCGGCGACACAAAAGGAACTGATGGGAATGAACTCTTCAGTCGAATTCATATAGCGTCCAAATATTTCTCCACTTGGTAGCATAACCGCACTTCCATGAATGAAGTCATGCTCAACCCAGCTACGGACAATTGGGAGGAGTTCTCGGTCACTCCTATTATCTGTTTCTGAAAAATCGGGATAAGCAGTCGGATGACTATGCATCTTAATAACGGACAGCTCCTCAGATAGACTCTTCTCAAGCAGATCAGCGATTTGATCGACCGACCAAGTTACCTGTGTTGCGGTTCGTAAGGAGCAACTTTCATAAGGGATATTGTAGACCTCCTTAACGATGAGCTTATGTCTGCGGTCTCCATCGCGCCTTGAACACAATAGAATTGAAACCGCTTCTTTCCCGTCACCAGGAAATAGATGGTCTCTAAGCTCCTCATAGTGATTCTGTGAAATGCTAACGCTGACTGGAATGTTCATTTCTCAAACTCCCTTTCAAGCCAATCTTCGACCAGTAAAATGTGTGTGCCCAGATGGTCTTCTCCTGCTACCCATGGGTTCTGTGCTGTACGATGTCTCGACCAGCGTTGAAAATCTTTACCATCTATAACTTGATTAGATTCTGTACGCCCGATCGCCTTACCATCTTTTCTTGACAGTTTCGGAAAGAAATAAGCCATATCCAGCTCACTTTGCGGGTATCCAGTTTCAAGTCTGATAGCAACAGTCACCTTAGAGTGGTTATACCCATCAGGTGTTAGAAACTCGTGAAGAAGTACCCATTGCCCATTAGAGCTTATGGTCTCCCAGTGGAGACCATAATTGTCCAGAAACTCTGAGTCTTCAGGCAGCAAATCGAATTCTCTTCGGGCAGCCATATTGGCTAGCCCTCCGTTTGATCTTTTGGCAAAGACTTAAACTTCTCTACACCTGGATGCCGCAAATCAACAACTTCGTCTAGACCAACCCTTTCTGGTTTGTGGCCGGCAAGTTTTACCCTGAGGGTGAAATTCTCAGGTGGAGTTTTCCCACCGAGGATCAATACCTCTCTCCCAGTGATACGAGCTTTCTTTGATACAAATGGCTTGCCATTGATCAAAATCCTGTACCCCTTGCTTCTTGGCGGCTTCTTACCTGCTTTGGTGCATTCAGCAATATCTGAAATACCATCGAACACTTCCTCGGCATCTTCCTTTTCATTCTTGTCCAACAACTTTTCCATCTTCATTCTCCAATCTGTCTGGGATTTAAGTGACTACGGTGCTAAATGTATAGCGCAGTGCTAAGTTTGTCAAGCGAACACTTAGCAGCGCTTGCTATATTTAGCAAAAAATTGTATAGTGAATTTCATATATTGTTGTTTTTCATACATTTTTTGGAGGCGTCATGACTTCTAATACTGAGACTACAAACGTACCTGCTCTCGGTGAATATCTTAGGGTTTTGAGAAATGGGTTAAAAATGTCACTAAGAGAAGTGGAGGAGGCAACGAGCAGAGATGTATCAAATGCTTATTTGAGCCAGCTTGAGAATGGGAAAATCAACAAGCCATCCCCCAATATATTGCACAGCTTAGCTGCTGTTTATGGAGCATCTTATGAATTATTGATGCAACGTGCGGGATATATATCGCCGACAACCGAAAAAGAAAACTTGGAGAAGCATGGCACCGCTGCAACGTTTGCAATTGAAAATTTGAGCGTTGAAGAAGAAGCTGAATTATTAAAGTACCTTGCTTTTTACAGGGATCGAAAGGGTAGCTAAATTGATCAAACCAGATGATTGCTCACTTACGCCAGACCAGTATAAAAAAGTAAAAGATGAAGCCATAAGGGCATTAACGCAAGCCGAGGCTCTTGGTGTTTTCCCTACCCCGATTGAAGACATTATGGCAGCGGCAAACATCGAGGAAGTCAAGGAAGATGTGCTGAATGAAAGCTTCATTACTAAGCTTCGCAAAGAGGCTGGCTCCGCGTTAAGGAGAGCAGTGAAGAAAGTAATAGGATTGTTTGATGCTCGTTCTGGCTTAGTTTTTATTGACCAATCATTGATGGCTGTTAAGAAAACCTATGTTCGACTCCATGAGACCGGACATGCTTTTATGGCTTGGCAAAGACAGATGTATGCCGTAGTAGAAGATTGTGAAAGCACTCTATCCCCAGACGTTGCAGAGCTATTTGACAAAGAGGCCAATGTATTTGCCTCAGAGGTGCTCTTCCAAGGTGATGCATTCATTAATGAATCTTTTGGAGATGATTTTGGCATAAAAGTCCCAATGAGATTGTCAAAAAAATATGGCGCTTCTGTTTATGCATCCATCAGACAATATGTTTCGAAAAACCATAGAGCTTGCACGGTCATAGTATTGAACCCACCCGAACTGATTCCCGGCGACGGTTTTCGAGCTAACCTACGTCGAGTGATTTCTTCTGCATCCTTTGAGGAGCAATTCGGGATATTGAATTGGCCGGAATACTTCACGCCAGATGACGATGTTGGGGCAATGGTGCCTCTGCATAAAAGGCGAATGTCCGGAAAGAAAAGTCTCTCGTTAACTGATATCAATGGAACAAAACACGAGTTTGTTGGAGAAGCCTTCACGAACACTTATCAAGTTTTTATCCTAATCGTCTCATCTCGAGCACTAACTACAACAAACTTCATCTTAGGCACACCTTAGCACCTCAGCTACTATTTTCGGCTTGCCGGCGATCACATCCTAGCTCACCTATTTCACCGCCCTCGGACTAAACTAACATCCAACTTCATGGAGGTAGCAACTGAGCTTCTAGGAGTATTGAACTCTGAATTGTTTCCCTGGTCTGTTTGGTTATTTCAAACTGAACCGGTTCCTGAGTTTTCTGCTGCATGACAATGGCTCTCTTCGATACCACGCCACTGTGAGATATGTCTCTGATCCGTAATTTCACTAGGTCACAGCCCCTGAGCTTACTGTCGATAGCCATATTGAATAGAGCTAGGTCTCGAATTCTTTCATTTAATTGGAGCCGTATCCGTATAGCCCATATTTCATGCAGTTTTAGGGGCGGTTTTTGACCGATCAGCTTGCCTCTGTTCCATGGCTCAAAGCTAGAATCTGAGTTGTTCATACTGTTTTCTCCTCAAGTTAGTTGGAAGAAAACTGTAATATCAGTAGCTTAAAGGTGAAAGCCCGACCCAATGTATGGTGTTTTTTGGCCGCCAGAAATGGTTTGTGGCAGCTGCGGTGGTTTAGGCTTTTTGGTTGCCTACCGGCCAACCAATAGCTCTTCTACCTTACCGGCCGTCCCTCTGGGCTGCGCTACAGACTAGCAGCCGTTTTTTCTTAGTCCAGGCATCCCCCAACCTTCTCTGCGCTGCGCTGCGCTTCGTTGCAGGCCGGGTGGCTCCCCCTGCCCGGACACAAAAAAGCCGACCGCTCGCACTCTCTACGTTCGTGATCTTGGGGTTTTTAACCCCAGAGGGATGGGTGTTTAACTTTTAATAGCAAACAGAGAGAGAATGTCTATGTACCAAGAAATTCCTTTAAATCAACTGGCCTTTTCGGCAGATAACGTGCGCGTTATAAATGCATCAAAGGCAGCAGATAACGAGCTAATTGCTGGAATTCGGAGCAGTGGGCTACTTCAAAATTTGATAGTGAGGCCAAACAAGAAATATTATGAAGTCATAGCTGGCGGTAGGCGGTTAGCGGCTTTGAATTATTTGGCGATAAAGGAAGTAATTGCCGAAGATAAGAAAATTGGGTGTGTGGTGAAGTCCGGTGATGAAAATATTACTGAGATTTCACTCATGGAAAATACCCAAAGAGCAGCGATGCACCCTGCTGATGAATTTGAAGCATTCCGTAAAATGGTGGAGGACGGTGGTATTTCAGTGTCTGAGGTTGCGGAGCGTTTTGGCAAGTCTAAAAAGTATGTCAACCAACGACTGAGCTTGGGGCTGGTTTCCCCGAAGTTGTTGGGCTACTACAGAAAAGGGAAGTTGGATCTTGAATCAGTAATGGCGTTTACTATTGCTGATGATCATGATCGCCAGATGGCTTGCTATACAGAGCTTTCTAAAGTCCACAGGCTGCATGCGAATCAAATTAAATCATGGCTTACTGGGGAGCTGGTAACAACGACTCACGGCATTGGTAAGTTTGTCGGCAAGGCTGCCTACATCAAAGCAGGCGGGGCTATATCGTCAGACTTGTTTGAGGACACTGACTATCTGTCTGATGGCGAGCTTGTGAGTAAGTTGGCAACTGAGAAGCTAGAAAAGGCTATAAAGAAATTAGCGGGTGAAGGGTGGGCTTGGGTTACCCCTACCCTGCGGATTGATTATGTTCACAATGATTACGATCTAGTTCAGCTGCAACCAAAGCTAGTCGGCGTTCCTAAAGCACTCGATTCCAAAATAGCTAAGCTGGAAGCGGAGTTCAAACGCTTGGAAGGAAAATGCATGGCCGAAGGTTGGCCCGAAGACTTAGAGAGCGAATGTGACGAGGCTGAGGCCCAGCTAGGCGCTGAAAATGAAAGAAGGGATGAATACCTTGTTTATACTGGCGAGCAGAAAACGTACAGCGGTTGTTTTGTGGGTTTCAGTGGAAATGGTGAACTTTGTTTGAAGAAGGGTTTGGCTTATCGAAAGGATTTTCCTCAACCTGCGGCGTCGGGATCGGTAGAGTCGGCTGGTAGCAGTAACCCCAAGTCAGAGAAAAAAGGCATTTCTATGGCACTGGTGAGCGACTTGGGAAAGTATCGACAGCATGCAACAAAGGCCGTTTTGGTTTCCCAGCCTAGTGTGGCGATGGATATATTGCATTACACGATCTGTCTGCAGATGTTTGAGTCTGGGTATTACAATGGGCGAAGCTTGCTAGATTTGAATTTTAGTGTTGTGCCGAGTGAAACGAGCAAATTGGATATTGCAGAGTCGAAGGCATCGGAAGTCCTCAATGGGGCAATGGAAAAGCTGGATACTGAATGGGTTGCGATCAAAGACGAGGGCAAACGGTTTGATAAGTTTTGTGAATTGTCGAAGTCAGCCAAAGAGAAGTTGGTTACGTTCTGCGTGGCTTCGTCACTAAAAATCAGTGTTCGCGGGGGCAGCAAAGAACAAGATCGAATAGTCGATAAACTCAATGTCCCATTCTCGGATTATTGGCGCCCTACCAAAGAAAATTACTTGTCTCGCATGCCTAGGGAATTGCTGATAACGAACTTTGCAGAAGCTCGTGGC
Source organism: Gammaproteobacteria bacterium (assembly GCA_016762995.1). GTDB lineage: Bacteria > Pseudomonadota > Gammaproteobacteria > Pseudomonadales > Pseudohongiellaceae > UBA9145. Next base: position 149 of record JAESUT010000005.1, on the reverse strand, counting down.
GAGCAGTGGGCTAACGACACCAAAGAGGCTGATCGGAAGAAAAGCGATTTGGTGGAATTCCAAGTAGAGTGGTTGGATTCACCTGATGGAGCTGGCTGGATACCTGAGCAATTCTAATCGGGATAGGGTCGATCTAACAAATCGGCCCT
>JAESUT010000191.1 GCA_016762995.1 Gammaproteobacteria bacterium | reverse complement strand
TTGGCCAATAAGCAACAGATAGTCGCACACGGGGTCATGTCGGTGGCAATCGGTGAGTGCCATCTACTTACGTTGTGCGTGCGCCCAGAGTATCAGCGTCATGGCCACGGTAGAAAACTGTTTAAGTTGCTGCTCGATCGAGCGTATAAGCAGGAGGCTGAAATTTGTTTTCTTGAGGCTCGACGTTCCAATGAGGGCGCGATCAGCCTCTACCGTTCAATGGGTTTCGTGCAAGTCGGTGAACGTAAAAATTATTATCCTGGTAAAGGCGCAAGGGAAGACGCACTGATCATGTCTCGTAATTTACCGCTGCCCTAGTCTTAGTTCTAACTGGCGCCAAGCTAACTCAATCGGAGTTGTTAATTCTATTGAGTAATTTTCGGACTAAGGTGAATACGACAACAAGACACAAGGCTGCAAGCATGATTCCGCCCAGCAAGAAAATGCTACCCAGTAACATGTTAAGGATATCTTGGATGGAGAGTTTTTGCCAAGATGCGACCACCCACACACAGGCTAGACCACAGGCGATACCCACCAATACGGCAGCTGTTTTCTTGCGTATTTTAAGTAATGAAAAAATCAAAATTTAGGCCTGTTATTATCGTCGTTATAGCTAGCAGTGCAGTTGGGGTAGTCGCTACAGCCCCAGAATACACCATTTTTACCGCTGCGCTTAACAAGCAGGTGACTACATTTTTGACATTGATAGGCCGCTTCGGGCACGCCATCATGATCGGTAAGGGTCACTTTACAGCCCTTTGAGTATCCGCTACAAAACCAATAGTCACCTTTTTCCTCATCCGCTTTTACCAGGCGGCGTGTGCACAGTGGGCAGCGGTAATGTTCGTCCACGTCAATCGAGGGTTTGCCGTCTACATCATTGAGCGAGGCGCGGCAATCAGGAAACCCACTGCAACCCCAGAAAGGGCCCATCTTGCCCAGAATTCTTCGCAGCGGCTTCTTGCAAGTCGGGCAATAATGCAGTCGCTCGTTATTGCTGCTGTTGTCGGTTTCAGAATTAGATTCGGACATGGTTTTGGGCAAAGCTTCGGAAATAGTCTAGTTGTCGGGTGAGTGCGATATGCCAGGCAGCGGAAGCCAATGGGTCTTAATTAGAGTAGCAGAAGTTACTAGTTAGCACAGTGAATTGCTGCTTCTTAGAGATTTCCCAGCTCCTTTACCGCAGCGACTAGCGCCGCGTTCTCTGCCTCCGTACCAATTGAAATGCGCAGCTTGTCGCGCAGACGGTCTTGGTCGAAATAGCGCACTAGGATATTGCGCTGCTTCAATTGCTGGTAGAGTTTTTCGGCGCCTATCGATTCTGGAACCTGGCACAGGATGAAGTTGCTTTGGCTCACAGGGGCAATAAGGCCGAGTTCGCGCAAGTCTGTACGCATTTTCTCGCGGCTTTGACGAATGCGTTTGCAGTTTTCTCGTGTGTATTCAATGGAATTTAATGCCGCGGTAGCGAGACTCTGGGCGATGTAGTCGGTGTTGTAACTGTCACGTGTCTTAAACATCATCGGCTCGATTAGCGATTTCGCTCCAATCCCGTAACCAAAGCGCAGGCCTGCTAAGGAGTAGGCCTTACTTAATGTTCTGAGTATCAGAATATTGTCGTGAGAATTAATCAACGAAATTGAATCGTAGTTGAGTTCAGGGTCGATAAAATCGACATAGGCCTCATCGATTAGCAGTAGCCCTGAAAAGTTCTCGGCTATCTCGGCAAGGTAATCAGCGCGTAGTAGGGCGCCGGTTGGTGCGTTAGGGTTAACTAGAATCAACAACTTTGCCGCAGACTTATTCAATTGCGTTAGAAAATCCTCGGGCATGCTCCAATCATCAAGAAGTGAAATTTCTTTCAATTGACATCCCTGAATTTCAGCGAGAACTGGATACAAAGAATAGCTAGGTTTGCAGACCGCGATGGTGTCTAGTGGTTCAACATAGGTGGTCAGAACGAGACGTAATAATTCATCACCACCATTGGTGGGAATAATCTGCTCGGCGGAGAGTTTGTGCAGTTTGCTAGCGGCTTCTCGAAACGAATCAGCCATCGGTGACGGATAGCGCCTGAGAGCGGTTACGTCAATCGATTTTAGGGCTGCAGCCACTTGAGGGCTGGGTGGGTAGGGGTTCTCATTAGTATTGAGTTTAATGATATCAGCGGTTGAGGTTTGCTCGCCCGGGGCATAGCCCTGCATTTTCTGAATATTTTTACGTTCGAAATTCATACTGGAGATTCGTTAAGTAATTGTTGAGAGATACCCTAGAGATACTCTAGAAAATCGGATGAACGGTTCGAGTCAATTCATCGGCAAGAGTAGGGAGAAAAGCTTATAGCTTTAATGAGTTTGAGTCTAGCGTCTATGGCCCAACAATACGGCTCGCTGAGCCTCTTCTAATTCGGCAAATAAGTTTGCAGCCTATTGGTCCAGCCGGCTATCCAGCGCTGCTCTCTACGCTGGATAGGTGCATTGGCAACGCGCCGCTCCAATACTCGAGTAGCAGCGGCGACGAATTCATCAAGATTGGCAGCGCTGCCCTGCAATTCTAACAGAACCTGCAGTAGTCCCCAGCCTGTGTTCATGTAGCGTTCGCTAGTTGCAATGCCGGTTCCCTTGAAATGCACATAGTCGATTAGCGCATACATACCATAGGGCGTTTGTGAGTTGGCGATGGCATAGAAGCTGGCTTCTACGGAGCGCCTTACAGAGGGCTCTAATTCGTGAAACAGCTCGGCCGTTGAGTCATGCAACCTTTCAACGATAAACAGCACTTGAAGCTCGGTGGTTGAGCCTAGGAATTCGCGCAGCTGCCGCATTCTTTGGCTGTCTAGATCGGCGAGAAATTGCTCTCTGTTGCGCCAGGGAGAGTCAGATTTCTCTAATGCCTCCAGCCATTCAGGTAGTGCATAGCCGTGCCTCTTGTAGAAGGCTAACAGGTCTGGAAAGGTTTCTTCAAAGCGCTCGCTCTGCTGTGCGGAGTACCAGATAAAGTGGCCTATGCCGAGTGAGGGAAAGTCCTCGCCCTCATTCCAGCTGGTAAGACAGCTAAAATTTCTATTGCATTCGTTCGCAAATATTCGGTCGCCTAGCCAATTCATTTGCTGTGGATTGAGCTCGGGTAATTGTCCCGCAGCCACCGGAATTACTGCGATCTGCAGTAGTAATAACAATAAAAAACTATTGAAACGGATTGAAATAGCTGGCATTTTAAATTGTTCTGACAAATGTTGAAGAAATAGAGAGCATGATAGGCTTTGTTATCGGCCAAAACTCTGGGATATACGGGATTTGACAGTATTTTCGTCACATCCCGGCTGGCTTTGCACGTAGAATGGACTTCGATTGAGGCTGGGGTTGAACAGACCACGCAAAACACCTAAATAGTAGGTGCTGGAAATACTGAAAAAAATGACTGAGACAGCAAGCACTGACATAGAAATAGAAATCCCACCGCCACGGGTTGTGGAGAAGCAGGACGAGTTTGTCGCTAAATTGTCCAAGATTTATCAACGCCTCAAATACAGCAAGAAACTAAAAAAGGCCATGAAGGAAGTCGAGCAGGATCTGCTTGCGTTGCTTGGCGTCAAGCTGTTCACGGTTTACCAAAGCGTAGATAACGGGAAGGAAATTCTCGCCAGTTTTAAGGGAGGCGACCCTGACGATGATGATTCCATTGAGATCAGAGTCCCGTTCAGCCCAACATCACTGGCCGGGTATGTTGCGCTTAGCCAGAGAGCTCTTGTTATTAAAAACGTTTTAGATAGCGAAGAGCTAATCGACATCCATCCGCGATTGCAATTCGATAAACGTTTTAGTGAAGCCAAAGGCTGGAAAGTAAAATCCATGATCATTGTTCCCATCAAGGATGAAATCTTGTTGGGTGTCATGCAACTGATCAATTTTGAAGGCGATAGAGAGTTCACGAAGACGGATCTTAAACACGCCATGATGGTTAGCCAGATGCTGGCTAAACAATTTCGGTCATCCCTACAGAGCACACAGGGCCCTTACGACTACCTAGTTCAGAAAAGCAAAATATCCGGAGTCGAGCTAGCCGAACTACAGAACAATGTGTCCCTGTATGGAGGCACCGTCACTCGCAGTCTCATGGATGAATACAACATCGAGGCAGATGACATTGGGAAATCCCTGGAACATTATTACCGTGTTCCTTATATGAAGTACGACTCAGAACATGAGCTCCCGATAGACCTTTTGGAGAACATCGGCGTGAGTTATCTGCGCAACAACCTCTGGCTGCCAGTAGCGGGCAACAAGGAAGAGGCGGTCATACTTATCGATGATCCCTCTGACTATCAGCGTATCATGGAGATTCAGGGTGTTGTAAACGCCAGAAACTATGTCTTCCGCGTTGGTCTTCCGGAGCATATTCAGCAATTCCTACGCAGCGATGCAGACGTGGAAGCGGGTTTCGATGATGTGTTCGATGCACTGGGAGGCGAAGGTGGCATCGAAGTTGATACGGATGGCGACGATGATGAAGATGAAGGTCTAGCGGCGACATCCGGCATCATCCAGCTGGTTAATCGAATCATCACCGAAGCAGAGAGATTGGGTGCCTCGGATATTCACATCGAACCGGGTAAGGACGATTTGCCAGGCGGTGTTCGGATACGCGTCGATGGTATCTGCAGAGAACTACTTAAAGTACCCAAGGAACACTGTGCGGCATTGATCGCCCGTGTAAAAGTCATTTCTCGATTGGACATCTCTGAAAAACGCCTGCCTCAGGATGGTAAATGTAAGCTCAAAGTTAGAGGCCAGCGCCTGGAGCTTCGTGTTGCCACCGTGCCCACGGTACAAGGTGAGAGCGCAGTGCTGCGTCTTCTCGCGGCCGGCAGCGCGATGCCATTGGATAAACTGAACTTAAGCCCGAAGAATTTTGAGAAAATTGTCACTGCTTCGGCTCATCCACATGGACTGTTCCTAGTTGTGGGCCCAACCGGTTCTGGCAAGACGACTACCTTGCACGCCGTGCTTGGGCATATTAACAAGCCCGAGAGAAAGATTTGGACTGCCGAAGATCCCGTGGAGATTACACAGCCTGGGCTGCAACAGGTGCAGATGTTGCCCAAGATTGGCTTTACCTTTGCAACGGCGATGCGCGCCTTCCTGCGTGCCGATCCTGATGTAATTCTAATCGGTGAGATGCGTGATCATGAGACCGCGAGTATCGGTGTTGAGGCATCTCTAACGGGTCACTTGGTGTTATCCACCCTTCATACTAACTCCGCACCTGAAACAATTACTCGTCTACTCGATTTGGGGCTTGATCCGGTTAACTTCTCCGACGCGCTTCTGTGTGTATTGGCGCAGCGTTTGATGAGAACGCTATGTGCTAAATGCAAGCAACCGTATAAGCCCGATAAGAAGGAGCTAGATCATCTGGTCGATGCCTACGGCCGCGAGGAATTTAAAGAATTACCTTATGACCTGGACAATATCGAGCTGCAGGGTCCAGTGGGCTGCGATGACTGTGGGGGCACTGGTTACAAAGGCAGAACCGGCATTCACGAATTGCTAATGGGTACGAATGAATTGCAGGCTATGATCTACAAAAAGGCGGAGCTGGACCTGATACGCGAACAGGCGCTGAAAGATGGCATGCAAACCATGAAGCAAGATGGAATTGAGAAAATATTCATGGGTCTAAGTGACTACTTACAACTACTACGAGTCGTCGCCGAGTAGTAAGGGTTCCCTAAAGCTGTTCAGTGCTAGGCCGGGTAGATTCCAAGTCCCTATTTTTGTTTTCTGACGAATTTCCACGCAAACCCCGCTGT
>JAESUT010000055.1 GCA_016762995.1 Gammaproteobacteria bacterium | reverse complement strand
TCATTCAGAGCCGCTCGGAAGAATCGATTCTGCGTGAAATTGGAAAAATCAGAGATCAAGTTCCTGGGTTTACAGGAACCATCTCAGATCTGGGCGGGCCCACGGCAAATATGTACAAGCTGAATTGCAAGTCGCCGAAGATTCAGAAGACTTGCAAACGACTCTCCTGTGTTTACCCCAGCATTTGCAAGCACCTGAACACGGATCACAGCCCTACCACGCAGCTGTATAGAAAAGCGCGTGCGATACCCGGTGTTAAACGCGTTGCTATCGCATCGGGGCTTCGCTACGACCTCGCACTAAAGGACCCCGAATATATAGAAGAGCTAGTCACGCACCATGTTGGCGGCTACTTGAAGATCGCACCTGAGCACAGTGAAGATAAAACACTCTCGAAGATGATGAAGCCAGGTATCTCAGCCTACGATGACTTTAAGGTATTGTTTGATAAGTTTTCGAAAAAGGCAGGAAAGGAACAATATCTGATTCCTTACTTCATTGCCGCCCATCCAGGAAGTGATGCCGAGGACATGTTAAATCTCAGCCTGTGGCTTAAGCAGAGAAATTTCAAGCCAGATCAGGTTCAGACCTTCTATCCATCGCCAATGGCGCTCGCCACCGCCATGTATTATTCAGAGCGCAACCCGCTGGAAAAAGTACGCTACAAGAACGAGAAGCTTGCCATCTGCAAAGATATCGATCAGCGGCGCCTACAGAAAGCATTTCTGCGTTATCACGATGAAAAGAATTGGCCAATGCTGAGAGAGGCATTGCATGAACTCGGCAGAGCTGACCTGATTGGTGATGGGGATAAGTGTCTAATCCCGAAGGCAAAGCCAAAACATAAGCACACTCAAAAAAGAACCAATCAACGCAGACGTAAGTAGAGCGGCATGGAGTTTACTGTCGTTGTACGGATGGCTCTTCAGTGACAGGCCGTATGAATAAATGAACAAACCCCTCTAGACACGAGGCTCGCTCTAAAGATGGTTTTCCCGATGGCGGGCAACCTTGATGAACAAAGCTCCCTAGACGCGCACCTCGAGATTTATCTCTTCTAGAATCACTAGTCTTGCTACACCCTGATCGCTGGCGGGCAATTTCTTCAAAATTAGCTTCTTGCGTGTATCGTCGCGGTAGGTTGGCGAGCTATAAGCAATCCAAAAGTGCACCTCCATCCTCTCTGCGTCTTCACTGATGATCACGAAGTCGGACATCTCTAAGCTGATCTCACTTGCACTACCTATCACTCGTTCTCGGCTTGCTAGCCACACCGACTTGCTACTGTGATAGCGAGGAACAAAGTCATCGTCATAACTGGCGAAGTACTTCTCTAAATCGTGCCCTTCCCAGGCATCCAGCCAATCCTGCACCACTTGCTGCGGGCTAGGAGGCAGAGATTCTGACACTACTGGCTCTGGCTCTGGCTCTGGCTCTGGCTCTGGCTCTGGCTCTGGCTCTGGAGAGGACTCTATGGATACCGACTCTAGTGGCGCAACTACAGAGTCAGCCTCCACAATATTCTCTTGATAAGGCGGTACTGGCTCTAATACCGGAATCTCCGTTACTGTCTCTGTCGCTATCTCCGCTGTTGTCTCATCCACGATATCAATCTCATCGTTATCAAGCGCGAGCATCGGCCTGGTCAAGGTTACACTTGCCAGCTGTACCGGGCTGCCGTTTGATGCCGAGTCATCTATTGTCGACAGCGTCAGCTGGTTATTGTTATTCGTGGCATTATCAGCAAATGCCGTCTGTTCAAACAGGGGCTCTACAATAACCTCATTCGAGACTCCTATTTCCTGCGCCGTGACCAGAGCAAGAGTAGAGTCGGAAACCGGCAACTCTTCCTCACCCACAGACTGCTCTCCATTGGGCTCATCAATTTGAAGTTCTGAAGAATTAACAGCTAACCGCGCACTCGCATCGGCATCTTCAACTTGCGATAAGCCATTTGCCGATGTGGTGCTTTCAGTATCAGCAACAACTAATTCATTGAGGCCGAACGGTGACGTCGCCATCTCCTCTAGTTCGCTGCGCAGCTCAGGTGGGCTCAGCTGGCGCACCAGTAAAGCGAGCGAGGCTATTACAACAACAGCAGCGAGAGGAGCTAACAGCATCCAGCGATTCCCTTCTCTCAATAGGCTGCTAGAAATCGGCTGTTCGTTATTCGTGCTCCGAATCGCAAGCAGCAACTCTGCTTTCGTTACCGGAGTCTGCTCGATGCTGTCCTGACGAATGGCAAATACCAGCTCGCACAACGAGTAAGCTGGGCCAGGGAAGCCCTTGGACGACTTAGTGAACTGATTTAACGCTGCCGGCTCCAACTGCAAACCTGCTAGCTCCATCTTCTCGAGATAGGCGGACAGAAAGCTAGAAGTTGTAGCTGCGTTCATCGGCTCAAGCAAAAAGTTATGAGATACATGTTGCAGCAGGGCCGTGAATTCTTGCTTCCTATTTAGTCGCCTCTCTAATTCGGGCTCTCCGCAAAGCACAATGTTAATGACACGCTTCTGTTCAACTTGAACACCGGCTAAGCGGTAAATTTCGATCAGGGTTATATCACTTATTAAATGGGCATCGTCGAAAATAAGGATAAGAGGTTTCTCCCCTTGCTCCGCCAACGCGTCCTCAAGATGTCTCAAAACATTAAAGCTATCCGAGATATCAAGCTCTTTCGTTAGCGTGCTGTGCAACATATCGGGGGATTCTACTGGGTAATCGAAATAAATAACCCGATAGTCTTTAAGACGCATGAACTGGGCAAGCTTCTCACACACACCGCTCTTACCCGTTCGCGGCTGTCCAATAAATTTAACGAATGCCTCAGAGCCGGACAGGGCCGCATGCAAGCCTTGCATTGCCTGTAAATAAGGCCCATCGCTGAAATAGAAAGTTTGTCTCGCCACTTAGATAACTACACCTGTCTTTAAATTAATTTTTGATCCGCGTTGCAATTGACCAATGAAGTTGGCATTGATGGACGATACCTTCCGCACTTTTTGTTCAATTCTTTTTTGAGCTCTTTGTTGAGCTCTTTGTTGAGCTCTTTTCTACACCCTTTTACACTTTAGATAAGCTTACGGCTGAGATTTTTCAGCAGCTTTACTTTCCTTTAGCTGGGTCTCGAGCTTTTTCTCATTATCCAGCCTGAATTCTATATTCGATAAAATACCTCTGAGGATATTCATCTCCATCACATCAATTCTGATGCGACTAAACAAGCGGCGCATTCTTGGCATTAACTGCCGCGGATTCTCTGGATCATGAAATTTAATGGCTGTCATCACTCTCTCAAGATGCACATAGAAGTGTTCAACCTGTTCACCATTTGCCTTCTCCTGATCCCAAATCTCATCCTCCGCCAAGGCCGGCTTCTCATTCAAGGCTAGCGCGGCTTTGCGTACTTCATAACAAACCACCATTACAGCTGCCGACAAATTTAATGAGCTATAGTCCGGATCTGCCGGAATCTGCACATGAAAATGGCACAGCTGGAGCTCCTCATTATTCAGCCCCGCATCTTCCCGACCAAATACCAGCGCCACTTTGTTCGCTGACGCCTCCGCCACTGCCTTCTGTCCGCACTGCTCCGGCGAAACCATAGGCCAGGGAATGTTACGAGAGCGCGCACTTGCTCCGATGACCAGCCCGCAGTCCTCGACAGCCTCTTGCAGAGTCGAGACCACACGGGCATTGTCGAGGATATCGACGGCAGAAACGGCCCTCCCCACGGCTACTCCGCTAGGAAAGTCTTGAGGCTGAACTAGAATTAATTTACTCAGGCCCATATTCTTCATCGCTCGCGCGGTGGCCCCGATATTTCCCGGATGAGAGGTATTCACTAAAACTACACAGACCCGACTGAAATCAAACATTTTGCTGTCGCTACTCGTAAATAAAGAGCGGCGAATTATAGCAGGATAGATCCCGTATCGCGGGCAATCTGCGGGTAAATTCAGACTAGTCAGACTAGAGAGACACCCTAAATTGTAATAGTTTCCTTTCCCTTTCTTTTGTTTGCTATCATAGCCCCGAATATCGGTGGCTGTAGCGCTTTTCGCGCGCGGAAGTAATTCCCCAAGAATCCTCCTACAGTACCGTAACGATTACTCTAAACATCAGCCATAAATTGTTCCCTAACAGCCCGACGCCTGTTAGCGCGCTCAGGAATTCAGCAATGCATCCCTTGTTAAATATCGCGCTTCAAGCCGCTAGAGATGCGGCCGAAGCAATAGCACACAGCAGCGACCGTCTCGACCGAATCAAAATCATCAACGACGATCCTGCTCATTTCCTCACCTCGATGGATTTAGAAGCCGAGAAAACGATCTTCTACCATTTAGAAAAAGCCCATCCTGAGCACAGCTTTCACTCCCGCGCCTCCGGTTTCAAACAGGGAGAGAACAAAGATACCGTTTGGCTTATCGACCCCCTTTTAGGCAATAGAAATTTCGCCACCGGCTATACACAATTTGGTGTATCACTGGCCTGCCAAATCGACGGCATAGTCCAGCATGCAATCCTCGTCTGCCCGCTTCTGCGCGAAGAATTCATAGCAACCAGGGGTGCCGGCGCTCGACTTAACTCGCACCGCATCCGCGTTGGCAAACGCACGGATATTTCCGGCAGCCTTATCAGTCTCAACCCCGAAGACATGCCACAGAATATCGCTCTAGAGTTGCAAACAGAAATCATGAACGCGGGTGCCAACCCGCGGATATCCGGCTGCACAGCATTGGATATGGTGCAGGTGGCGGCAGATCGACTGCAGGGCGGCTGGGCGGCAAACGGCAATATGCTTGCCTTGGCTGCGGCCAAGCTCATCTTGCAAGAAGCCGGCGGATTGCTGGGCAGTGAAAGCGGAAACCCCAATCTGACAGATGCGAAGGAATTGCTGTATGGCAATCCGAAGACATTCAAGCAATTGAGCATGCTGCGAAAAGGGCTCGCTGCCTAGGCTTTGCAACTTTCTGTGTCAGAGGAAACATGCTTTCAAAAGTAAGGTATATTAATAAGCAGCAACGATCAGCACTGATTATGATTTAGCACTTCCCACTAGGCTGCCAATTAACTATGTCTTCGACTAGCAATAAGCACAGTTTCAACCTGTCAGAAGGCTCAATTCAAAAATCTCTAATCCGTATGACGACTCCGATGATCATCGGCATGCTCATGCTATTCACGTTTAGCCTAGTAGACACATTATTCATCAGTTTTCTAGGCACCGAAGCACTTACAGCTATTAGCTTTACGTTTCCTGTCACCTTTACCATCATGAGTCTTGCTATCGGTCTTGGCATCGGCGCCTCAGCTGTTGTCGGCAAATACCTCGGCCGTTCCGAGTATGAGAAAGCCAAAGAAGCCTCTACGGTAATTAACTACATTTCCTTGCTACTCGCCACCATTGTCGTGGCCATCTGCTGGTTCTTCATGGACAGCATATTTCACTTGATGGGCGCTTCAGAATCATTAATGCCTGCAATCAGGGAGTACATGGTCGTCTGGTTTCCAGGCAGCATCATGGTTGTCTGCATCATGACTGGCAACAGCATATTGCGAGCCTGTGGCGACACCAAGACACCCAGCATATTGATGGCTGCTGCCGGCCTCATCAACGCCATCCTCGACCCCATCTTCATTTTTGGCCTAGGCCCCATTCCCGCACTCGGCATTCAGGGTGCTGCTTGGGCGACAGTAATTGCGTGGGGGGTCGGCTTCTTTTACTTAATGTACATCCTCGTCATTCAAAAAGAATTGGTGAGTGCCTCGCTACCCAGCCGCCCCGCGATGCTTACGTCCGGACGCGAAATGCTACGCATTGG
>JAESUT010000190.1 GCA_016762995.1 Gammaproteobacteria bacterium | reverse complement strand
GGTGTGGTGGAGGCGGTATCTAAGGCTGGCATGATGCGCTTTCGGCCTATATTTCTCACCTCGTTAACGACTTTTATCGGTTTGGTCCCGCTGATGATCAGCGCCAATCCTGCTACGTTTTTTGTGGTGCCAATGGCTATTTCTCTGGCGTTTGGCGTGCTGTTCGCCACCATAATTACGCTGTTTCTCGTGCCCAGCCTGTACGTAATCCTGCATGACTTTGTTGGTCATACGGACACAGCCGAAGAGCGAGCACTGGCATATCAGCATTAGGCAATTCATAATGCGATTCGCTTGATTTTATTTAACAGGACTATTGGTATGAGATTCTTCGGTATAGTGGCATTGCTTGTGAGTATGGCTTCCGGCGCGGTAGCTCAGGGAAATCGAATCGACACAGTACGCCCTGATGCGCCAGAATTGGCGAGCTTCGGCGACTATGATATCGGCGTTCGGACTCTGGAATTCATCGATCCCGATAGAATCGATATTTTAAATACAGAGCGTGGCGGCGACAACGCTGTCTACGATAGAAGTCTAATGGTCGAGGTGTGGTATCCAGCGAAGCTAGATGGCGACCAAGAGCCAGGTGGTGAATACCAGGCGATAACTCGCAACCCCGAAATTACTGCAACTCTTGTCGGTACTGCAGTTCGCGATGCCAAGCCCAACAGTGCCGATGCGCGTTATCCGTTAGTTATTATCTCTCACGGCTACCCTGGCAATCGTTACCTGATAAGTCATCTGGGTGAGAATCTTGCCAGCAAGGGTTATGTGGTTGCATCGATAGATCATACTGATAGCACTTACGATGATCAGCAGGCCTTCCAGAGTACTCTCTACAACCGTCCTTTGGATCAGCGCTTCGTACTCGACACGCTAGATACGCTTTCAAATGATTCCAGTAGCTTCCTAAATGGCCTCTTAGATGCAGAGACAACTGGAGTTGTTGGTTATTCAATGGGCGGATATGGTCTAGTAAACAATCTGGGTGGTGGCTACAGTGATGAGATAGTTGGGTCGCTAATGGCGCCGCCGAATGAGCTTCTCCATGAACATGCTACTGGAAACCCGGATTACCGATCCAACCTCGACCCTCGCATCAAGGTAGGTTTCGCAATCGCGCCCTGGGGCATGGCCTCTGGATTCTGGCGCAGTGAAGATCTTGCCGGTATCAACGTGCCGACTTTTTATCTAGCGGGTGATAACGATACCGTTGCGGGTTATGAAACGGGTGTGCGAGCAATCTTTGAAGGTGCAGTAAACAGTGATCGCTATCTGTTAACGTACAAAAATGCAGGTCACAATGCTGGAGCGCCTTATCCAGTGCCAGTTGAGATACTGAACAGCGAAGACACAACAGGTGCCAGTCACTACACCGATCCGGTTTGGGACAATACGCGCATGAATAACATTATGGATCATTTCGCGACGGTCTATTTCGATCACTATCTCAAGCAAATAGAGGGTCGCCAATCTTACCTAGATGTTGTTCCTGATGGCGCCGATGCCGTGTATTCGGTGACTAGAGGCCAGCAGAACGATGACCATACCTATTGGAAAGGCTTCGGCCCCAATACGGCAATCGGACTGAAGCTTGAGCGACTCCAGCCCGGTGAATAAGCTATTTGATTGCTAAACGAATTGGCAGGACACTAATGTCCTGCCAGACATTGCCGGTTACATAGGGATCATTGGCTAGCCATTGGTCTAACTCTGCCTTTGAGTCAAACTCCACAAACATCGTCGAACCGATCATCTGCTCTGCCTCGTTGAGTATTGCGCCTCCAGCGATCAAGTTTCCGGCTTCCTTGAGTTGCTTCGCCCCCGCAATGTGTGAGTCTCGCACAGACATGCGTCTATCCAGCGCACCGTCATCTTTGCCGTCATAGGCGGTAACCATAAATTGCATAGTGTTTTTTCCTTGTTTGAAGTGTCGCGATTATCTCACGGCGCGATCAGAATATGCAGCGTCTCTCAAACGACCGGCTCTATCAAGCGGTTCAAGTAATGAACTGCCTATAGAGTTCGATGAATACGGGGACTAAAGAACCAATGAGTAGAGTTGCCATGCTGATGTTGAAAGCCCGCACAGTGCTGGGGTTGCGCATGAGTGTTTTAAGCGAAGCACCGCCCCACAGCCAGAGCATGATGCAGGGTGCTCCGAAGATCAGGAAGATTAGCCCGATCGTGAATACTTGCAACACATAGCCTTCGCCTAGAGTTGTATAGGTGACGGTGGCTCCGACCGCCAAGACCCATGCTTTTGGGTTAACCCACTGGAATGCAGCGGCTTGGATAAACGTGAATGGGTTTCCCTCCGCTTCGCTAGACTCCGACACGGGCGCGGTGGCGATCTTATAAGCTAGGTAGCTGAGGTAGGCGGCACCAGCAATTTTCAAGACTAGATGCATCACTGGATACACTTCGAACAACTGTGCGATGCCTAGGCCGACGGCAAGCACCATGACTGGAAACCCGAGAATGATACCCAGATAATGGGGCATGCTGCGCCTGATGCCGTAATTTAATCCTGATGCCATAATCATGGCGTTGTTGGGGCCGGGTGTCACACAAGTGGTGATGGCGAAGGCAATGATTGCTAGATATTCCATAGTGAAGTTTTGAGTTTGTTTGTTGCTTGCCGTTCTTTCTTGAGCTTTTTGTTTTAAAGGAGGAACAGCTTGGCGAGCCAGAAGAAATTGCGTTTCTGCGGCTGCATCAGTTAGCTTTTCGTTCGAAGTATTTTTGCGTGGCTTTAGTAGATAGGCCTTTCTAGACTGGGCGAAAGTATCTCCCCGGCTCTAAATTTTGTCAAGCCACTCACTACTTATTAGCGTCTGGATAAGAAAGAAGAGGGTGGTATTGTGGGGCAGGTGACGCTAGTATGCCGCCATGATTTTAAGCGCGCTAACACCTATTTTCGCCATTATCGGCTTGGGTTTCTTAATCAGCCGTACGCCGGTCTCTAGTCAGGCGGTGTGGTCAGAACTGGAACGACTCACCTATTATATATTCTTTCCTGCCCTGCTAGTGTTGCGTTTATCGGCCTCAAATTTCGACTGGGAAGAGGTAGTCGATATCAGCAAGGTCATCGGCCTGGCACTGTTTGTTATCACGGTACTTATACTGTCCTTTCGTAGGCTCGCTAGCCGCGACTCCGCTTCCCTCAGTTCCATCTATCAAGGCAGTATTCGCTTTAATACTTATATAGGGCTCGCTTGCATTGATGTTTTGTATGGAGATAGAGGGCTCACTACCGCGGCGCTCTGTCTTGCGGTTTATATACCGTTGGTGAATGTGCTGTGTGTGGTCTCGCTGACTGGAGGTGGGGAGGGTGGAACGAAGAGGATCAGTCGCGTAATCAATTCAGTTGCAATAAACCCTCTGGTTTTGGCTTGCATCGCCGGCATCGCGATCAGCTACACAGGTTTCAATATTCCGTCTCTTGCCGAGTCTGTGATAGAGATTCTGAGCCAGCCTGCTTTGCCCATAGGCTTGCTAGCTGTTGGCGCGGGGATACGATTCGTTGCTTTAGGAGAACAGAGCTGGCAGCTGCTTGTAGCAGTTATCAACAAGCTCGCTATACTTCCCGGTTTGGTGCTGGGAGCTTGTCTGCTATTTGAGACACCCAATTCTGTGGCGGTAATCTTGTTACTGCTTACCGCGCTGCCTGCACCACCCTCGGCCTATATTCTCGCCAGACAACTAGGCGGTAACGAAAGTCTCATGGCGAACATAATTACCGTGCAAACTCTTGCGGCATTTTTCGTGATTCCAATCTGGATAGGGCTTGCAGATCAATATCTCTAATTGAGTTGGGGGAACGTCAGATTTATTTTCACGAAGAAAATAAATCTGTCCCCTTTTGTTCTGAGGAACAAGCTGGTCAGTAGTACCACGAGTGGCACTGCGACTACCTTTGACTACGACGTCAATGGGCTGCGCAGCGAGCGTAGCAGCGGTGGTTCAAGCACGGTGTTTATCACCGACAGCAATCGGGACTATGGTCAGGTTGTGGCGGAGGTCACAGATGGTAGCTTCGTGAAGGGCTACAGTTTTGGTGATGACTTGATTAGTCAGGCGTTTCCGGGTGGTAATGTGTTCTTTTATCACTATGATGGCTTGGGCAGTACACGAAGCTTGAGTGATGTGACTGGGCTGTTTACGGATGAGTATGATTATGAGGCATTTGGGGAGCTTACTGGCTCTACTGGGGCGACTGAGAATGATTACTTGTTTGCGGGAGAGCAGTTTGATGGGGCGTTAGGGAATTACTATCTGCGGGCTCGGTATTATGATCAGGGGATTGGTCGGTTTACGCAGATGGATGGATTCATAGGGTTTGATAGCGACCCAGTTACATTACACAAATATCTCTACGCGAATATCGATCCAGCGCTCAATATTGATCCAAGTGGTGAGATTAGCCTCAATTCTGTAACCCAGGCGTTGAACGTTACGGCAAGACTGATTACCACCTCGGTGAGGGCTGTTGGTTCTTCAGCATTGCGATTCTCTCGCTCGATTTCCAATTTGGGAAAGACAACTGTCAGAGCTGGTAAAACAGTTATCATTAGAGTTGAATACGCTAAAAGAGTTAGAGGACTGAAGCAGTTAGCAAGCACTATGCAAAAAAATGGTAAATCTTCTGAAGAAATCGCTAAAGTTTTGAATCAGAAAAGAAGGGCATTAGGGCGGCTTTTTAAGAATGCAACGGATGCTCGAACTCAGCAAAATGCTTTTGATAGAAATCTTAGGTTATATAATGATAAATGGGGGCCAACATGGCAATTTCTACGGAGACAGGGTAAGAGTTGGGACGACATAATAGTAAGTTCAACAAGACCTAATACCTCTCTTCAAGAGTTGGTGAATATATTTTTCGGAAGGTAACGGAACTGAGTTATGAATTGTACTGTTTATAAAGATGCCAGTGGAAGGCTAGTGGCTGGCATAGATAAGTGTCCTGCGAGTAGCTATTTGGATTTGAGGGATTTTCTTGTCTCAAAATATACTATGGTGGCATCTAGTGATTTGACCCTGGGTCTCGACAGTAAATATCAATCCTATTCGGTTGAAGAGGCTAGTGTAGAAATAGGCTGGGATAATTGGGGCGGGTTTATGGTGATTGCAATTGATAAGCTCTCTGAAAAGCTGGTTTTGGAAATCTCAGAGTGCTTAGTAGAATACGAATAATCGTAGATAGTAGTAGATAGTAAGCATAGACACACACAGTAAAAGGCGGCACTTAAAAATATTGTCTTTGGAATCAAAGGGGTCAGAGAACTTTGATTTTCTGCTTCTTGCTGATGCGGCGGAAGTTTGAGGATTTTCTGTCACCGCCTCTTTGGAAAGGAGGTAATGCATAGCCTAGTTGCTGTTCGATTTGTTGCTTGAATTTACCGTCGCCCAGTACCCAGGCTTTGTTAGTGGCAGTTCTTATTTCTTCCAAGGTGTAGCTGGGTATGAGTTGGTCAAATAGTGCTTGATATCTAGCTCGGCGCTCCTGTTTGCTGCGTCCCAGTGATAGATAGACCGGGTGGGGTGTGATGAGTTTAATCCTCTTTCCTGATGCATTATGTCTATAGCTAGACCAAGGATACTCAGCCGGATGCTTAACCATGCCTGCTCGAATAGGGTTGAGTTCGATGTATCGACTCACTGTTAGGAAGTATCGCTCAGTGCTCAATAATGAAGCCTTAAACCTACCTTCCCATAGCGTTCCAGTGCGCTTATATGTGCTATTAATGTATCGCACATAGTATCGGCCTAGCCCCTGCATCATCAGGCTAATGCTTTGTGGGCGTTCTGGAGTGCATAACAGATGGACATGGTTAGTCATAAGAACGAAACTGTGTATAGCTACGCCATGCAAATTGCTGCACTCGCGTAATTTGTTGAGATAGACTGTGTAGTCTCGGTC
>JAESUT010000136.1 GCA_016762995.1 Gammaproteobacteria bacterium | reverse complement strand
CGGAGTCTGAATTGGGAATTGTTTGAGGGAGTGCAAGCTGTCGCGCTCATCGTCTGGCAGCATCACAGAGACTTCGAGCTCCGAATCGTTTTGATTGAAGATTTGGACTCGCCCCCCGTTGTAGGCTGCGCGTAGCTGCCTGCCGAGAGACTCAGTAGTTATGCCAAGCGATTTCCCAGCAGAATTGATCGAGTAAATGATCTGGTCTTTTCCGTACGGCAGGTTGTCATAGACATTCGAGACCCCAGGATAAGCCGCTAGTGCATCCTGAAGCTCCTCCGACGCCTGCTTTAGTGTCGGAATGTCTCGTCCTCGTAGAATGAGTGTTAGGTCGGGTCGACCGCCGTTGGCACCGCCACGAACCTCCAAATATAGCTCTTCGACCAGCGGAGAAGGTGGTACGGCTGCTTGCCAGAGGTTCACGAATTCCTGTGGTGGAATGCTGCGATCTTCCTCCCAGCCGTATTCGATACGGATAGAGGAATACTGGCTGCCAGTTTTGCGTTCCTGATTCAGCCACGCGCTGTTGGTCTTGGAGATATAGCCGTTGATGTTGGTGCCACCATTCGCAGCATCTATGCGTTCGAGTTCCCTCTCCAAGCTCAGCATGTAGTCTTGTCGATCCGTTTCGCTCGCCTGGGCGGAAAACTTCACGTTCGCCTCCAACATCTCCAAACTCATACCGGTAACAAGATTAAGGCCAACTCTGCCGCCCGCGATGAGGCTGATAGAAAGAATGACGCAGGCGAGTGCAGCGCAAAGTGTCGTGCCAGGTGCTGCGAGTGACTTGTTGAGTAGTGGTTGGTAGTAGTTGTCACGAATTGAGTAGAACCATCTGTCGAACTTCTGTCTGAATTTACTTGGCTTGTTGCGGTCGGACTTCTCGAAGGCGCGGCGTAAGTGGCCGGGTAGAACGAAGAAACATTCGATCAAGGAAGCGATGATCACGCACAACATCACTATAGGGATAGTGGTGATGATCGCGCCCATTTCTCCGCCTGCGAGTATTAGTGGTACGAAGGCGGCTAGTGTAGTCATGGAAGAGGCCAGTACTGGCAGCAGCATGCGCTTGGCACCATTTGCGGCCGCGTCGCTTGGGCTCATCCCCTGTTCGAAGAGGGTAACTGCGTCCTCGCTAACTACGATGGCATCGTCCACGACGATACCCAGTGCCATAATAAAAGCTATAAGCGCGACGATATTGATACTGCCGCCGAAGACGCCATAGAAGATAAGTGTAGCGAAGAGAAAACTAACGGGAATGCCCATCATCACCCACCAGCCTACTCTGCCATTCAAGAACAGGAATAGAGTAACTAGTACGAGGATCAGACCCGAGGTGCCATTCTCGAAGATGACGCGTAATTGTTCTTTCAGCAGCAACCACGCTTCTTGATATTTGTGAATTTCAACGCCGCGGGGAAGACTCGGTTCAGTCTCTGCTATCCATTCATTGACGATACGCGCTGTGTCAATTGCATCGGAGTTGGTCAGCCTATATAGCTCCATCTCGATAGCAACCTTTCCGTCACGATAGAGTGCGGGCTGTCCGACCTTGGGTCGCTTCACGATAGTTGCGATATCGGTAAGTCGAGCCAATCGACCATCAGCTTCAACCGCAACCTGCATCTGCTCAAATTCTGATACTTCTCGCTTCTGATCTAGGCTACGTAATTGCATTTCAGCTTGACCCCTACCGACAGTACCTGCAGGGGAGTTCGCGCTTCGCTGGCGGATCTCGTTCGCAATCTGTTCGAGGTTAGTGTCCAGTTCAAGCAGTGTGCTACTGCTGACTTGGATAGCGATCTCCTCTTCCGGCATGCCGTCGAAGCGAATCTCCTCGATGCCGCGGGCATAAAGGTCATTTTCCATTTTTCGCACTAAAGGCATGAGCTCTTGTAGAGACCCGTCGGAGGAGATCGAGAGAACTGCAATCTCTTCATAGTCGATCTGCTGCGAGATTTGAATCGGTTCCATGTCGACAGGAAAATTGCGGATCTGAGTCACACGATTCTTTACGAAGTTCAGATTTTTGCTGATATCGGAGTCGAAGTAGAATACGGCGACAATCGTTGCTGAACCATTGCGGCTGAAGGAGCGGTAGCTCTCTAGATCGCTCATGTTCGCGATCTGTTGCTCGACGGGAACGACGATGAGTTGCTCGATATCTTCGGCGGATGCACCGGGCCAGTTTGCCTGAATCACAATGACGGGGAATTCCACGCTAGGGTCGAGCTGCGTATTGATACGGTCAGCCGCCCAAAGGCCGGACAAGATCATCATGATCATGACCAGGTTTGATGCCACCTTATGATTGGTGAACATATTGATGATGTTAGTAGATGCGCTCAATCTTTTGTCTCAACCTGATTCTATTATTAGATGTGTGAGTTAGACGAAACAGATGCAATTAAGGTTACATTGGGCCACTCATTGCTTTAGTTGGGGTTACACAATTCATGCCACAATATTAAGCGGTTGAAATAAATGAATATTTCATGATTGCAGCGGATGGAGAAAGAGCTGGATAGGCCAACTATTGTGGGATTTCGCTACTTTTTCTTCAGAGACCGAGCAAGATTATGCCGGCAAGAATCAAGCCCACTATGAGTGCGCGGAGAGTGGAGAAACCCTCTTTGATAATGAGTGCTGAGATTAGCATTGCGAACAAGACGCTAGTTTCACGTAACACGGCAACCGGCGCGATGCGCTCCGCACTGAATGCCCAGACAATAATGGCGTAGCCTATTGTCGAGAGGAGGGAAACTACAAGACCCGTTTTCCATACGTTTTTCACTGTGCTGAGAAAAACCGCACGAGGCCGCCGTTTAAACGCGATCAGGGGTACTAGAAAGCCATCGAGGAAAAACATCCAGACAATGTAACTGAGGCTGTTGCCTGATAAGCGAACACCGACACCATCTACGAGGGAGTAGGCGGTTATGCACAATCCGGTTAGCAAGGAATAAAAAAGTGCAGGGCGCGAGAGCTGTAATACGCCGGCGCTTGTTTCGAGAGCGAGCCCGAAAATTCCAATGACGATTATTAGCATCCCTAAAAGCTCGGACGCCTCCATCGATTCATTCAATAGCAAGAAACCTAAAATGGCAGTAAGTAGCGGCGCTGAGCCGCGTGAGAGTGGATAAACCTGAGCGAAGTCTCCTAGACCATATGCCCTGACAAGCACCAACATATAAAAGGTATGCACGCAGGCGGATAAAATCAGCAAAGGCCAGCTTTCAGGTGCCGGCAAAGGTAGGTAGAAAAGAATCGGTAAAGCCAGCACCGAGGTTGTGGCCGTGGTCACGCCCATAATGATGAGCCGGTCGCCACTGACTTTGATCATGGCGTTCCAGGTAGCGTGAAGCAGAGCCGCAAATAAGACGGCAGAAAGGACTAGCGCTGACATCGAAGAAGTTTCAAGACTATGAGCCTGTTTCCAGTCGCGGTTCTAAACCGATTAAGCGAGTTGCTAACTCGAATTTACGTACTCGAATTTACCTACTATAGCCCCCTCTCAGAAACGGCGCAAAGGATTGGCGGCCGTGACTTGACGCATTCTCTGCTCGGTGGGTGTAACTTTAGGCGCTGAAAGGTATCATCGACCTAGCCACCTAATTTAGCAAAGCTCGGTAAAGGGAATTCTATGATCGAGAAATACTCGATGATTGTCATCTACTTCGGAATATTGATGTTTCTGGGGTATCTCGCGTCCAAGCGCGTGAAAAGCATGCGTGACTTTGTAGTTGGCGGTAAGTCTCTCAGCTTTTGGGTTGCCGCGTTCTCAGCTCAAGCTACAGGCGAATCCGCATGGTTATTGCTGGGTCTCACTGGCATGGGCGCAATGCTAGGCTTCAGTACCTACTGGGTGGTGGTAGGGGAGTTGTTCGGCGTAGGTGTCGCTTGGTTCCTGATGGCGAATCGCTTCAAGCGTCTCACCGATAAATACGATTCGATCACTGTGATCGACTACATGGGTAGTCGTTTCAAGTCCAAAACGAACGTGTTGCGACTGGTGTCTTCAGTTGCGCTTTCTATCTTCGTATTAATTTATATCTCGGCGCAGATCGACGCGACCGGCTCCGCCTTCGAGAGCTTTCTCGATTGGGACTATCACACCGGGGCCGTCGTTGGCTTTGTAGTGGTTGCTACCTACTGCATCGCTGGAGGTTTTTTAGCGGCAGCTTGGACCGACATGTTTCAAGGAGCAATGATGCTCATATGTCTCATGTTATTGCCTTTAGTGGCTTACCTCTCTTTGTCCAACAGCGGTTCTATTTATGATGGCCTCTATGCGATCGAGCCCGGGCTTGTAAATATGTGGGGTGTGGGTGGCTTCACGCTGATGAACGTTGCCGTCGTGATAGGTATGATGTTAATTGGCCTTGGTTTTCTTGGCTCGCCACAAGTGTTTGCTAGACTCATCGCCATTCGCAGTGAAGAGGAGATCAATCGTGGCAAGTGGGTGGCTATGCTGTTCACGTTTCTGGTTGATTTCTCTGCCGTCAGTATCGGTGTATTAGGACGTTATATCTTCACCACACAGGGTGTCGAGCCCGATACAGTATTAGGAAATGGGGCGCAGAATGTCCTTTCAGAGTTGGTCGAATTCACTTTTCCACCGCTTATAGTTGGGCTATATGTAGCGGCGGTTCTGTCTGCGATTATGTCTACCGTGTCATCGTTATTAGTTATGGCGGCAGGGTCTGTTACTCACGACCTCTATGCAAAGATGGTCAATCCAAACTTGAGCGATGCTCAAGCGGCTAGGCTCTGTCGTCTCATTACAATAGTATTTGCCCTGCTCTCCCTAGGCCTAGCCATCATAGTCTCCGTGCTGTCACCGGATAGAACAATATTCTGGTTCGTTATTTTCGGTTGGGCGGGGATCGCTGCTACATTCTGCCCGATGATGCTTATGTCATTGTTCTGGACTCGTTTCACGGAGAGGGCAGCGATTGCCTCCATGGTTACCGGTTTCTCCATGACAATGATCTGTAAGTTTGTCATTCAAGACATGGAAACCATTGGGCCTATTTTTGTCGCACTAGAAACAATGCCGCCGTCGTTTCTTTCTGCGTTGATAGTTGGCTACGTCGTTACTATTCTCTGGCCCGACGATGAATTGGCAGCTCAATATCAGGCTGATCTCGATAGCATTGGACACGGCGTAGACGGCATCGAGGTTGGGCAGGTGAAGCCTGTAGTAAACAACTAATCCAAATTGTACTAGATGAACAAAGGAGGTTTTCCGTGACTCTGAGTAGAGAGCAGCTAGAAGCGCATTGGATGCCGTTCACTGGCAATCGACAATTTAAAGATCAGCCAAGGATGATGGCCTCAGCCAAAGGTGCCTACTACTTTGATGCGGCAGGCCGGGAAATATTCGATGGCCTCTCCGGTTTGTGGACCTGCGGCCTAGGTCATGGCCGCGAAGAAATCACCGCTGCTGTAACTGCCCAGATGTCCAATTTGGATTATTCGCCGGGCTTTCAATATGGTCATGAGCTTTCGTTCGAATTGGCAAATAAAGTAGTAGATCTGACGCCTTCAAAACTCGATTATGTGTTTTTTACCGACTCCGGGTCGGAAACGATAGATACTGCATTGAAGATGGCGCGTGGCTACTGGCGTAGCAAGGGGCTGCCAGGCAAGTCTAAGTTTATAGGCAGAATGAAGGGCTATCACGGAGTAAATTATGGCGGCGTAGGTGTAGGCGGCATTGGATTTAATCGTAAGCTGTTCGGTCAATCTGTGGATGCAGATCATATCTGCGATACCCTGTTGGATGAAAATAAGTTTAGTAAAGGCATGCCATTGGCGGGAGCGCACCTTGCTGATGACTTGGAGCAATTGGTGCTACTGCATGATGCCTCTAACATTGCTGCAGTCATCGTTGAGCCACTCTCTGGCACTGCTGGTGTGCTGCCGCCGCCGGTTGGTTACTTGAATCGACTGCGTGAAATCTGCGACAAGCACGACCTGCTATTGATCTTTGACGAGGTAATCACCGGCTTCGGCCGAATGGGGTCGATGACCGGTGCAGAAGAATTCGGAGTGACACCAGACATCATGACTCTAGCCAAGCAGATTACCAACGGTACTATTCCGTTGGGCGCTGTAGTGGTTGGCTCTGATATCTATGACGCCTTC
>JAESUT010000189.1 GCA_016762995.1 Gammaproteobacteria bacterium | reverse complement strand
GCAACCAAGCCACTACCGTCTTACCGGTAGTCGGCGTGCTATTCGGTGTCACACCGCCCTGGCCGGGGATTGGGTAGTTCGGATTGTCTCTATCCACGCCGTTGGTCGGCCGCATGAACCCCGGCGCGAAACAATTGCGCGCGTGGGATGCGAACATTAATCCCGTACTCGGGTCCCCGACAGGTGGATGGGGAATAACATTGCCGGCGCCGATGCAGCCGATATTGTTGATGTAGTCATTCTCGTGTCCCTGCGGCAGAGCCGGAACGTACAAGCCACCAACGCGATAGCCATTCAGGATTACCATGGCCTGCTCTTTTAGCTCAGGCGTGTAATCTATAACAAACTCTTCGGTTAAACCGTTCGTAACAATCCCATCAACGGGTTCCGGCCAAGTTGGAAATGGCTGAGTAGGAGCGGTGTAATTTCCCGGCACCTGCGTTTGGAAGACCTCGCGATCCTGAATCGGCCAAATAGGCTCGCCGGTCTCGCGATTAAACGCGAACACAAGGCCCTGTTTAGTATTCTGAATAAGTGCAGGTATCGCTTTCCCGTCGACAACTAGGTCCATCAGCATAGGCGGAGTGGGTAGGTCATAGTTCCACTGATCGCTGCGGTGTATTTGATAATGCCAACGACGTTCTCCGGTTTGTACATCCAGCGCCAACACACTGCCGCCAAATAAGTTGTACCCAGGACGATGACCGGCATAGGACTGCACCGTTGATGCATTGGTCACCATGTAGACGAGACCCAACTCAGGATCGGCAGAGGCTGGCGCCCAGGTAGAAATGTCGCCGGAGAATTGCCAGGCATCGTTTTCCCAGGTCTCGTTACCTACTTCACCTGGTCGGGGAATGGAATGAAACTTCCACATAAACTCACCACTCGCCGCATCGAAGCCCATTATGTCGCCCGGCACATTCTCGATACGAGTCTGTCCGTAGCTGGGTTGATGCCCAACCAACACGACCACCACACCATTGACTACAATGGGCGGAGCGGAGGCGGTAACCATGCCAAGCTCGCGCGGTATGCCATAGTCCGGGTCGTAACTGCCACCAGCAACCACATAGTCCTGCCACGGCCCCCAATCCTCTACAAGTTTTGGTATGAGATCGACCACACCAGTCTGCTCAAAACCCTCTAGAGGTACTGGCTTTCCCCAATTTTCTAATGGCCTGCCCGTCTTAGCATCGAGAGCCCAGAGAAAGAAGCCCGGCGTCGTTATATAGACAACTCCCCGACCATCTACCTCGGCATAGGCTACTCCTTTGCCGTAAGCCTGCCTCGGCGAACGCTGGTGCCTAATTGTAGCGGGTTCGCGAAAGGTCCAAATGTTCTCCCCGGTAGCCGGGTCCATCGCTATTACCTGTCGGCGAGGAGTCGCCACGGTGTATAGCATGCCGTCCACAAAGACTGGCGTCGAACGCGAGAAGTAGTCAAGATTCGGACCAAAATTATCGCTGCGCCAAATCCAAGCCTGCTCAAGCTCGGAGAAATTCGAGGCATTGATCTGGTTCAGTGGCGAGTAACGCGTGTTGCCGGCATCGCCACCAAGATAGCGCCATTCGCCGTTTTCTGTGCCCGTCAGGCCTTGCGCCATTGCCTGGTTGGATAACAACAAGGAAATTAAAGAAAAGAAGAACCCAAAGGTTCTCAGGACTTTGATCGAGGAATACATGAGTTTTGACTCCCTTTTGCTGCTGGCTTCGCACTTATTGAGACAATGGCCTGGCGCAGTCTATTGTTGGAATTTCCACTTAACTGCATACTAGACTAAAAGCTAACGCGCCCGAAGTCCACGCGGCTGGCCATTCAACATTGAACAGTGGGCAGCAGCGATACCCTGATCCTGAGGCCTAACGCGGAATTGGCTGTTTACATCTTGCGATATTGCACTTGGTATCCGTATTATGTGCGTCTTACGGATAATTCAGTGGGAATATCTACTATCTAGCAGTGATGCATTTACCCAATTCACACTCCCCTTTCCAAATAAACGGGTGACCTAAAAATGTTTACCATGAAGACAAAGCAAGAACCGGCTAGATTTGCTCGCCGAATTTTAACGCCTCTGCTATTGCTAGCTACAATCGGCACTAATTCCGTCGCCGACGAAGGCATGTGGCAGCCACATCAACTGCCCGACCTTAGCGACCAACTCATACAGCTAGGCCTTGAGATCGACCCTAAGAACCTGAGTCGCCTAGATCAATTCCCGATGAATGCTGTCGTCAGTCTGGGCGGCTGTAGTGCGTCCTTCGTTTCCCCCCAGGGCTTAGTGGTGACGAATCATCACTGCGTCTATGGTTCCGTGCAGTACAACAGCACGCCGGAAAACAATCTACTAATCGATGGTTTCTTAGCGAAGCAACTCGATGAGGAGATTCCAACCGCGCCGGGTACCCGCGTGTATGTGACCGAGGAAGTAACCGACGTGACTGCAAACGTGTTGGCAGGCGTTACCAAGTCAACTTCTGGAATCGATCGCTACAACAGGATCGAAGCGAACCGAAAGTCCCTGATAGCGGATTGCGAATTGTCAGGAAATCATCGCTGTGGCGTTTCCTCTTTTCATCAGGGCTTAGAATATTTTCTGATCAAACGCTTGGAAGTTCGCGATGTGCGTCTGGTCTATGCACCTGCAACAAGCATCGGTAAGTACGGCGGTGACATCGACAACTGGCAATGGCCACGTCACACGGGTGACTTCGGTTTCTACCGCGCCTACGTGGGAGTCGACGGGCGACCCGCGGAATACAGCGAAGACAATGTGCCCTATTCGCCTGCAAGCTTTTTAGAAATAAGCGCGAAGGGTGTAGAAGATGGCGACTTTGTAATGGGTGTCGGCTATCCCGGCGGCACAAACCGCTACCGCACAACCGCCGAAGTTGAAAATGAATTCGAATGGTACTACCCCGAGGCACGCGGCTTTCGTGAAGACTTAATCAGCATCATCAACGATAACTCCACCGCTGGCAGCGCTGCGCGTATCGCTTACGAAGGCACGCTAGCCAGCCTGAACAACTATTCAAAAAACTTTCAGTCTATGGTGGAGAGCTATGGTAGGAGCGACTTTATCGATAGACGCAGGCTGGCGGAAACCGACCTTGTCGCATGGATCAACAGCGATTCCGACAGGCGCGAGAAATATGCCCCTGCTATAGGCCAACTCGAGACCCTGATAAAGACAAATCATGCAGCACGCGAGGCTGATCTTGTGCGTAGCTATATGCGCTATGCAACTCTGCCTAGTGCCGCACATCGCCTGTATCGCCTCGCCATGGAAAAACAGAAACCAGATGCCCAACGCGAGCCAGGCTATCAAGAGCGAGACTTAAGACGTTTGCGCCAATCGATGCAAGCCATTAGCCGGCGCTTCGATGAGACTGTCGACAAGGCCACACTGAGTTATTTGCTTTCCCGCTATGCCGAACTGCCCGAGCAGTATCGCTCCCAAGCAACTGACTCCTTCTTCGGCATCTCGAGCAACATTGATCAAACTCAGGTAGACCAAATTATCGAAGACAGCTATGCACAGACATCATTGAGCGACGAGGCAACACGACTAGCATGGCTGGATAGCTCCGCCGAAGAATTCGAAACTAGCGACGACCCAATGATTCGCTACGCGGTGGCCTCCTACGCTGAACGTATAGCGCGCGAAATTGAGAGCAAAGAACTACGCGGCCAATTCCAACGCTGGCGCCCCGAATACATGGAAGCCGTAATTGCTTATAACCGTAGCCTAGGCCAGCCTATTTACGCCGATGCCAATAGCTCACTACGCGTTACGTTCGGCCAGGTACGCGGCAATCAACCGAAAGACGGTCTAAGCAACCTAGCGTTTACCTCACTGGAGGGCATACTCGGCAAGGACACTGGCGTTGATCCATTCAATGCCCCTGCTAAGCAGTTGGATCTTATCCGCGCGGGACAGTATGGCAACTATGCCCTACCATCATTGGGTACGGTGCCGGTGAACTTTCTCAGTACGCTAGATATTACCGGCGGCAATTCTGGCACTGCCACCATGAACAGCAAGGCACAACTCGTTGGGCTGTTATTCGATGGTGTCTACGAAAGCATTATCGGCGACTGGGACTTTGACGACGCAAAGAATCGTGCGATCTCCGTCGACGCACGCTACATGCTATGGGTTATGGAATACATGGATGGCGCAACCAATCTCTTAGAAGAGATGACTATCGTCCATTAGTTAAACAAACGACGAGACAAACGATGACAAGAGCTATGACAGAAACTATGACAACAATGATCTCACAGACAATTGTCGGCCTGGCATTTTTCATACTAGGTATGGGAGTGCAGGCACATGAGTCTACGGCTCTCTACATGGCAAACGAAGGATTAATGGTGGAACATGGCGACACCAAGATTCTATTCGACCCGCTGTTTCGAAATGACTACGGGCAGTACATGCTGCTGCCAGAAGAAATGGAAGAGGCACTCTTCGCTGGCGCAGCTCCCTTTGAGGGCATCGATGCCGTGTTTATCAGCCATCACCATGGCGATCATTTCTCACCTATCGATATGATTCGCCTGTTAAGAGAGCAGCCGGACATAAGGCTGTATGCACCCAATCAGGCAGTCATCGCTATGCGTAGTGAGAGCAACAATGTTGACGCCGATATTTTTGAGCGCGTGACTGCAGTGTCTCTAGAGTACAAAGATGCGCCGGTAACATTAAACATGGAAGGCTTGCTGATCGAGGCGGTACGCATCCCGCACTCCGGCTGGCCTACAGGAAGACTAGATATAGAAAATATCGTGTGGCGTGTAACACTAAACGAAGACACAACAGTATTGCATATGGGAGACGCCGACCCGAACGATGTTCACTTCGCACAGGATGCTCAATACTGGAATCGTAACAACCCACATATGGCGTTTCCACCGTATTGGTTCTTCAGTTCAGCTAGCGGGCGAGAAATTTTAAATAACAGAGTTAAGGCGAAGAGATACGTTGGAGTGCACGTGCCAGTCTCGATTCCAGCTGACCCACTGCTGCGCCCAGTCGAACTACGCGGCTTCGATCTTTTCACCTCTCCCGGCGAAACGAGAACTATCTCAACCGAGGATTAGTTTGCCGCTGCGGCGTCAGCTTCTTCTACACGGCCCGCACGGAGAATTCCTGCCATCGCGTAGTTCCCCGCGTGACAGGCGAATTCGTAGATATTGTCGTCCACGCTAGTCATCGAAGAACTACCGACTATCTTATCAGTGAAGGTAGTTGGATCGTCCACTGTGAATTCATACTCGAGAATCCCTGGGGCCGTCGGCGTAAAACGTTCAATAAGTAGCCTGCCCTTAGCGTTGCCATAGGCAATACCCCTCAAGCTTAGACTGCCAACCTTGTCACTGAAGTTGCGTGACTCCACTACCAATGTATTGCCATCCCAGTAGCCGCGCGAATCACCCGACCACTGCTCGATAGCGCTATCGATATGCGGCTTATCTTCTAGGCTAACTATGCGCGCATCCCAACCCATTTCAATCAAGAGCACAACATGATCGGCATTCTGAAAAATCTGAATATGATTGTTGTAGTAGCCCGTTAACAGCGGAGGTCCTGACACAAACACCAGACAACGCTCAGAGAGACCTCGATCTTCGGGGCCAGTTCGCCCGACACCTCCATGGGTGTAACGAACCGGACGTGACTCGCCAAAATCAACATCGGTTGTAATATCGCCCCCGAGCTGCACATGCACACCGTCTTGTACCGGAGGAATCCTTCCATTGGCCGGATGAGTGATCAACGACGTTCTGCCGCTCTCCTGCAACTCATTCCTATCATTCCAATACCCATTGTAGGCGCCAATCACTCGACTGGGATAAGCACTCGCGCCACTCGTTCGAGTAGGTCTAGCATTGAGGGTGGCTCTATCCACGTCTTGAAGAAATTCGATCTCGCCAAATCTCTCCGGTCGCTCCAGAGGCGTGCGCGACGAGAAATTCCACACGCCACGTATATCGGGTTGGCCGTGCTCTGTAAGTGGAGGCTCATAACCCTGAGCTGACGCGGGAAGGCTAAATGAAAAGAGCGCTGCGCTAATTAGCGCAAAGCTACTTTGAAGAATACGATTCATTGTAGGCGCTATCTCCTTTTCGTTCGCAGTTGATTCATTCGCAATTGACGGGAATCAGTTCGAGCTAAGGCTTCACCTGTAGCATGGTCACGAGTGCCTGCGTATGTGCGGCTGCCTCGAGGCCCAGCGGGGTTAGGTAGCCGCCATCT
>JAESUT010000227.1 GCA_016762995.1 Gammaproteobacteria bacterium | reverse complement strand
TAGAAAGAGAGTGGCGAGTTTTAGGTAATGTGAAATTTAATCTAGAAGACATCGAAACTATTTTTATTCCTAAAAGCTATAAAGATGAATTCAGAAAAGATTTTCCAGAATACGCTTCACAATTGATCTTTTTGTAACAGCAAGGATTGTTTTTATGAGCGACGATGATGATGATGGCAAAGAAGGTGAGGTCGTTCCTGCAGGTCAGGCTGACCTCGATGTGATCGATAGATTAGGAATAAATGGGGGCAGACTTACTTTTGAAAAACGATGGCGGGTCGGGCAGGGGCGGAAGAATCCAAACAGGCTTAGGCCTGTTTGTCCTCCAGTGGGCTTCGCGCTTTGCGCTCGTTGCAAATTGCTGGCGCACAGCCGAACCATATCGATGGCTCTCATCCAATCCCTGGGCACCATACACAAAAAAGCCCCGCTGAAAGCGAGGCTGTTTTGTGTATGGTGCCCAGGAGTGGAGTCGAACCACTGACACGAGGATTTTCAGTCCTCTGCTCTACCGACTGAGCTACCTGGGCATTTTTTGATCTGCTGCGCTCGGTGATACTTCGTTGAAGCCCGATATCTCACTCGGTCACTTACCAATGTAAGCTCCCTCCCTCGATTCGGTCTTCGCCTCGTCTCATCTTCGCTCGCGACGCTTAAAATCAGTGAATTGATTTAGATAAGCGCGACTTCTGCAAGCCGCGTATTAAATAGAATCTGGGCTTTTTAGTCAAGCGGGGCGGCGAATTTACTCGCTTTCGGGTACATAGCCCTCGGCTTTGTCGAAATCCTCGTTGTTGAGGAACTTATCCATCTCGGATTGCAGGTATTTGCGGTCGTCCGCATTCATCATATTGAGCTGTTTTTCGTTAATTAGCATGGTTTGCTGCGACTGCCACTCACTCCAAGCTTGCTGTGACACGGTATCAAAGATTTCTTGCCCCTTTGGGCCAGGATAGGGAGGTGCTGCCAGGGCGGGTAGTTCTTTGTCATACTTTTTGCAATGGACCATGCGTGACATAGCTGTTCTCGGTAGTTGCTGTGAAAAATGTTATGAGTTCTCGGCCAATTTGGAGAGGAGTTTCTTTACCGGAGCCGCCAATCCAACTTCTAGAGAATGGTCTAAAGGGTACCAGAGCCAGCGATCGGTTTCCGCTATTTCATCTAGTTGAGTGGCTTGGATGCGTACCGGGGTAATGTCCAGATGATAGTGTGAAAAACTGTGGCGAATTTTCTCCATCTCTTCACTCTCGCGTACCGTTCGGTTGTCAATAGGCGCGCCCGCAAGTATAGGTGTAGAGCCCGGCCCCGCCGATTCGGGCAGGCTATAGAGTGACCCCCAGATTCCTGTGGCAGGTCTCTTCTCTAAGAGTACTTCTCCAAGCGCGTTCTGAAGAATAAACATCGCTACTGATTTAACCGGAAGCGTTTTCTTTGCTTTCTTGCCGGGGAATTCAGTCACACGATCTTGTTGATACGCTTCACAGTCGAGCTGAAAGGGGCAGTCCTGGCACGAGGGTTTGCTGCGGGTGCATACAGTTGCGCCAAGGTCCATGATTGCCTGTGTGTAGTCATCTACACGATCATGGGGAGTTAGTGCTTCTGCGATGTCCCATAGTTGTTTCTTTACTGAGGACTGTTCGGGCCATCCGGAAATACAGTGGTACCGAGCTAGGACGCGTTTTACATTGCCGTCGAGAATCGGAGCGCGGACACCTAGGGAGATCGCCGCGATAGCGCCTGCGGTGGACTGTCCAATTCCATCCAGTTCTATTAGGCCTTGAACGGTATCAGGGAATGAGCCTCCGTGGGTTTGTACGATAACCTTGGCCGCTTTGTGTAGATTGCGTGCACGGGCGTAGTAGCCCAAACCTGTCCAAAGATGTAGAACTTGATCGGTCTCTGCCGCCGCCAACTCTTGTATTGTGCGGAACCGATCCATGAAGCGTTCGAAGTAGGGAATGACGGTGCTAACTTGAGTCTGTTGCAACATGATTTCTGAGATCCACACGCGATAGGGTGTGCGATCGGTTTGCCATGGGAGGTCGTGGCGACCGTGTTGGTCAAACCATTTGAGGAGTCGCTGGGCGAAGAGGTGTTCAGTGCTTGGCATAGGCCGATTCGATCGAAGTGCTAATTGAAAAGATTGCGAAGCAGGCCCCGTACGCCGTCTCGTACTTCGGGCGGAAGCTGGTCGCTGATGACTTCATCGAGGCGGTCTATCACGGCGTTTGTGCCTAGCTGCGTAAATATTCCTCGGACCTGAGTAAAATCAGGGCGGCAATATTGATTCACCTCGTCCTCGAAAGCTGCTGCGCAAACTACCGGCCAGGCTACGTCGTGATAGAGATCGTCTACTTGTATTGTTTGCAGGTAAGGTTCGCCAAGGATTGTGAATTGCAGGTCGTAGTTGAAATTTTCCTGCTGTAGATCTATACCGCCTGTACCTGAGATGTCGAAATTATCCATGCGTAGATTGAGCTGCTGATTTTCAGAAAGCCCATTATTGAGAAGGATGAAGCCGCCAAGCTCTGCAAAGCGAATTACGTCCGGCCACTGCTCAATAGCGCCCCCGCTAGGGCTGAGTGCAGAAATCGCCGTGAACACCTGCTTTATTACGCCGATATCAACGCTGTTATTGGTAACTGCAAAGGTGATGGAGCCGTTCAGTGAATCCATTATTTCACTGGTGGTTTGCCCAGCAGCAGTAAGGTCAACGTCGACGTCTAGATTGCCGGTAACTGAGTTGAGTCGAGATACGCTGGGCGCCAGGTCTACTAGGTTCAATTGGCTAATGACGAGCTGCGTGCTAAGAGCAGCTACCTCATTGCGGCCGTCTATTCGTATATTGCCTGCGACGCTTCCCTCGAAAGTTGCAACAGGCTGTAGCTCAATATCCAGTACACCGTCTTCGACATTAGTAAAAACATTGATGCCGGTAAATAACCGGTCATTCGCTACTACTGATTCGATCGCGATTGAGCCTAAAACATTGAAAGAGTTGAGCAGCTGGCTAGGAATCGCGGTGCTCAAAACGGGGGCAGGTGGCGCGGTAACGGCATCGTTAGGTTCGATTACAATCACCCTGTTGCTGGCGATTGCTGTGGTGTCTGTTGTGGTTTCTGAATCTAAGAAGGGCGAGATATCAATCTGATTTCCAGCTATTTCATAACTAATGTTCGCTGGCGATAGGTCGGTGGAAAATCGGATCTCGGCCACGGCTTCTATTCTGCTTTCTGACAATCTTGCAATTAACTCAGTAATGACAATGCCGAACTCGTCGCCGCTAAATCTTGCTTCAACGCTTGCCTGTGGGTTTTCTGCGATTGAAAATAGCGAACTAGTCGCGTCAAGCTCGCTATCTCGAATGCCAATGGTTTGCAGTAGGCCGAAGACATCGAAATCGTTTGAGGAGAGAGAGCCGTCAAACGTGACGGAGTCGTTTAGTCCACTTATATGCAACTCGCCTTGCAATAACAGTGGCGTGACATTGAAGCTAATATTTTGCACATCGATGTTACCCGCACTTATATCGGCAGTAACGTTGCTGCGGAAACCCATCGCTATAGGCTTGGTCATACCGTTGTTTAGGAAGGTGAAGTTCACATCAACATCAAACGGATTCCCTTCAATGTTGGTGTTGCTGCTCGTGAGGTTGAGATTACTGACGCTGTAACGCAGACCTTGTGACAGGTCTTGTATGTCGATGCTGGCGTTATCGATCTTGAGGCGTTCGAAGGAAACCCTGACAATTTTGGAGTTTGTGTCGGAGGGAGCTGGGTTGCTCTGCTGTTGAATGGATTGTTGAATGGACTGTGGGTCAGACGTGGCCGGGCGGGAATTGTTATTGAGGCTGGGAGTCTCAATATCCCAGTTGCTCTTTCCATCGGCATCAATGTAGTAGTTGATATGAAAGTCTTCGGTTGATAGCTCGCGGATAAAGATTTCACCGCCGATCAAGGCGCGTAAATCTACCTGAAGCAAGGCTGCTGTTGTGGAGGCGAGTTCCTGGGGAGATCTTGGGTTTTTGAGTCGTACATCATTGAGGGTTAAGCCTACAGAAGGGAAAAACGAGATGTCCATATCCCCTGCGATGGTGAGTTCATAACCGGTGCTTGATAAGACGGCAGCCTGAATTGCTGCTTTATTCTGATCTGTATTCACAGACATTAGCAGGATTACCCCCGCTACTATCGATAGCAGGATTAGCCCAAGAAGCAATTTAGCGAGTTTCTTAATCATTTATTCCCAATACTGGTGGTCTGAGGTGTTCAGGCCTACTTGAAGTCTCAAATGAGCAGGGCTGGTGCTCCTAGCCTTGCTGGCCGACTAGTTTAACGGATTGACTTGTTACTTGCACGATGGAGCTCGCAGGTCGAGGGCGGGGCTCAAATTGCCCGCAGTTGCTGCTTTCATTGCGCTGGAGCGGGCATTATAATGCGTGCATTCCAGCGGGGCGTGAAACCCTGCTTTATAGCAAGCAGCGGCATTGGTTATCCAGGCGCGCATACTGGCAATCCCAACTACAGTGACCGAACTAATGAGAACAGCATCAGTAG
The DNA here is from genome assembly GCA_016762995.1 of Gammaproteobacteria bacterium. Lineage (GTDB taxonomy): Bacteria > Pseudomonadota > Gammaproteobacteria > Pseudomonadales > Pseudohongiellaceae > UBA9145. The sequence continues at coordinate 1,717 of JAESUT010000227.1, read as the reverse complement.
AACGTAATACCAAGGAAACACAGATTTCGGTTGCCGTGAACCTCGATGGCACCGGCGAACTTGAAGTCGATACTGGACTACCGTTTCTAGACCACATGCTGGATCAGATAGCGCGGCACGGGCTAATCGATATATCCGTGAAGGCGGTGGGCGATCTTGAGATCGACGCGCATCACACGGTTGAAGATATCGGCATCACGCTTGGGCAGGCTTTTAATAAAGCTCTAGACAGGACTGGGATTCGTCGATATGGGCACGCCTATGTGCCACTCGATGAAGCGCTCTCCCGTGTAGTAATTGATTTTTCGGGTCGGCCGGGATTGGATTATCATGTTCAATTCGTCAAAGGCACTGTAGGTGCATTTGATGTCGATTTGTTTCACGAGTTCTTTCAGGGCTTTGTGAACCACTCTTTGGTGACGCTGCACATCGACAATATTCGCGGCAAGAATGCACACCATCAGATTGAGACTATATTTAAGGCTTTCGGTCGCGCTGTGCGTATGGCCATCGAAGCCGATCCTCGACAAGAGGGCGTTATCCCATCTACGAAAGGGTCGCTATAAGGCTGCTGGCCTGGCTGGTAGAGCCTTCTAACTCCTTTTTTAAAGCACGCTAATCGAATCAACCTTGACTAGTTCTCAGATGAATAAGATCGCAGTAATTGATTACGGCATGGGTAACCTGCATTCGGTTGCAAAGGCACTGGAACATGTAGGCCGCGAACTGAATGAGTCGGTTGAGGTTATCGTGACCGCAGATTCAAATGTAATAGCTGAGGCTGATCGCGTTATCTTTCCCGGTGTAGGAGCAATTCGAGATTGCATGGCGGAAATTCGGCGGCTGGATGTCGATCAGATCGTGAAAGATGCGATTCACTCTAAGCCGGTACTTGCAATCTGTGTCGGCATGCAGGCGTTAATGAGTGCAAGTGAAGAGAATGGCGGCGTCGAATGTCTAGGCTTCCTCGATGGAGAGGTCCGATATTTTGGTGACGATCTTCGGGGCGCTGATGGTCAGCGTCTAAAAGTGCCGCACATGGGTTGGAATCAAGTAAGCCAGAGCCGCGATCACCCTCTATGGAAAGACGTGCCAGACAATAGCCGTTTCTATTTTGTCCATAGCTACTATGTAGAGGCGCAGCAGCAAGGCATGGTTACCGGAACGACGAATTACGGGTATGACTTTGTGGCCGCACTCGCTGACAGCAATATTTTTGCAGTCCAGTTCCACCCCGAGAAGACTTCTTACGTCTGGTCTCCATCCGTCGACGTTCCTCACTCAAGCGAATCCAGAGCGCTGTTGCAGCACTATGCAAACTTCATCGTGGACGAAGCTCGAGAGAACTCCAGGACTATGGAATGGGAGACTCTGAGAGACAACATGTTCGCAAATGACAAGCTCCTGATGACTAAGGGATCTTCTCAAGACGTTTATCTTTTCGATATTAAAACTTCCATGTATCCTTCACTTCGTCTTTGCTCATCTTGAGAGCCATCTTTCGCCCGACCAGTCTTTCGAGTTTGGGACCATCGAATTGGGTGAAGTGGCCGAACACCATCCCGTTGCCTTCGAGAATGGCCTTCCTCTTGTGTTTCAAGTCTTTCTCCATTTGCTTTTCTGATCGAATCTTGGACTCTTCGTGTCTCTCCTCTCGTCTGGTTTTGTAGACCTTCCTTCCTCTCTCATCCATTAACTCCTTTCTCTTAGCTTCCTT
>JAESUT010000188.1 GCA_016762995.1 Gammaproteobacteria bacterium | reverse complement strand
TGCCCGCTATAGTGACCTTGCCGCTGGTAGGCAGGTCGAGCCCGCCCAACAGATTGAGCAAGGTGGTTTTACCGGAACCAGAACTACCGACAATCGCGATCCGCTCACCGCGGCCGACCTGCAAATTCACACCCTTCAATACCTGCACGAGCTGCGGCCCTTGAGAATAAGTTTTCTCAAGCTGCTCACAAGTCACTACCATCGAATTCTCTGTCATATCAATCTACTACTCATAGCGCAGCACTTCTGCCGGCTGGATTTTACTGGCGCGGTAGGCTGGATACAGCGTCGCGAGAAAACTAATTGTAAGCGCCGCGACACAGATCAGCGCCACCTCTCCCAAATCAATCTGGGTTTGCAAATGGGAGATAAAATAACGATTCGAACCTGTGGCCAATGAATTTATAATTCGCTCAAGGACAAGGCTAATATCGGTAATATTAGCCGCCAACAACATACCGAGGATTGCACCGACCAATGTTCCCAATAACCCAGCGATTAAACCTTGCACCATGAAGATCTTCATAATAGTGCTCCTGCTCGCGCCCATGGTACGCAGAATCGCCACGTCCGGCCCCTTATCGGCGACAACCATAACCAAGGTAGAGACAATATTCACAGCCCCCACCACCACTATCATCAAAAGCATGAAACTGGTAAGTACCTTCTCCATACGCAGCGCATTAAACAAGCTCGCCTGCGCCTCATCCCATGACTGCACGCTCAAATCAGGGTAATCGGCAAACAAGTTTACCGCGATCGCCTTGGCATTAAACACGTCATCTACTCGCAGCCTAAGCCGCAATTGTGACGCGGAATTTTTCGCAAATAATTGCTGCGCCTGAGCCAAGTTTATTAATGCGGTATCGCTATTACCATAGGCACCAAAATCGGCGTAGCCGACAACGGTAAACCCTTCCGTGTCGGCAAGATTCCGGGCCAGCAAGCTGCCCAAGGCGGTAACCGAAAGATCCGCACTACTGCCGTATAACCCTAAACTACCCGCCAGTTGTGCGCCCAGTATGATGCCGTTCTCTGTCTCGGAAAGCGCTATGAACAAATCTCTATAGCGAGAACTAGGATTGTCGACCACGCCTGCTTCGAGCAGCCCATCGACACCGCGCAGGCTGACGAAGCGATTGTTTCCTTGGTACAAAATATTTGCTTCACCCTCGATATAGGGTGCGGCTGAAATTACGTTGGGGGAGCTGAGCGCGATGTTGGCGAGTTCGTTCCAGTGAGTCGTCACTCTATCGCCTGCGACCGTAACATGGGGAACAGACTTCAGCGCATCGGCGCGCAGCGTATCGATAGAGCCGTTCATTACCGATAGCGCGACGATCAGAATCATTACGCCCAGGCTTACACCGAGCATGGAAATTAAGGAGACAAAAGAGAGAAAGAAGTTGCGCTTCCTAGCCAGGGTGTAGCGCAAACCCACGAATACAGAAAATGGCTTTTGCATGGGCTAACCTTGTTGGAATCAGATCGAAATTCTTAATTAGGCTCGAAACTACTAATCAAATTCAAAGCTACTAATCAAATTCAAAACTACCTAGATCGGTATTGCTCGTAAAACAACCAAGACACGCACTCGATAAGTAGACTTGCTACGCGTGGCGCTGCAAGAGCCTCTGCACAGTCTTGAAACTGATAGGCATTACTGGTGTCGATACTTCACTGGAAATAGCCCGCAGTGATTTGCCCTGTTTCTTCAACTCAACAATTCTACGTAGCACTCTCTGCTCCATAGGATTTTCAATGAGTCGACCATTCTCATGAATCATATAACCAAATGGGCGACTACCGCCGAGATAACGGCCCTGCTTTCTTTGCCGCTGCTTAACGCCCTTGATGCGCTCCGCAGACTTACGCTTCTCTAACGCACTAAACAGCACGGCAACCGATGCAAAATTTACGTTGAGCTGGGCATCGGTAATATCGCCACCGAGCTCCACAATGTGCAGCTGAACAGACTTTTCTTTCAACTTCTGCACCAGCTTAATAACTTCGTGGCTTGAGCTGCAAATGCGCTCGAGCCTGCTGCACAGAATCACATCGCCTGGGACTAATAGACTCATCAATCGCTTGCCCGAATCGCGGCGGTCAAACTCTTGATTCCAATTGCAATTCGAGTCTTTTAGCGTCTCCGTCATAAACCAACTCTGGCGTAGGCAGTAGGTTTGTATGGCCAGCATTTCTGGCTCTAAAATCGCAGCTAGCTCATCGTTCTCGAGCGACGCTTCCAGCTCAGAAGTCCGGCAGTAGGAATAAATAGTCATTGATCTTGCCCCTAACAGCTTTGGCGACCCGTTTTGGTGTTCAACGGTTACCGCTGAGTAAATTCTAGTTCTGTTTTTATTTTTTTTGCCCAGGGTCCCCCCTGAATCAACCGCTAGCATCTTACTTAAATTCTATGTTCTGCCAGTATCTTATTGATTTTTTGTGTCTTTGTACTGGCAAAGCCACTGCGGCCGGTATTTTAAACACAGGGCTTTCGTTTTATCAAGCTGCGCAGCAGCGACACACTCTAAGGGCACAGTAGCGGCGCTCTCTCACTCAAGCGCCTCACCTTACTCGGGTTTAGGCAACGCTAAACACAGTCACACTCGCTACCAATCTAAGCCGGAATGGTGATGCAGGTTATTGTTTTTTTGAGTAAATTTGCTATAGACGAAGGCTCATTAATTGAGTCCCATAGACATTACTGTTATATTCCATCGCCATGCACCCTCTATTTTGTATGCGAGGGTAGCGTCTGCAGTCCAGAAGCGCCCTATTGCGCGGGATGCAGAGTATTGGAAGTCATCGGTAATTTGAGAGATTTTGTGAAGACCAATGGTTAAAACCTATTGGATCAAGCTCACCTGACGACAACCACATAGGGTCCGACCCTTTAAGGGGCGACCACAGAGGCAGAATTACAGCTTCATAAGACTGACTTGCACCATTACAGGGCAATCAGCAGATAGCGAGAGAGACTGCTAACCCATTTAACAGTTATTAAAAGTCATGACTCAAGGTCATGATGAGACAAACCGGATAAGTTTAGGAATTTATATTCGAGCAAGGCAGCTGATGCTGCGCTGATACTCAGCTCTAATCAGCTGGGCAACGAAAGACAAAACTAAGTAATATTTTCAACAAAAACAATAGATTAACTGCAACATATAGCCTCGAGTAGGCGACCAATTGAGCACAAGACAAGTCATAGCACGTCTATGGCTGTTCTATATATTGTTAAAACGTTAAGAATTTGCTGTAGCTGAAGCTTAATCAATCCGATTTCGCCTCTTCGTTGCCCTCACCCACTACTCCTGATTGAGTCGTGCGCGCCCAACTCGATGATTTCCTCCTAAGTTTCTTATCTGGTTCAACGACAAGTGAACCTATTATGAAAAGAATGCTTATTAACGCAACGCAGGAAGAAGAACTCCGTGTTGCCCTAGTCGATGGTCAGAAACTCTACGATCTAGACATCGAAAACCGCACCCGCATCCAGAAGAAGGCAAATATCTATAGAGGCAAAGTGACTCGTGTAGAGCCTAGCCTTGAAGCTGCCTTCGTTGACTTTGGCGCTGATCGCCACGGTTTCCTCCCATTGAAGGAAATATCCCGTCAGTACTACGCCAAGGATGTTAAGAGCAAGAACCTCAAGGAACTGATCCCTGAAGGTACCCAGGTTATCGTTCAAGTCGAGAAGGAAGAGCGCGGCAACAAGGGCGCGGCCCTTACTACTTACATAAGCCTAGCCGGGCGCTACCTAGTATTGATGCCCAACAACCCTAAGGCCGGCGGCATCTCTCGTCGTATCGAAGGCGATGAGCGCTCCGAATTACGTGAGACCCTGCGTGGCTTAGAAATTCCTGACGGCATGGGCATGATCGTGCGCACTGCCGGCGTCGGTAAGGCGCAGGAAGAATTGCAGTGGGACTTAGACTACTTATTAGCAGTTTGGCAGGCAATTCAAGAGGCAAGCACAACCAAACAAGCTCCTTTCCTGATCTATCAGGAGAGCAATGTCATCATTCGCATGATCCGCGACTACCTACGCAAAGACATCGGCGAGGTACTTTTTGATACGAAGGAATCCTTCGAAGAGGCACTCACTTTCATCAAGCAAGTGATGCCGCAATACGAAAGCCGAATTAAGCTGTATGAGGACAAACTCCCTCTCTTCAATCGCTATCAGATCGAAGGCCAGATAGAGAGCGCCTTCGAGCGCGAAGTTAAACTTCCTGCAGGTGGCTCGGTAGTAATCGATCCAACCGAGGCGCTAATTTCGATAGACATCAACTCCTCACGGGCGACTCGCGGTGCCGACATCGAAGAGACAGCCTTGAACACAAACCTTGAGGCAGCTGACGAGATAGCACGGCAATTACGTCTACGAGACATGGGCGGCCTGGTCGTCATCGATTTTATCGACATGAATTCCAGCCGTAACCAACGTGAAGTAGAAAACAGGATGCGTGATGCGCTAGAGCCTGATCGTGCGCGCGTGCAGGTCGGTCGCATCTCTCGCTTCGGGCTTCTCGAAATGTCACGACAACGACTACGCCCTTCGCTTGGCGAAACTAGCGGAATCGTTTGCCCACGTTGCAGTGGACAAGGATCGATTCGCGATGTGGAATCATTGTGTCTTTCTATTTTAAGAATTTTGCAAGAAGAGGCGAATAAGCAGAAGTGTCAGGAAGTGCGAGCTACTGTTCCATTGGCGCTATCGTCTTACTTACTGAACGAGAAACGCGCAGGCCTTGCCGAGATCGAGGAGCAAAGTGGAACGAAGGTTTCGATAATACCTAAGCCCGAACTGCAAACGCCTCATTATGAAATTACCGCCGTGAACCAGCAGAGCGAAGTATATGAGGTAGACGTTACCGCTATCGCCGAGCCTGCCCCGAATGCGAAGTCTAAGGATAAAGACGCACCGGCCGCACAGAAGCCAGCTGTAAGTAACCTATCTGCAAATCGCACGCCTCCACCTCCGCAAGTGGCGCCGAAGAAGCAAGGTTTCTTCGCGAAACTCTTTGCATCACTATTTGGTTCCGCCGAAAAGAAAAAGGAACAACCTAAGAGACGATCACAGAGTGGCAATCGCAATCGTTCACGAGGGAATTCACGCAACCAGAGTCAGCGTGGTCAGCAGTCGCGTGGCGGCAATCAACAGCGTAATGAGTCGCGCAGAGATCGTGGAGGAAAGTCTTCTAATCAAAATCAGCGACGCAACCAGCCGAACAAGAACAACGACGGCGGCAGGAATAAGCCTGAGAACGAAAGCCTGAACAAACAGGATAACGTAGCGTCAACTGACAAGCCGGAACAAAATTCTGAGCAGAAGGCGCAACGTCGGCCAGCCAATAAGCGTCCGCGAAATTCCAATCAGCGCAGGCGTGGACCAAGGCCAGAACGCTCTAGAGCGGCTACGGATGAGGCTGCGTCTAATCAACAGACTACACCAGCTGCAGAAGTAGATGGCAATAAGGCCCCGCAGGAATCGACAGCCAATGGCAATCAACAACCGCAGCAGTCGAACCAATCTGGCAACAGATCTAGAGGCGGCAGTCGTCGCAGCAACAGCTCCAATACAAATGCTAATGAGAGCTCTGCTACAAATACAGCAAGCAGCTCGGAGACAGTAGTTCCTCAGAATGCTAAGCCAGCAGCATCGCCAGCCGTTGCTAAGGTATCAGCAAGCCAGCCTTCTGCAGACACTCAGGCAAGCCCGAAAGCTGAGCCTACAAGCCCGGCTCCAGCAGCTGAGCCAAAGCAAGCGCAAACAGCAGCTGTTCAGGCACCACGCGAAAACAGAGCAGCGCCGAAGCCTGACAAAAAGGCCGAGTTCGGCGCCGGACGTGGCGACGTTTCAGATGAAGTTCTGCACGGGCTCACACGGATGAAAACCTTGTTTGGCGATCAGCTAAAGCCGATGTTTGTGCCGCCGTGGAACCGGATTGCACCACAGCATTATGCGGCGCTGATCAAGGCCGGCTATCATAGCCTTTCCACCTTTACGCCCCGCATAGCCCCTCAAGCGGCGACTGATCTACAGCAAATTAATACGCACCTCGATCCGATTGCTTGGCGAAAGGGCAAAACCCTGATCGCGCCCGATCAATTGGTCTCGCAACTGGCACAATTTCTGGTGGATCGGCGCATCGGTTTGACCGACAATAACGAGCCGCTCGGCCTGCTGACGCACCACTTGGTTCATACTACCGAAGTGTGGGAATTTACCCGCCAAACACTCCCGACCCTGCAATCCGGTCCCGTGATGA
>JAESUT010000187.1 GCA_016762995.1 Gammaproteobacteria bacterium | reverse complement strand
GTGCGCTGCGCCACTGAATTCAAAATTTTTACGAATGTACACACAACCAGCGTAGTGGACCCAAAGAATTTTGATGAATCCAGTTTTATCTCGATCGATGAGCCTTTCTGCGTAATTCCGCCCAACTCCTTTGCGCTAGCAAGGACTATAGAATATTTTCGCATCCCGAAAGATGTGTTGACTATTTGTTTGGGCAAGTCGACCTATGCTCGCTGTGGCATCATTGTTAATGTCACGCCGTTGGAGCCTGAGTGGGAAGGGCATGTCACCCTCGAATTCTCCAATACCACTCCCTTGCCCGCCAAGATTTACGCCAATGAGGGGGTAGCACAGATGTTGTTCTATCAATCTGACGAACAGTGTGAAGTTACCTATAAGCAGCGCGGTGGAAAATACATGGGTCAGACCGGTGTTACGCCTCCGAAAGCCTGAGCGCCAGCTTTGCTGTGATTCGCAGTTGTGGCGATGTTTTTCTGGCGCAGCACGACCTAATAGCCTGTATTCGTCAAATTCCTGGCGTTTTTTTAGCGCCTACTAAATCCTTCAAAAACTACCTCCACCTCTGCAGCCCGCGTACTATCTGGTCTAGCTAAAAAATATCCTGCAATACAACAACTTGGAACGGTAATTGCTCTGTATAGATGCAGCGGTCCGTTTTTAATCAGTGCGGACAATAGAGCTTATACAGAAGAATTGAATTTTGAGGGTTTTGTGTAGGTGATAGACACGGCAAGAGCACTAATGAGCAACGTCATTTTGTTAATTAGTCCGTTACTAAACCTAACGAGTAAATCGTCAGAAGTGACATTAAGTTGAGAAAGTAAAAATTCACATGGAATTGCAGAAGTAAAACAAAAAAATGGAGCATGCCAAGGCATGAGAGTTAATCGCTTTATCGCAGCAGAAGGACGATTTAGTACCGACGCATTTCGCCATTGCCTTTCGAGGTGCTGGGGGACTACAACTGGCTCTGAATCTTCTGCATGTGTTCAAAGTGATGTGTTCATATTGACTCTTGCTGGCATGAATCGCATATAAAAAATAGGATGATATAAATGACTTCGGCAACTGAAGCTAAAGTTTACGAACCGGTCTTACCGAATGGTGAGGCGTCAGATGAGAATCTAACGGCAGTAGTGGTGCGCTATGCACCGCTCGTGAAGCGCATCGCCCATCACCTATTGCTGCGAATGCCTGCCAGTGTGCAGATTGATGATTTAATTCAATCGGGAATGATCGGCCTGTTAGAGGCGGCGAAGAAATACGATGTCTCCAAGGGAGCGAGCTTCGAAACCTATGCTGGAATACGAATACGTGGATCCATGCTGGACGAAGTCAGAAAAGGTGACTGGGCGCCAAGATCGGTGCATCGAAAATCTCGAAAAGTCGCAGAGGCGATAAAGGCTATCGAAGCCCGTACCGGTAAAGATGCTAAAGACCCGGACATTGCTAAAGAACTGGAGATCGACCTTAACGCCTATTATGCAATATTGCAGGATGCGAGCGGCAGCCGTCTATTTAGCTTCGATGACATCATGGAGGGCGATGATTCGGCTATCGAGTTAGCCGCCGGTGAACTTCCCGGTCCCTGCGACGGATTGCAGCGCTCCACATTTAAGGCGCATCTAGCCAAAGCTATCGATGGTCTGCCGGATCGCGAAAAGCTTGTACTAGCGCTCTACTATGACGAAGAGCTAAACCTGAAAGAGATAGGTGAGGTGATTGGAGTCAGCGAGTCTCGAGTAAGCCAGATACACAGTCAGGCAGCTATGCGTTTAAGGTCACGACTCTCCGATTGGGCGCGCTAGTAGGTCCGCGTCAAAGTGTATTGACACTGTTAGTGCTTTTGGGCAGCAATAGCTTATCTTCTCCGTTATAATCCTCAGCCCATATAGCGGGAACACCACAGTTCATGTCTTCTGCAGCACCAACAGCTTCCTCAAACTCGGACACTGACACAATCATGTTAGCGGCACGCGGGCTTTTCTGCGCGCGTGATGACCGAGTACTGTTTAAGAATTTGAATTTTGATCTGCCCGAAGGGCAGGTGCTGCAGGTTCAGGGCAGTAATGGCAGCGGGAAAACCACGCTGATGCGTATCCTTTGTGGACTGAACGATGGCTATGAAGGCTCAATCAAATGGTATGGGCAGGAAATCGAAGATCAGGCTGCTAATTTCTTTTCTTCGTTACTCTATATAGGACATAGGGTTGGTGTAGCTAAAGTGCTAACCCCTGTAGAGAATCTGCGCTGGAGCTGCAGCCTTAAGCAAGCGGTTAGCGATGAGGAAATTATGGCCGCCCTCAAAGAAGTCGGTCTGCGCGGGTTCGAAGAGTCGCCTTGTTACACGCTATCGGCAGGGCAGCAGCAAAGGGTCTCGTTAGCGAGGCTTATCATAAGTCCCGCGTCATTGTGGGTGCTTGATGAGCCGTTCACTACACTGGATAGAAAGGGCGTGGAACGACTGGAACAAATACTGCAGCGACAGGCCCAAGCAGGTGGCTCGGTTATGGTGACTACGCACCACAGTCTGAATATTCCAGAGCTAGCCATGCTGAGTCTGGGTTAAGGTGGCGCCAATGACTGGAAAACAGACAACCACCTCTGCGGCGTTCTTGGCAACGCTGAAGCGTGACTTGCTTATTGCGTTTAAGAAGAAGAACGACATAGTTAATCCGTTCATGTTCTTTATCATTGTCGTCTCTTTATTCCCTATCGGGATAAGTCCCGAGAGTGATCGATTGACTGAGATAGCGGCCGGCGTGATTTGGATATCTGTGTTGCTAGCCTCGATGTTATCGATGGACAATCTCTATAGATCTGACTTTGAGGATGGCTCGCTGGAGCAGCTGCTGCTTAGCCCTCACCCGTTATTTTTCCTAGTGCTGGCTAAGAATATAAGCCACTGGCTGGTAAGCGGATTGCCGGTTGTGCTGGTGTCGCCGCTATTGGCATATATGCTGGCGCTTCCCGAGGAAGCCTATGGGACACTGTTTTTATCCCTGCTACTGGGCACTCCCATCATGAGCTTGGTTGGCTCCATCGCCGTTGCGCTCACCGTAGGTTTAGGCAGCCGCGGTCTGATATTGGCGGTTATTACTTTACCGATGAGTGTGCCGGTTCTAATTTTTGGAACGCTAGCTGTGCAATCTACATTGAATAGCCAGTCTCCGCTCGGTTACCTTAGCCTCATGCTAGTCATGCTCTCGGTTTCCGTGAGTCTAGCTCCGCTTGCCTCGGCCGCAGCGCTTAGAATAAGCGTGAATTAGCCGATGCTGGTGCAGATAGGTCTAATAACGGGTTAACCGCGCAATTACAATGAGTTACAATACGTAACACGGCGGCATCAGGGCTACGTGATATATTTGAGCAGCTAAATAGGAAGAGGGTAGGCGATCGTCATGTGGGTATGGTTCTTCAAACTAGGTTCTCCGAAGTGGTTTTATGAACTCAGCGGAAAATGGCTGCCTTGGCTAGTTGCTGCAATGGTCATTTTCATGACGATTGGTTTGGTTTGGGGGCTGTTATTTCTCCCCCCTGACTACCAGCAAGGCTTTACCTCGAGAATTTTGATTGTGCACGTTGCTGTAGCGGGGACTTCTCTGGCTTTTTTCCCGTTGATGTTCGTGGCGGGAACTATCACGTTGGTCTGGCGCATGAAGCTAGCCGATATGGTAGCGAAGAATGCCGCTATCCTCGGCGCTTGGTTCTCGTTTATTACTTTGGCGACCGGTTCTCTCTGGGGAAGCGTGATGTGGGGAACCTGGTGGGAATGGACAGATAGCAGGTTAGTGTCGATGCTGTTTCAATTGTTTCTGCTACTGGGGGTTATCTCTCTGCGTTCTGCATTGGAAGACTCAGATGCGGCGGCAAAGGCCTGTGCCTTACTCTCTATTGTGGGGTGCATCAACGTAGTGATAATTAAGTACTCCGTTGAATGGTGGAATACCCTGCATCAGGTGTCCAGTCCTGTTACTACGGATACAAGTAGTCCGAACGGGCCTGAATTTTGGATAGCGACTTTAATAATGATAGTGGCCGTCTATCTGTTTTTAACGGTTAGTCTGATCTTGTCCACGCGCAATGAAATACTAGAGAGAGAGCGCAAAGCCCAGTGGGTTAAGGACTTGGTTTTAAAAGCTAAGTGAGTTAGGTAGTTACGGAAAAATTACCGTAGGAAAGTAAATGCTAGATGCAATACAGTTTTCAAGCTTCGCTGAATTTGTCGACATGGGTGGTTACGGATTCAATGTATGGGCCGTGTACGGACTCTTTGCCGTATTCGTTGCTATTAACTTAATACTGCCTTTACGCAAGAAGCAAAAAATTATTCGCCAGCTAAAACGTCGCATGACCTTAGACGCTGAGATTCAAAGTGAAGATGATAGTCATGGCGATTAGGCCCATTAGAGTATTTATTGTTTCGGAGTAGCAAATGAAACCCCATAGACGTAAGAAGCTCGGAATTATTTTATTCATTGCCGCTGGTCTTAGCGTTGCAGTTGGCTTTACCGCTTTTGCGCTAAAGCAAAATATTAATATGTTTTATACGCCGACCCAAGTTGCCGAAGGCGAAGTTGGACCGGGCCAGCATTTTAGAATTGGTGGGATGGTAAAGGTAGGTACCGTTCTTGGTGCGGATGACAGTTTAAAAGTTAACTTCGTGGCTACAGACTTCGTAAGCGATGTGCCCATTCAATATGAAGGCATACTGCCTGATCTATTTCGCGAGGGTCAGGGGATTGTAGCTGAAGGTGAAATGGACGCCGCCGGTGTCTTTCAGGCGTCGCGAGTCTTAGCTAAGCACGATGAAAATTTCATGTCGCCAGAAGTAAAGGCCGCATTAGATGCAGCAGGTGCTTCTGCCGACAACCATATGCCATCGGGAACAAACTAGATGATTCCTGAGGTAGGTCAGTTTTCACTGATTTTGGCGCTTTGTCTGAGCATGATACTCGCCACTCTGCCAATTATCGGAGCCTATCAGAATAATTTTCTGTGGATGAGCATGGCGCGGCCACTTTCGGCTGGTGTGTTTGTGTTCCTAGCTATCAGTATTGCAATTCTAGCTTATGCATTTATTACCGACGATTTCTCTGTTAAGTTCGTCGCGGAACACTCCAATTCCTTGCTTCCTGATCGTTATAAATTAACGGCTGTATGGGGTGGGCACGAAGGATCGTTTTTACTTTGGACATTCATGCTCGCGGGCTGGATGTTAGCCGTCGCCATTTTTAGTAGTAGCATGCCCTTGGAATTTGTCGCCAGGGTTTTGGGCGTACTAGGTTGTCTCATTACCGGTTACATTTTGTTTATGTTGGCGACATCGAACCCCTTCGATCGCATTGTGCCATTACCGCCAGTCGATGGTGCGGATTTGAATTCCGCGTTACAGGATTTTGGTTTCATTATTCACCCTCCAACTCTTTATATGGGCTACGTGGGATTTTCGGTGGTGTTCGCCTTCGCAATGGCTGCTCTTTTAAGTGGAAAGATGGATGCGGCATGGGCGCGCTGGTGTCGCCCCTGGGCTAACATCGCATGGGCAATTCTTACATTGGGTATAGCGCTAGGCAGTTGGTGGGCCTATTACGAATTAGGTTGGGGCGGTTGGTGGGCTTGGGACCCTGTCGAGAACCCACCGCTGATAACGTGGTTGTTTGGCACGGCATTGATTCATTCCTTGGCGGCTACTGAGAAGCGCGGCGTGTTCAAGGCATGGACTGTGCTGTTAGCAATATTGGCCTTCGCGGGCAGCTTGTTAGGCACCTTTATTACGCGCTCCGGTTTATTAACATCGGTGCACGCGTTCGCGAGCGACCCAGACAGGGGGTTCTTCATACTGGCTATTCTTGGGATAAGCGTTGGCGGCGCCTTGCTGTTGTTTGCCTTTAGAGCACCCCTAATGAAGAGCGAGTTTGGCTTTGATCTGGTTTCGCGAGAAATCCTATTACTCTCAAACAACGTTATCTTAGTGGTGGCGGCGGCATCTGTATTTTTGGGCACACTCTTTCCTATGGTGTACCAGGCGATCACAGACGACTTAATCTCGATTGGCCCCCCTTACTTTAATACAATCTTTGTTCCGCTGATGGCGCTGCTCGCACTGCTGTTGTCGATTGGTCCATACACTCGTTGGAAGCGCACCTCAACAACCTATCTAATACAGCAGCTAGGCAGAGTCGCCTTGGCAGCCCTCGGGCTAGGCATTGTACTTCCGCTTATTGTTACGTTCGAATTTTCACTCTACGCGACCATCGCCGTTGCGATTGGTTCGTGGATCGTGTTGGCTATGTTGCAGGATTTTGTGAATAAGACGGCGAACAAGGC
>JAESUT010000004.1 GCA_016762995.1 Gammaproteobacteria bacterium | reverse complement strand
CTAGTGAAATTTATCAAGGCATTAACGCTGTCTCTTGGGGATATTAATAAGCCGGTTATTACTCGTTATCAACTGGGGTTGATTATCCATTCTCTCTACCAAGCTAAAGAATACAAAGGGGAGTCAATAGGGGTACAAAAGGATGCAGCGGACAGTAGAGATTTTGGCAAGTACCTTAACTTGCTCTTAGATGAAGGCTTGTTGGCTCAACCCAGAGGAATGCCAGACTCAGCCTACACACTGCTTGGAAATACTCGCTGGGAGGTGGAGGACGTCGTCTGCACGCTGGACCCTTTTTGTTATATTTCACACCTTAGCGCGATGGCCTATCACGGGCTAACTGATCGTATCCCTTCCAAATTATTTATTTCTTCGCCTGGCGTGAAAGACTGGAAGGTATTTGCGATAGAGCGTATGAAAAAAGATCTAAAAGAAGATTATGCAATTTATAGAGATAACTCCTTGCCTGCTCTTTCACATCCAACAATTAAAAAGGTGGGTAAAAAAGAGGTGCATTGCACACATTCTAAGCACTTGGGAGCCTACAAAAATGTCCGAGATCGCAATATACGGGTGGCTACCATTGGGCGAACATTTCTAGAAATGTTGAGAAGCCCTGCACTTTGTGGAGGCATAAACCACGTACTCGAAATCTTTGATATGCACGCCGAGAAATATCTAAGGCTAATTACGGATGAATTCGATAGTAATGGGAACAACATGGATAAGGTTAGAGCAGGGTATATTGTAGAGGAGAGGTTGGGGATTAAAAACGAAACAGTCGAGAGTTGGACTGCTTTTGCACAGCGAGGGGGTTCGAGAAAGTTGGATGCCTCGGCAGAGTATTATCCGCAGTGGTCAGACAAGTGGTGCTTATCACTTAATGTCTTCGAGTAAAAACAATTGACCGTCCCTAAAGAATACAGCATCAGTGAGTGGGCTGCCCAGTTTACAAGTGAACAGGACAAGGAGTTTAGACAGGCTGTTCAGACAATTCTTTTGGCCATAGCGTCGCATAACGAATTGCAAGCGAGCATGGTTCTCAAAGGAGGAATATTGCTCGCTATCCGGTATCGTAGCCAACGATATACAAAGGATATAGATTTCTCTACTAGTAAAATAATGGCCGAATTAGATGAGAATGAAATAGCGAAAGAGTTAAATAGAAGTCTAGCCTCTGTAGTAGAAGAATTAGACTACGGCTTAGATTGCAGAGTTCAAAAATGCGAATTGTTTCCCAAAAGAAAGGATGCCACTTTTCCCTCCATCCGAATAACAGTTGGATATGCATACAAAGGAAGCAACAAACACAAAAGGCTGCAAACTAAAACCTCACCAAGTGTGGTTTCCATCGATTACAGTACAAATGAATTTATATCCAGCATAGAGAACTTTAAGCTGACAGTTGGCGAAGAGATTCAAACGTATTCGTTGACTGATCTGATTGCAGAAAAATATCGCGCGCTTTTACAGCAGGTAATTAGGAACAGGAACCGTAGACAAGATGTCTATGATCTTTATTTTATTCTGAATGAGTTTGCGGGCCTAAGCGACGATGAAAAGTCACTAATCCTTTCTAGTCTACTGGCGAAAGCAAAACCCAGGGGACTCATTCCGAATATATCCTCAATGGACGACGAGGAAGTAAAGCGCCGGGCAGGGCACGAGTACGATACCTTGATGGATGAAACGGTAGGTGAGCTGATTGACTTTAATCTCGCATTTGAATATATAACGAAGTTCTATCGGTCACTACCCTGGAGATCCAGTGGGGCGAGAATGCCCCAATAACAGTGATGAATGTGCCCTTAGTAATGTTTTTGTTACTGGCTGTATGAGGGTGATTACAGTACGCTATAGGCACTATGAAAAAGAGCCACAGAGCCATAGACATCTTCGCTCAGAATATTCGTTTTGCTCGCAGGCAAAAGAGTCTGTCATTAGAAGAGGTCGCCTCGCGAACAAGTTCACATCAGGCAACTTTATCGCGGATTGAAACGGGGAAGGGGAACCCGACATTGGAAACATGCGGCCAGTTGGCCGATGTACTTGATGTCGATCTTCAGGATCTTTTAGATCCCAATTACATTGGTAAGGCTTTGCAAAGCCCTCACAGTTAACACCACTCCCAGACCAAAAATTCTTAACCTATTACCGCGGGCGAATTTGTTTGCCTGTTTTTTTATTCAATTAGGGTGACAAGCGGTTGACGATTTGCTGACAAAAAGTCATCAAGAACCCACCCACTAACTCCATAGGTTAGAGCTGGCGCGGGTTAGCGCCGATTGACGTAAAAATACACTTGGTTGACGCTTTTAAAACGCAGGAAAAGCCCCACGAAATTAATTGGTCACGACCCTTTGCGTTATGCCGTTTTACGTGTAGGATTGTCTTGTCCCGTTCAATTAGGGGCAAAAGTACAACTCTAGTTACAAGGATAAATTTAATTGCTGCAACAAGCAGCTGCGTTGCCGTGTGCCTGGAATGTTGTTTAATGCAACAATTAATTAACTTATAAAACATATATATGGCGGATTGGCGTTGATTCGATAAGCAGGCCATTACCAAGAAGGGAATCAAAGTAGTGAACGAAGACCGGTTAGCCAGGCAAAAAGAGAAACTTACGCGTGAATTTGGGTCGGAGCTTATTGGCCTGCTTGGGTCTGACGATGTTGTGGAAATTATGCTTAATCCTGACGGCAAAATATGGATCGAACGGCTCGGTAAAGACATGGAAGTTTTGTCAAATTCAATGGACGAACACAGGGCGCTGGCATTGATTGGAACAATGGCGAGTTACCACGAAACTATCGTCGATCGGGACAATCCCTTTTTGCAATGTGAGGTTCCTTTGGACGGTTCACGCTTTCAAGCGTGGATACCTCCAATCAGCACTAAGCCGTGTTTTTGCATTCGCCGTAGAGCGTCTTCAGTTTTCTCACTAGCGGAATATGTTGATCAACGGGTAATGACTGCAGTGCAGGCCGAAGAGATTAAGCGAGCTGTCCAGTCGCGAAAGAACATCCTCATTGTGGGCGGAACTGGTAGCGGGAAGACCACCTTAGCGAATGCAATTATCAATGAAGTGGTAATTGAGTGTCCTGATCACCGTGTATTTGTTATCGAGGACACGGCCGAAATCCAGTGTAACGCTCAAAACGCAATTGTCCTGCGAACAAGTCTAGCCGCTTCTCTGCTCGATCTCATCAAAACCACACTCCGCGGAAGGCCCGATAGAATTATTGTCGGGGAGGTTCGTGCGGGCACGGAAGCGTTAGCACTCTTAAAGGCGTGGAATACGGGACACCCTGGAGGCATAGCGACAATTCATGCCAATAGTGCTGAATCGGGGCTATCAAGGTTAGAGCAACTAATAATGGAAGTTAGCACTTCGCCAATGACCAAGCTTGTTGGGGAGGCGATTGACCTAGTTATTGCTATAGCAAGATCAAAAGAGAACGGCGCAAGCAGAAAGATCACAGAGGTTTTAACAATAACAGGTGGCGAAAATGGGCAATATCAAACAAGCAGCGGAGAACTTCAAGCTTATGGGTAATTACATTGTGACTCAGCTTGAGTCGGCAACAAGGAAGTGTGTGCGCGGGTTGAATATGCGCCTTTTGTCGCGGCTTGTGGTTCCTGCTTTGGCGTTCACGCCCTTTGCAGCATTCGCGGATTTAAACGGAACGTCTACTGGGCTGGAGTGGGAAGGGCCTTTAGAGGCCATTACTAATTCACTCAAAGGACCGGTAGCGTTTGCAGTCTCATTGCTTGGAATGATCGCCACAGGCGTGGCTTTGATATTTGGTGGTGAAATAAACGATTTCATTCGCCGCCTCATTATGTTGGTTTTGGTTATCTCCTTGATTGCGTTTGCAGGATCGATTCTAAGCACGCTATTTAGTGGAAGCGAAATTATCCAGTCGAATGCATTGGTCTGGAGTCAGTAATTGAGCGAGCTTCGCACTACACCATTTCAGCGAGCCTTACATCGGCCCAATCTATTCATGGGGGGCGACCGCAATTTAACGCTCTCAAGTGCATTGATTTCTGTGGCGCTGGTTATCAATGGCCAGAATCTCGTAGCGGCCATTATCGGGATAACGTTCTGGCTGTGCTGTCTGCTTGTACTTCGTGTCATGGCCCAAAAAGACCCGCAGTTAGCGCAGGTCTATTTAAGGCAGCTGCGTTACCCGCAGAGGTATTACCCGCCTCGCTCCCACCCAGCAGCGGGGCTAAATCAGTGAAGTTATCTGGATACAGAAAGACAGCGAAGGGTTTGCCGGATTTGCTCAACTGGGCGGCGCTTGTCGAAAACGGCGTAG
The DNA here is from genome assembly GCA_016762995.1 of Gammaproteobacteria bacterium. Lineage (GTDB taxonomy): Bacteria > Pseudomonadota > Gammaproteobacteria > Pseudomonadales > Pseudohongiellaceae > UBA9145. The sequence continues at coordinate 2,243 of JAESUT010000004.1, read as the reverse complement.
TGCAGTGCAAGAGTGGCGCGCTGATAGCGGGATGGTTTTACAAAGGTCCGGATATTGGTAGCACGACCAATGAGCAGCGTAATTTTTTAACAGCGCGAATCAATGCGGCGTTAGCAGGATTAAGCAGCGGTTGGGTTAGTTGGAATGAAGCGGTGCGAATACCGGCGTCTGAATATCCAGCTGAAGAACGATCACATTTTACCTCCAAAATCGCGCGCATGGTTGATGATGAACGACGAGAGAGATTTTTGGCGGAAGGCGAACACTTCATTAGCGAACACGCGATTGTGTTGATGTACACGCCGCCAGAAAAGACAACGACTCGATTCAAAAGCTTAATGTGGGATACGCCAAAGACTGAAGCGGTTCAGTCAGTTGCCCAACAAGTGCTTGATGGTTTTCTGAAAGCACTAGATGAGGTAGAAGACGGCTTGCTAGCCGCGCTAGATATTAGGCGCATGGGGAGTTACACCTGCGAAGGTTCAAACGGCTATGAACACCAGCGTGACGAGCTGATTAATTTTCTCCAGCTGTGCTTAGTTGGCGAGCCGTGCCAGCTCAACTTGCCACAACGAGGTATGTATTTAGACGCGGTAATAGGCGGCGTCGGCATGTGGCCAGGGGATACACCAAAAGTGGGCGACAACTACACCTGCTGTGTGGCCATGCAGGGTTTTCCCGCTGAATCCTACCCGCAAATACTGGAAGTACTTGAAAGTCTTCAAACGGCCTACCGTTGGTCCTCCAGAATGATTTATCTAGATCGAGAGGAAGCTATAGGCGAGCTTAAAAAATATCGTCGCAAGTGGCTACAGAAATCGAAAGGCTTCGTTTCTCAAGTGTTCCGAACCGAAGGCGGGATAGTCAATGAAGATGCGTTGTTGATGGCGTCCCAAGCAGAAGAGTCGATCAATGATGCGAACAGTGATCTGGTCAGGTTCGGATATTACACGCCAGTTATCGTATTAATGTCACCTGATCGAGCGCAGTTATTAGAGAATGCGCGCTATGTGAGTAAGCAGATTAAGGCGCTTGGATTTGCAAGTCGCATTGAAGATGTTAACGCAATGGAAGCGTGGCTGGGGTCATTGCCTGGGCACGCTTATGCAAATATTAGACGCCCGCTAATTCACACGCTAAATCTAGCGGATATGTTGCCATTGTCCAGCGTTTGGGCTGGGCTCGACTTTTGCAGCTGTGATCTGTATGCCGAATCCTCACCCCCGCTAATGCATGCTGCTGCCGTTGGTGCGACACCGTTCAGGCTAAACCTCCATGTAGGCGATGTCGGGCATACGTTGATATTTGGTCCGACAGGTGCGGGTAAATCGGTTCTGTTGAACACAATAGCCATGCAATTCACGCGCTACGAGGGCAGGGCAGGGGAGCCGGCAACAATCTTTGCCTTTGATAGAGGCCGATCCATGCTGGCCACGGTTAAGGCTTGCGGGGGATCTCACTATGATCTCGGTAGTGACATTAAAAAAATTGGTTTAGCGCCACTTCGAATATTGGAGACTCAATCCGATAAAGCATGGGCGCAAGACTGGGTAGAAACGTGTTTTGAATTGCAGACCAAGCAAGCACCCTCGATACAGCAGAAAGAAAAGATTAGAAATGCGATTGAGCTGCTATCGAAAGCGGGTAGAGATAATCGCTCTATCACGGATTTATGCGCGACCCTTCAAGACATCGAGGTTAGATCGGCCCTCAATGCTTACACTATCGGGGCATCCGATGTAGTTGGGTTGGATAGCCAAACAGACACATTAGAGACAACAGCTTTCAACGTGTTTGAAGTTGATGAATTACTTCAAATGACGCCGGCGCTGTATTTGCCCGTTCTGTATTATTTGTTTCGCCGGTTTGAAAGATCGTTAAAAGGCCAGCCAGCCATGTTAGCCATAGGCGAAGCATGGGCGCTTCTGGGACACCCCACCTTCAAAGAAAAAATACGTGAATGGCTGAAGACGCTACGAAAAGCGAATTGCGCGGTAGTGATGGAAACACAGTCGGTGTCCGATGCCGTTAATTCAGGGCTATTCGATGTGCTGCTTGAATCGTGTCCCACCAAAATATTGTTGCCAAATCCAGAAGCCGACAAACAAGGCTCTACCGGTGCGCCAGGTCCTTATGACTATTACACGGCCATGGGCTTGAATGAGGCGGACATTAATAACATTAAGTTCGCAAAACAAAAGCAAGAATATTACTACTGCTCTCCGGCGGGCAAGAGGCTATTC
>JAESUT010000054.1 GCA_016762995.1 Gammaproteobacteria bacterium | reverse complement strand
AGGATGAAGATTTGAACTCTCCAGTTCGATCGATTGCGCAGCAATCAAGACTCGCACCAGCGAGCCATCAGAGCCCGGGTGATTCTTTCGACCTTCCGCAACAAAGTTATGGCTACATCTCGTAATGGTGAAAATCAGCCAAAGCTGATTTGAATCAATCTCTCCCCATCAGGGTCCCTATAACTCGAACAAAGGGAGAGATATGCAATTGCTCACAACCAGCCTTCACATTCCTAGACAGTTGCTCCTAACCAACAGGAGTCACCCACCCTTCAGGGCGCAGGATGAAGATTTGAACTCTCCAGTTCGATCGATTGCGCAGCAATCAAGACTCGCGCCAGCGAGCCATCAGAGTTCGGGTGATGCTTTCGACCTTTAGTAACAAAAGTAATAGCCACATCTCGTAATGGTGAAAATCAGCCTAAGCTGATTTGAATCTATCTCTCCCCATCAGTATTCCTATAACTCGAACAAAGGGAATTGCTCACCACCAGTCTTCGCATTCCCATCCAGTGATCCAAACCAGTCGCGCCCATCTCCACAAAGAAGAAAATGACAAACTCCCAGCCAATCACCTATATCAATTAAAGCCTTTGCAGGCCGAGCAACGGGAAGCACAGCTTCCACCGCCATACTCCAGCCACAATTAACCCCGACATAGCCCTATTTGCCAAACAGCGAAGTTACATTCATTTGCTTAAATAATGACTCAATCAATTTCAAATTGATTGAGTCCTAGAGTTTGACCCCGCTTGAAGGCCCTCATCCCGAGGGCCTTTTTTTTGGAGTTAGGGGGAGGGGGTCTAGCGATTCTGGCGTGTGTTCTCTGGGCTTACCGAGCTGACGTTATTCGAATTGAGCGCGATGAAGTCTGCAAGAATACGGCCGCTTTCCAGTAGTAGTGGATCGCCTTCGTCCTCAACTGCCTCTTCCTCAGGCTCATCGGTAGTATCAGTGTCGTTATTCGCAACTAGTTCTTCATCCTCTTCCTCTATAGCATTCAGGTCTTCTACCCATTCGTTGAGAGTAAGCCCCTTGAGAAGACGGCGCATATTCTCTGCATCGAATTCCGCGCGTCGAGTTTGCTCACGCTCTTCTTTGACCTGTTGCTCATTAAGAGACAACTGCTCTCTTTGCCTCATCACGCGAGTGCGTTCAATCTGATCGCGAAGATAGATGAAGTCGGGTGACGCCTCAGCGCGCTCGTCGTAACGTCGCTGTAATTCTGGCACTAAGGCCTGGATAGCGTGGTAGGCACGGTATTCGACCGGACGAACAGTATCCCAAGGTAGGGCGCCATCTAGGCTGCTTTCCCCGATGTCTTCGTAGGCATCATAGAAATCAGGAAAGGAGATATCTGGAATCACCCCTCGATGCTGTGTGCTTGCCCCAGAGATTCTGTAAAATTTTGAGCGAGTTAGTTTTACCTGGCCGTAGTCCATCGGAATGATTTCTTGCACGGTTCCCTTACCAAATGTCTGGCCACCTAACACAATGCCACGCTGATAATCTTGGATCGCACCGGCAAAGATTTCCGATGCTGAAGCGCTTGTCCTATTCACTAATACGGCGAGTGGCCCTGCGTAAGCAACATCGGGGTCGTTGTCGCCGAACGATCGGGTGAAGCCGTTGCGTAAACCCGAATAACGAATCTGTACTGTTGCGCCTGTTTCAATAAACAAACCAACCAATTGGTTTGCCTCGCTCAAACTCCCGCCACCGTTATTGCGCAAATCGACCACGACTGCATCTACGTCCTCTTCTTTTAGCTCATCGAGAAGGGCGTGCACGTCGCGCGTTGAACTTTTGTAGTCAGCTTCGCCGCGTGAAGCAGCCTCGAAGTCGAAGTAAAAAGTAGGTAGGTCGATGATGCCGATCTTATACATATCGCCGTTGTAGCTAAGCTCGATGACTTCCTTCTTCGCGGATTGATCTTCCAGCTTTACGGTGTCACGGGTAATGCTAACGATAGTGGCATTCGACTCGCCAACGGCATCTACAGGAATGACATTAAGGCGGACTACAGTGCCTTTCTCTCCGCGTATCTGTGCCACGACATCGTCGAGACGCATGCCGACAACATCCTGTAATTCGCCGTCCACACCTTGCCCTATAGATACGATACGATCGCCGGCCTTCAATTCATTGCCACGCTCAGCTGGTCCGCCTTTAATTAGCTGGGCAACCTTCGTGTACTCTTCTTCGGTAGTTAGTTGCGCGCCAATACCTTGCAGGGAAAGTGAGAGGCCCATATTGAAATTTTCAGAATCGCGTGGCGAAAAATAAGAAGTATGAGGGTCTACGGCTGTCGCTACCGTAGCCATATAGGTCTGAAAAATATCTTTGTCATTCGTCTTAGAGATTTGGCTCAACTGATTGCGGTAACGCTTGCTTAACTTCTCTTTGATCTCCTCCTCATTATCGCCAGTTAGTCTCAAGCTCAGGACACTGTTCTTGATTCTGAGTCTCCAGAGCTCATCCAGTTCTGCTAGCGATGCGGCATAGGGTTCATCTTCACGGTTAATTGTTATGGATTCATCGATGGTGAAGTCCATCTCGGCAATATGATTCTCGACACGGTTGACGGCATAAATCATCCGCTCGAGTATGCGCTTGTAGTACAGATTATAGATCTCGAAGCCTGGCTCGACACTGCCATCTTCGAGACTGTTATCTAAGGTGTAGCGGTGCACGCTTAGCTGATCGATATCCTCTTTTAGAAAATACAGCTTAGAGCCATCAAGGGCGTCTATATAGTTATCGAACACGGTGGAGGAAAAGTTGTCGTCTATATTAATCGAGGAGTAGTGCTTCGTTTTCAGCTCGTTTAAAAGTTCTACTGCGGTATCACCGTGGATCGGTTTGCTTTCAAGTGGGGTGTAGAGTGCATCGATATCGAGGACTGTGTTCAGCTGGCCAGTATCTTCTTGGGCGATCAGCGTCGACGTCAGTAAAATCGAGCATGCGGTGATTGTCGCTTTTCGCATGAATCGATTTGGGTCGAATTTCGGTGATTTGTTATTCATATGTCTCCACTTAATTCCATAATGTAAAGATGGCTGCGAGATAAACGTGCTGCTACAGCGCACGGGCTAGGGGCCCCGTTTGTGAAACTAGAGACTAAGCGATATAGCCGCGCCTGAGAAGGGCTTTGACGCTTAATCTGGCTCTAGAAAACGTCCAGATTTGCTGCATAGCTATTCTTTGCTCGAAGCGCCGCTATTTTATGAGTTTCTTTCGCGCTGAAGCGTGCCGCTCGGCCCGTTCTACATCGATGTAACGATCCGTAATAGCGCTGGAGCCATGGCCAGCGTCGTCTCTAACATGTTCTCTAGGTCGGTGCTTCACGTCTTCAGATATTCCAGTATGGCGTAGCCAATGAACAGTAGCAGCACCCAAGCGCTCCGCGTCCTCTATAAAGCCATTGGCCCGCATCGATTCTGCCGCCGTGTCGAAGCATTTCTGCACGATGCCGCGAATTTGGCGAGTGCTGCCAATACCGCCTCTGCCACGTGTCTTGTGGATTAGAGGCGTAGACTCCCCCGGCATTGGCAGGCTAGACAATCCTCGCGATAGCCGATAGCGCTTCAGCGCCTCCAGCATCGCGTCACTCACCGAGATCTCTCGCTCTTTATTGCCTTTGCCTACCGTGAGGAACCACCAGTTTCCCTCCTGGTCAGCCTGAAAGTGGCCCATCTGCGGCTGCCAGCGGCTAGTATCGACCAATTCTGAGATTCTGAGATACATGGCGAAGAGGGCGTTCATTACAAATAGCGTTCGCTCATGAATTAGGGGTTGCTCCACCGCCATCGACTCGGCTGTCTCAATCACGAAATCCCACTGCAGAGGCGAGAGGCGGCGGATTTTGCCCTGACTCTGCTGCTTGCGAAGGAATTTGCTCTTCTGGCGAATCTGCGCAACCGGGTTCGCCGCAAGATACCTCTCTTGAATGAGGTAGTTGAAAAAACTACTCAATACACTAAATAGCGATTGCAGTGCCGCTTGCGACATAGCAAATTCCCCGCTGATCTGAACATAAGGCCGCCAGTCGGGGTTTGGAACACGCTCGCCCTGACGTGGCAGAAACCGGGATACATTCTTCTGTCCTATCCAGCTGAGAGGAGGGTGCATTGAGAACTCCACATAAGCTTCGATATCCTCCCTAACTACTTGTTTTAGTTGTTTTTGTGCAATAACCAGACACCAGTGCAAGAAGTGCTCGATCTCACGCCTGTAGGTGCTAAAGGTGTCGGGACTGCCGCGATAACTATAGATAAACTCGGCGGCGCTCTGATAGTCATCTATAGCCTCAGCAGGCGCATCAGTCGTCAGATACTCCAATGATTTCACGGGCTGCTTAAATGGGTTGGCCATTTCATCGAGTGTATCAAAGAAGGCCAAGGGCGGTGCTATGTTAGACATTATGTAGGCGCTTTAAATATATGATTAAGAAGGAATTTAATAAATTAAAGCAGTGTTAGAATCTGTAAAAATCGAGACGACTAGTAGCTGAGCAGCCAAATGTTTCCACTCTCATCCCAATTAGTCGGTGAATTATCGAGTTACTTGATGCTTGAAGAACACTGAATTGGCAAAAATGCGCTGTGCTTGTACAATGAGGCGTTATATACATGCCTACATAACGGTTATGAACCCTTGCCTAGATTAATCATACAAAGCGTCCGGAACTGCCTGCTTGCAAGCTTGCTGAGCTGTAGCGCTTCCGCAGGCGCCGAGTCCTTAAATGTTGCCGTGGCATCGAACTTTGTGGCCGCTATGCAGCACATAGAGAAGGCGTTTGAAGACAACTCCGAGCATGAAATTCGCATCATCCGTGGCTCTAGCGGCAAACACTATGCGCAGATTAGGAATGGCGCTCCGTTCGATGTCTTTCTTTCGGCGGACCAGCTCAGGCCCAGGCGGTTGGTCGAGGAGGGTATCGCCGAAGAGTCCGCGTTAACTACCTATGCCCAGGGCCAGTTGGCACTGTGGAGCAGGCAGAATGACCTTCACCTTGATCAAGAATACCTTTCAAATACAAACAATTACAACGTAATCGCAATCGCGAATCCACGATTGGCGCCGTATGGGCAAGCCGCAAAGGAGGTGATTGCTTTTCTGGGTCTAAACTCGCTAGTGAGTAAGAGACTTGTAATGGGAGAGAATATTGCGCAGGCCTTCCAGTTTGCATTCAGTGGCAACGCCGATCTCGGGTTGGTTGCCTATTCACAGGCCCTCTCTCTCAATCGGCGCGGACAAGGCTCTATCTGGTTGGTGCCTAGCGAACTGCATCAGCCCATCAAGCAAGACATGGTGATTCTGAGCGATTCTGCCGCCGCTCTGGAATTTGCCGCCTTCATGAAAAGTGATGTGGTACGCGACATTTTGCTAAGCAGTGGCTACTTAGTGCCGGAGGGGGCCCGATAGTGTTATCGCAGCCTGACTTCGCGGCTCTGCTCATCACGCTGAGGCTGGCCGCTACTACAACCCTCATACTGCTTCTACTCGGCACACCATTGGCCTGGTGGCTCGCCACCACTCGATCAAGGTTACGCAGCGCGATAGAGGCTGTTATTGCTCTGCCTCTGGTGTTGCCGCCAACTGTATTAGGGTTTTACCTCTTGCTGGCTTTTTCTCCCGATGGCCCCATTGGAGCCACGACGGCGGCGCTCGGCTTGCCCTCTATGGCATTTTCTTTCTGGGGCCTAGTACTAGGCTCTTCCATTTATTCTTTACCCTTCGTAGTCCAGCCACTACAGAATAGCTTCGCGAGTCTGGGCAGGATGCAGATGGAAGTAGCGGCAACCCTCGGTGCTAGGCCTCTAGACAGATTCGTCAGCGTAGCTCTTCCTTTGTCTAAGATGGGCTACTTAACCGCAGCGGTTCTTGGCTTCGCACACACGCTTGGCGAGTTTGGTGTTGTACTTATGATTGGCGGCAATATCCCCGGAGAGACTCAAGTGCTCTCTATAGCCATCTACGACCATGTTGAGGCGCTCGAATACAGCCAAGCTCATTGGCTGGCAGCAGGATTACTTTTATGCTCTTTTTTAGTCTTATTAATGATTTACAGCGCTAATCGAAGATTTCACCTGATGAAGACAGCATGATAGAAGCCACGCTACAGCTTAGTAAGCCCGACTTCAAATTAGACGTTAGTTTTAGCGTGCCTGGCCGTGGCGTGACGGCTGTATTTGGCCCCTCCGGCTGCGGCAAGACTACCTTGCTTAGGGCGATAGCGGGCTTAGAGCCAGAGACTACGGGCTCCCTGTCTGTGAATGGTCAGCAGTGGCTGGGTGCGAGCGGGCGCAGAGCCGTCGAGCAAAGACGCGTGGGCGTGGTATTTCAGGTTCCTAGCCTGTTTCCACACCTAACTGTTCAAGAGAACCTCCTCTATGGGAGGAAGCGCTTAACAAAAGTAACGAAACCCATTGAAACAAATGAATTAATTGCCTCTTTAGAAATAGAGAAACTGCTCCAGCGCTATCCAAGGGGCTTGTCTGGCGGCGAAAAGCAGCGTGTTGCCTTGGGGCGTGCGTTGCTTGCTGAGCCGAAACTGCTGCTGATGGATGAGCCCTTGTCGGCGCTGGACCAGGATAGCCGAGGGAAATTAATGTCACTTCTTGAAAAGTTTCTTCAAGAGATTGATATTCCTGTTTTTTATGTAACTCATTCCAGTGAGGAGGTAGCACGGCTG
>JAESUT010000186.1 GCA_016762995.1 Gammaproteobacteria bacterium | reverse complement strand
TTGATAGACAGCGCCGAGTAGAAGCAAGTATTCCTGCAGTAGCTCGGGTCGACTGTCCAGGCTCGTGGTATCTATCGATGACAATATGGCCAATGCATCTGCAGTTCGCTTGGCGCTGTGTGCAAGTCTTGCATCTAATAAGGATGCTCGCAGTTGCAGGTGTTCGGGATAGTTCGCCAGATTATTCAGCAGGATCGATTGCCGCGCGGCTAGCTCGAGGTTGCCCTCTTCAATTAGTGCCTCGAGTGCCAGTACGCGCAATTCTGCCGATTCAACTCCGGCCGAATTGTCTGCCGCTTGAAGTAGCTCATCTATTGAGGCACCTTGTGGATCAAAAGCTGGCGTCGATTGTTCGGGAGTATTAGTGGTAGAGCCGCATGCCTGTAATAGGATGAATAACAGGAGCAATCTTGCTTTACGCGCAGGGGCTAAAAAGATTGGGGCTAAACACATAAGGGCTAATTTCATCTTTGTGCCGGGGGTTTTGTCTGCTAAGTTGTGCGCTGGTTTTTAAAGACTAATACACTTCATTAGGGACAGCAATTTATTCGCTATATGCAGTTGCCCAAATGAGATTCGCTAAAGAAATAGTTTGATTGAGAAGCTCGGCCAATGAGTGATTCCGGTACCTTATATATCGTCGCTACGCCCATCGGAAATCTAGATGATATCTCAAGGCGTGCTATCCAAATTCTAAATGATGTGGATCTAATCGCAGCAGAAGATACGCGTCACAGTCAAAAATTGCTACAGAGCATACAGGTTGGCACTCCGGTAGTTTCCCACCACGATTTTTCTGCAGACAGTGCCATAAGTCGGATTCTCGATAAACTGGAGTCCGGCAGCTCGGTTGCTTTGATATCGGATGCGGGGACACCATTGATATCTGATCCTGGATACAAGCTGGTTAATTTGGCGCGGCAGAGAAACCTTTCTGTTGTTCCCATTCCAGGTGCGAGCGCACTGATCTCGGCACTAAGTGTTTCAGGGCTCGCCACCGACAGGTTTACTTTTGAGGGTTTTCTGCCCAGCAAGGCGATTGCAAGACAGAAAAAGTTGCTGTCTTTAGCGGGTGAGCAACGCACGATGGTGTTCTATGAGTCGACTCACCGAATCATGGAAAGCCTTATGGATATGAGTGCGGCATTCGAGGAGTCGCGCTTAATATTTATCGGTCGAGAACTGACCAAGCGATTTGAATCGCATTTTCTCGGTACGGCGGCAGCCTGCGTTGAGTGGCTTGGCGGGGATGCAAATCAGCAGAAGGGTGAATTCGTCGTCATCGTGGCGGGCTGCGACGAGCAACTCGAAGAGGCGCGCAGGCATGAGCAGGCCATGGGTATTGTGCGATTGTTGAAGTCAGAAGTCTCGATGAAGAAAGCGGTAAGTCTGGCAAGCAAGATAAGCGGTGCGCGCAAGAATTTGTTGTATGAGGCGGCACTGAAGGAGCTTGACCAGAGCGAGGATTAGACTGTTAGCGAATTTCAGTTGTAACCGGAGGGTTTCTCCTTTAGTCTTCGCCCCGAGTCAGCCGGGCAATTGCTGTCTTTAGCTCTTCGTTTGTCGACTATCGATTTACGAGGAAATCGACAGAGGAAAGTCCGGGCTCCATAGAGCAGGGTGCCAGGTAACTCCTGGGGGGTGTAAACCCACGGCTAGTGCAGCAGAAAGTATACCGCCTTAAAGCCTTCGGGCTGAAGGGTAAGGGTGAAAAGGTGCGGTAAGAGCGCACCGCGCGGCTGGTAACAGTTCGCGGCAAGGTAAACCCCACTCGGAGCAAGGCCAAATAGGAATCCACAGATGCTGCTCGCATTGGATTCGGGTAGGCCGCTAGAGACCTGTGGCGACACAGGTAGTAGATGAATAATTGTCCTCGACAGAACCCGGCTTATAGGCTGGCTCGCTTTATTTTTTTCCACTTCTACAAAAAAACCAAAACTTCTTAATGGTCTACTTTAAGTAAGGCTGCTATTGGGCTGTATTTACTCAATATCTGAATTCTAGTTCCTGTTATTTAACTGCATTTTCCCCGCTTTTAGCGACACGTTCCCGTACTTTACCTATAAATATCAGGCAAATAAGGCTTGCGTGGGCGCAATACTGCCTCTATAGTGTTTCTTTGTGGCGAAAAGTGGAAGAAATTGTTGATTTGTGGGAATTGAAGGAAAGCAATCCCACGTCAGTTTCTTCCAATAATAATGGGGACAACACGTGTTTCGCGGCATAAATACTATCAATCTAGATGCAAAAGGTCGCATGGCTATGCCTGCGCGTTACCGTGAGCAGCTCGCAGAGCGCTGTTCGGGGCATCTGGTAGTAACTATCGACACAAACCATCGCTGTCTTCTGCTCTATCCACTTTCCGAGTGGGAGCAAATTGAACGTCAAATAGAATCTCTCTCCAGTTTCGATCCAATGTCTCAACGTGTCAAACACCTGCTTATCGGTCATGCCAATGATTTAGAGTTGGACGGCAGTGGTCGTATTTTGCTTCCCCAAGAGCTGCGCCAGTATGCGCAGCTAGAAAAGCATGTGTGCCTTATTGGTCAGGGAAAGAAGCTAGAAATCTGGAGTCAGGATAACTGGAATCAACAGCGTGACCAGTGGCTGACGGAATCGACAATTGAAGGAGAGCTGCCGGAAAAACTGCGGTCTTTGGCGCTTTAGGTTGAACGTATGAAGGCTGAGTCAGTTCATGAAACGGTATTGATAGCAGAAGCTATCGAAGCGCTTGCGATCCGTAAAGACGGGACCTACGTAGATGCAACATTCGGGCGAGGGGGGCATAGCCGGCTAATTCTCGAGCATCTAGGACCGAAGGGCAGCCTTATTATTTTCGACAAAGATCCGGAGGCGATAGAAGTTGCGAGAATAATTGGAGAGAAAGACGAACGTTTGCAGATTGCTCATGCTCCATTCGGTGACCTAGAGGAGCAGTTAACTGCTCGGGGACTGAGTGAGGGAGTTGACGGTATCTTGTTCGATCTGGGCGTTTCTTCCCCGCAGTTAGACAATGCAGATAGAGGGTTTAGTTTTCTGCGCGATGGTCCGCTCGATATGCGCATGAACCCAGAGGCGGGGCAGAGTGCTGAGCAATGGATTAATAGTGCGACAGAGATTGAGATAGCCGATGTGCTGTATCAATACGGTGAAGAGCGACATTCCAGACGCATGGCGCGCCGAGTCATTTTAGAGCGCGCAGAGAAGCGTATTACGAGAACCGGTGAATTGGCGGAGATTATCAAAGAAGCGAACCCTGCATGGGAGCGAGACAAGCATCCAGCTACCAGGGCGTTTCAAGGGATTCGAATCTTCATTAACGACGAATTAGGCGAGCTGGAGAGAGGCTTAGAGCAGGCGTTGAAGATGCTTAAAGTGGGCGGCAGGCTTGTTGCTATCAGCTTCCACTCTCTAGAGGACCGAATGGTTAAGAGGTTTATTGCCAAGCAGGCTAAGGGAGATAACTATCCGAGAGGCCTGCCAATATCTCAGGATATGTTAAGCCCGAAACTGAATCCGATAGGAAAGAGAATCAAAGCTAGCGCGGTTGAGGTGGACCGGAATCCAAGGTCAAGAAGCGCGGTAATGCGAGTAGCAGAGAAGATCGCCCAATAGCCACTACCCTGCAAATGGTGAGACATGAGCGTAAAAAAGAATAAAGAGACGAGCAAAGGAGTATCGAAAGAACTCTCCGTCTTAGAGTGGGCGGGTGTAAGGAATCGAGCCACACTCGCTTTACTCGTTGCACTGACGCTCGTGCTAGTCGCCGGTTTATCGGTGGTTTCTGCCACCCATGAGAATCGAATCGCATTTAACGAACTTCAAGTGCTGCGAGATCAGGCGAATGGCTTAGAGGTGGAATGGGGTCAGCTATTAATAGAGCAGAGTACCTTCGGTGTCGAAGGCCGAATAGAGCAGAAGGCATTCGAGCAGTTACAGATGGAAGTGCCTGATATTGCCAAGATAGTAATGGTGAATCATGAGCAACGCTAAATTGGCTTCATTCATTGAGCAGTGGCGACTGTACCTAGTGCTGTTCGTGCTGTTTCTTTGCGTGCTCGCTATCGGCTGGAAGGTGAGCGCTCTGCATATCATCGAGCGTGACTTCTTGCAGAGTCAGGGTGATGCGAGAACGATTCGTACGGTGCCTCTGGTTGCGAATCGAGGATTAATTACCGATCGAAATGGTGAGCCGCTAGCAGTGAGCTCGCCGGTCAAGTCAATCTGGGTGAATCCTCAAGAGATAGGCGCTCAGCATACCGAGATCAAACGCCTAGCAACTGAGTTAGGGTTGGATTCTGATGATCTGCTTGCATCCATAGAGAGAAACAGTCGTCGAGAGTTTCTCTATGTAAAAAGACGTCTGGCACCTGCTGAGGCTGAGAGAATCTTAGCGCTGAGTATCGATGGGGTTTACGGGCAGCAGGAATACCAAAGATTCTACCCGCAGGGAGAGGTTACTGCCCACATCGTTGGATTCAGTAACGTCGATGATGTAGGACAGGAAGGGCTTGAGCTTGCTTACGATGATTGGCTCAAGGGAGTGCCTGGAAGACGGCAGGTAATAAAGGATAGACGCGGCCACATCATCGAAGAGCTGAATACTATTCAAACGGCGCAGCCTGGCAAGAATCTAGAGCTAAGCATCGACTTCCGGTTGCAAAATTTGGCCTATAAAGAGTTAAAAGAAGAGTTTGTTACGCGTCGAGCTAAGTCGGCTTCGATTGTGGTGTTGGATGTAAATACCGGCGAAGTTTTGGCCATGGCAAATCAGCCTTCTTATAATCCGCACAACAGAAAAAACCTAAATGATTTCAGTGTGCTACGAAATCGTGCGATTACAGATGTGTTCGAGCCCGGATCGCCGATCAAGGCATTTACTATAACGGCCGCATTGGAGTCAGGCCTCTATATGCCAGACACTGTGATAGAGACGAGCCCCGGCTGGATGATGGTCAATGGCCACGAGGTTCAGGATATTCTGAATTATGGCACCCTAGATCTTACTCGGGTCATTACCAAGTCCAGCAATATCGGTGCGACAAAAATTGCTTTCGAAATTGGGCCGGATGCGATTCGAGATGTTTTGGAACGTGTAGGTATGGGGCAGATCTCTGGTACAGGTTTTCCGGGCGAGCAAGGTGGCGTATTACCTAATCATCGCCGTTGGAGCCGCATCGAAACTGCAACTTTCTCGTTCGGTTATGGGCTCTCTACTACGGCATTGCAGTTAGCGCGTGCTTATTCTGTCATCGCCGACGATGGTATTAGGAAGCCGGTCTCCTTGTTGAAGTTAGACGACGAAAGCCTGCGGGCTTTGCGAAGAGAGCAGGTTATCGACAAGACAATCAGTAATCAGGTGCTAGCGATGCTGGAAACAGTTGTCGACCCCGCACGTGGCGGATCGGCTCGCGATGCAAGAGTGCCTTTTTATAAGGTCGCGGGTAAAACCGGAACCGTGCACGTAGTTGGTAAATACGGCTACGAAGACAATTTACACAACTCACTTTTCGTGGGTCTTGTGCCGGCGAGCGATCCGAAACTAGTTATCGTGGTTATCGTCAACGAACCGAAAGGCGACGAGCACTATGGTGGTCAAGTTGCGGCGCCGGTATTTTCCAGAGTTGCCTCCGGTGCTATGAGAATATTGAATATCGCTCCGGACGATTTGCCCGAAGACGCATCTAGGGGGTTGAGCTCACTCTAATATGAATACGGCGGAACAACTGAATTCAAACGGTGTCTTACTCGATCTTATAGAGGGTCTGGTTAGTTTGCCCGACCCAGTTCCTCAGGCTGTAAGTGTAGTTGCAACTGGAATTCAATTGGATAGTCGCCTGCTAGAAAAGGGTGATCTTTTCCTTGCCTGTTTCGGTAGCAATCACGATGCGCGAGAGTATATCGATGAGGCAATTGGCAGGGGCGTTTCTGCAGTGTTGGCAGAATCCGGAGGTGAATGGCAGGGCGTTCGGCTTATCAAAGATGTTGCTGTTATAGCTGTCGACAATTTATCTGCCAAGTTGGGTGAGATTGCTGCCCGATTCTATGCTCACCCTAGCCGGCGATTGAGTGTCATAGGCATCACGGGAACTAATGGAAAAACTAGTTGTAGCCAGTTTATTGCGCAGGCGCTCTCTGGCGCCGGCTTTAGTTGTGGAACGATGGGCACTCTCGGCTATGGCATTTATGGCGAACTAAAAGAAACTCAACTCACTACGCCGGACCCCGTTTTTACGCAGATGGCCTTGGCGGAGATGGCTCAGGATGGAATCGACCCAGTTGTTATGGAAGTTTCTTCTGTTGGTTTGCATCAGAGACGAGTAAAGGCGGTTAAGTTCGATACGGCGATATTTACCAATCTCACGCGTGACCATCTCGATTACCATGAAAGCATGGAAGAGTACGGCAATAACAAGAAAAAACTATTTACCAGTGAGGGCTTAAGACTAGCGATTGTGAATCTCGATGATCCCTATGCCTTGTCGATCATAAACGCTATAGCCCCTAGTGTAGATGTGTGCACCTATAGCCTTAAGAGTTCTGCTGCGACTGTCTATGCAGAATCATTGTTGTTAACTCGGGAAGGATTCGAGGCTCGTGTGGTAACTCCGATTGGCGCAGGCATCATAAAGGGTAAGTTGTTCGGTGGCTTCAATGTGAGTAATTTGCTGGCGGTGATCACCACGTTAATCAATTATCTGCCAAAGAAGAGAGCAATTGATATCGAGCAGTTGTGCGAGATTGTATCGGAGTTAAGTTCGGTCGATGGTCGTATGGAAGTAATTGGCGATTTCGAAGAGATAACGGCAGTGGTTGACTATGCGCATACGCCTGACGGCCTGCGTAGTGCCTTGAAGGGGCTCAGAGAGCATTTCAGCGGTAATATTTGGTGTGTGTTCGGCTGTGGTGGCAACAGAGATAAGGGTAAACGGCCGATCATGGGAGAGATTGCTGAAGCCTTCGCTGATCGCCTAATCATCACAGACGACAACCCTCGCAATGAAGAGGGAGACGATATAGTTCAACATATCCTGAGTGGCATA
>JAESUT010000226.1 GCA_016762995.1 Gammaproteobacteria bacterium | reverse complement strand
AGATTACAGATGCCTTACAAATCCAGGCTCAGCAAGGCAGGGTAATAGGCTATCGCTTCAAGGGGCGCCGCTTCGACTGTGGCAGCATAGATGGGTTTATCGAAGCCACGAATTACACTTACAAGTTGCAATCAAGTTAGCCTTTTTAAGCAAGAAATAGCGCGCAGTGCATCCGTTTCTATGTAGGCAATTACCGCCTTCATAGCCGAAGAATGAAGTCGAAGAAAGAAGCTGAACAAATGACTGAAGAAATTACCTGTTTCAAACCCTACGACGTCAGAGGGCGTGTCCCCGATCAGCTGAATAGCGACATAGCCTATCGAATAGGCCGTGCCTACGTTGAGTTCCTGAAACCGAAGCAGGTTGTGGTGGGTTATGATATTCGCCTGAGCAGCAAGGAGCTCTGTACCGCCCTGAGCAGAGGAATAATGGATTCGGGTGCAGACGTTATAAATATCGGTCAATGCGGTACCGAAGAAGTCTACTTCGCAACCAGTCACCTGAACGTAGATGGCGGCATTGTCGTTACGGCTAGCCACAACCCTGCTGACTACAACGGCATGAAATTCGTTCGTGAATCGTCCAAGCCCATTAGCGGCGATACAGGTCTTAAGGAAATCAAGCGCCTCGCAGAGAGCGAGGAATTCACAGCTGCAAGCGAGCCTGGATCGATCAGACTCGAGGATACGCAGCCGGCCTATATAGAGCATCTTCTTAATTACGTCGATGCATCAATCCTCGATAATTTGAAGATTGTGTGTAATGCGGGAAATGGAGGGGCCGGGCCAACGATCGATGCCATCGAGAAGTTTCTGCCTTTCCAATTCGTAAAGGTGCATCACGATGCCGATGGCACATTCCCCAACGGTGTTCCTAACCCCCTATTGGAGGAGAATCGAGGCCCTACCATTGACGCCATACTCGCAGAGAAAGCAGATCTGGGTATCGCCTGGGATGGCGATTTCGACCGCTGCTTCTTCTTCGATGAGAACGGTCGGTTCATCGAGGGTTATTACATTGTGGGTCTTCTCGCGCAGAGCTTTCTAGAGGCTGAGCCGGGGGGCAAGATTATTCACGACCCTCGACTAATTTGGAATACGATACAGATTGCCGAAGAGTTTTCGGGTGAGGCAGTTCAGTGTAAGACTGGCCATGCCTTCATTAAAGAGCGGATGCGCAAAGAAGATGCTGTGTACGGCGGCGAGATGAGTGCCCATCACTACTTTAGGGACTTCTTCTACTGCGATAGCGGCATGGTTCCCTGGTTGTTGGTTGTGGGCTTGATGTCTAAAACCGGTAAGAAACTATCTGAGCTAGTGAATGAGAGAATGCTCGCCTTTCCAGCCAGTGGTGAGATCAATAAGCACATCGAAGACCCTGAGGCCTTGCTTCGAGAAATAGAGGAAAGCTATTCCACTGCCTGCGAAAGTATCGATCGAACAGATGGCTTGAGCATGAGTTTTGGGAATTGGCGGTTCAATATCCGCATGTCGAACACGGAGCCAGTAGTTAGGTTGAACGTAGAGTCGCGTGGGGATGACGCGCTCATGAAGGAAAAGACGAAAGAGCTTCTGGCGTTCATGGACTGAATAAATTTACGCTGAAAATACACTACTTAAATAGTGGAAGTACTGGCATGAGAAGAGTTTTACTGTTCGGTAATTCCGGCTCAGGAAAGTCTACGCTTGCCTCCCGGCTCTCAAGCGCTACGCTCGCGCATCTGGATCTTGATTCACTTGCATGGCTTCCCAGTCAGCCGCCGCAGCGCATGCCTCTGGCTGAATCCAAAGTCTTGATCGATAGCTTCACCGCGAACAATGAATCTTGGGTGATCGAGGGCTGTTACACAGACCTGTTAGAGTTGCTGGCAGAGAATGCCACCGAGCTAGTGTTTTTGAATCTGCCGATTGAGCAGTGCGTGAAGAACGCATCAATAAGACCGTGGGAGCCACATAAATACGCTTCCAAGGAAGCGCAGGATGCAAATTTTGAGATGCTTATTGACTGGATTACCCAATACAAGCATCGTGATGATGTCTTCTCGCTCGCAGCCCATAGCAAATTCTATGAAGGCTTTTCTGGAACGAAAACATGTATACGTTCGAATGAGCATGTATTTACCTAGGGAGTTGGTTTAAAGCTGTTGGAGAGCATGAAGCCTCCCCCGGTCAGCAATCTCTAACTTCAGTTAGCAGTAAAGGAGGTTATCTTGCACAAGGTTCAGTTTGTTCGTATTTCTCTGCAGCCGGACAAGTTGTTGGTCGGTATGACTGCAGAGATGTCTGTGGCAAGCGATGCAACCCCTAATCTCTGGCGGCGCTTCATGCCGCGAAGAAGAGAGATTCATAACACAGTGAGCGAAGTGCTCTATTGTGTGCAGAGTTTCTCGGCGCTGGGTGGCTTCGAAAATTTCACTCCTGAGACTATTTTCGAGAAATGGGCGGCAGTTGAAGTGGCGAGAGGGAGCTGCATTCCCGATAAAATGCAGCTGTTTACGCTTCGTGGTGGTCACTTTGCAGTGTTTGACCATAGCGGCCCCCTGAGTGAATTTCCGAAGACACTAAATTTTATTTTTTCAGACTGGCTACCCCAATCGGCATGGCAGTTGGATGATCGTGAGCATTTCGAGATGCTGCTTCCTGGTTGGCGAGCAGACGATCCGAATGCTAGTGAAGAAGTGTGGATACCCGTAAAAAGTGATGAAAAAAATAGGGAGAGCTACCAGCAATGATTCTCGAAGTCGCTACATTAGATGTGAAACCAGGGATGGAGGCGGAGTTCGAGAGGGCCTTTACCCAGGCGCAGAAGATTATCAAATCGATGCGAGGCTACATTTCACACGAGCTGCGGCACTGCATTGAGCGGGAGAGCCGCTATCTCCTTCTAGTGAAATGGGAAACTATCGAGGATCATACTGAGGGATTTAGAGGCTCTGAAGAATATCAACAATGGCGCTCACTGCTGCACCACTTCTATGATCCGTTTCCCAGCGTAGAGCACTATTCGTCGGTAGAATTGCCCTAGTCTGAGTGAGTGCTCCGTGTCAAATCTTGCGCCAGTGTTGAGCTTTTTGAATTAGACCCTGGGTTGACTCGTCGAGAGCATCTGGGTCTGCTTCTGCAGACATCGCCGCAAAAACTTCTGAAGAGAGTTCCTTTCCTAATTCAACCCCCCATTGATCGAAGGCATTGATGTTCCAAAGTACGCTGAGAGCGTAGACCTTGTGCTCATAAAGTGCGAGTAGCATGCCCAGATTATAGGGATTCAACTCCTCAAGTAGCAGCGTGTTGCTAGGTTTGTTGCCTGCCACGACTTTGTGGGCCGAGTCGGCGTCTAGCTTGCCTTCCATCAATGCCAGACTCTGACTAAAACAGTTGGCCAGTAGATGCTGATGCGCTTGGGTGCCGCCTTCGGCATCGCTGTTGGCGGAGGCTATGAAATCGACAGGAATAAATTCAGTGCCCTGATGTAGAAGTTGGAAGTACGAGTGTTGTCCGTTGGTGCCTGCTGTACCCCAGATGATGTCGCCAGTATTGTGCTGTGTCTGTGCGCCTTGTTTATCAACGCTCTTGCCAAGACTCTCCATACACAGCTGTTGCAGGAAAGAGGGAAGTAGGCTCAGGCGCTGGTTGTAGGGAATCACAGCGGTGCTATGTGCATCGAAGTATTCTCGGTACCAGAAGTTAAGCAGGGCCAGAATGACCGGCATATTTTTCTTAAGCTCAGCTGTTCGAAAATGTTCATCCATGGAATGCGCCCCGGCAAGTAACTGCCGGAAACCGTCCATGCCAAGTGTGAGCGCAATGGGTAAACCAATTGCCGACCATAGAGAGAAACGGCCGCCAACCCAGTCCCAGAGTGGATACAGGTTTTTCTCTTCAATCCCGAATTCCGTGGCAGCACTTAGGTTGGTGGTTATGGCGACGAAGTGCTTGGCAGTAGCTGTTGCATCGGTCTGTTGCAGCAGCCAATCACGGGCTGCCTCGGCGTTCTTTAGCGTTTCGAGTGTAGAAAAAGACTTGGAAGCGATAACGAAGAGGGTAGTCTCGGGCTGTAGATCTTTGAGGGTGCTCTGCAGGTGGGATGGGTCAATATTCGACACGAAATGTACGCACAGCTTGTGAGTCGCGAAGGAGGCGAGAGCCTCGCAGACCATTGCGGGCCCGAGATCTGAACCACCGATGCCAAGATTGACGACGTCGGTAATCACCTTGCCGCTGTAACCCGTCCACTTCCCGTCATGCAGTTCGGTTACTAGCGCTTCCATTCTATCGAGGGAAGCGCTGACCTCAGGTGTGTTGGTTTTTGCCTCGGGGTCTCGTAGCGTTACGTGCAGTGCGGCTCGTTGCTCGGTTGTGTTGATTTCTTCGCCGCGAAACATCGCATCGATCGCTGCGGGCAACTGGCTCTGCTCTGCGATGTCGAGTAGTAGAGGAATTGTTTCTGAGTGTATAAAGTTCTTGGAATAATCGAGTAGGAGCCCCTCGTGGTTTAGTGAGTACTCCTGAAAGCGGTTGGTGTCGGTGCTGTTGGTGTCAGGGCTAAAGAGTGCGCTTAGGCGAAATTCTTTACGTCTGAATTGTTCGCTGTGTTCCTGTAAAGCCAACTTAGCTGCGCTATTTCTTGAGGCATCCATGTAGGGTTTACTCTTGAGCTGTTTGAGAAGTCTGCTTGGGCTTCGGTTTTCTAAACAGAGCCATGACGCCATCTTTCTTCGCGATGTTGTAGATATCAACGAAGGGTCGGTAGTGTTGTACGATTATGTTATTGCTGTAGCCGGTCTCGCCGAAATTATCGGGAATTCTTTCCTTCGGGTAGTACGCGGTGCCAAACATATAGTCCATGAAATTAAATTCGCCAGAGAAATTCTTATCGATCGCCTCGGGATGGTTGGAATGGTGCCAGCGATGGAACTTGGGGTTACTCACGAAATAGCCTAACCAATGTGCATCTTTGATATTGCCGTGGCCATAACGACCCCAAAAGTCTCTGAATGAGATGTAGAGAAAAATCAGGGCGGGATCCGGCTGAAAATAAGTTACTAACATTAGATAAGGGGCAGCGAAAAGCGCCTTGTCGATAACATGAAAGCGGCTTGTCGAAAATGAATCGAGAGTCACTGAGCTATGATGAACGCGATGAAATTCCCAGAGCAGAGGGATTTTGTGCGAGTAGTAATGTGCCACATAAAAAGTGATATGCCCCATAAGAAGTAGAGCAAAAAAACTCCATGTCCAGTGCACATTTGCCAATGAGCCTTGCAGGTAGGCGCCTTGGCCGGCATGTCGCTGCGCATAAGTAACTAGCCAGGCGACGAAGGCTGCATTTAACATACTGTGCAGATGTAGGCGGTGATAGGTGTGTATCAGGTCATTGATCATGCCCGACCTGACAAAAGGTTGTTTGTTCAGGGGGAATAGCCGTTCGACGATTGGAATAATCCAAATCCAGCCGTAGAGCGAGAGCATTTGCAACCATTCTTGTGTGACTGGAGTCAGCATGCCTGCATTCTAGCTTATCTCTGTGGTGGTATTTAAGTGCATTATTCAGGAATACGCTAAGAGCTTCGTGCCCTAATGCTAGGGTGTTTTGATCGGGTTATTATCCACTTACTTTAGCAAATATCATGTTAAGTTAGTATGCTTCATTTCCTGTTACACAAGCCGATTGTAAGCGCTATGAAGAGTACCAATTTCGGATACATTCCAGCACTTGATCACCTGCGAGGCTTCGCAGCGGTGCTGGTGTTATTTTTTCATAGCTCCCATTTTGTTTCTCATAAGCTGATCTACGGCACGCCTTACGATCCGGCCAATTGGGCGAGAGCAGGGAACCCTTTTTCAGCACTGATGATCGAAGGGCATACCGCCGTATCTCTTTTCTTTCTACTTAGTGGGTTTGTGTTTACTGTGGGCTCGCTGCAAAAAAAGCTGAACTATCTGGGCTTTTACCGCAATCGACTTCTGCGAACCTACCCCTTGTTTCTGTTCTTTCTAATTCTTGGCATAGCTTTCAATACTGAAAATTTTAGTAGCGTCGCCTTGCTGCAATCAGTGTTCTTCATGGCGAATAGCGATACAGCTATTGATGGCGGTGCGTTTACATTTGTGTTCTGGTCCATCGCTGTGGAGTGGCATTTTTATTTGTTGTTTCCTGTATTGTTAGTCTCTGTGCAGAAGTGGGGGTGGAAGGTATTGCTTGGGCTAATAATCGCGCTCATTCTCGTGCGCACCGGTGCGTATTTTGCAGGGGCCGACATGCGAGCTCTCAGCTACTGGACGATCGTAGGCCGTCTTGATCAATTTTTATTGGGCATGCTGGCAGGCATTTATTATCGGAATTACTTTGTGGCGGGCAAGCGCTTGGATTATGTCGCGCTAGGTGGAGCAGGCCTAGTGCTGATGCTGCTATTTGGCTTTAACCAATTGGGCGGCGGCGGGGCTAATAATCATCTTTGGATATTCTGGCCAACGCTGGAGGCCATGGCATGGGCGGTCTTCCTAATTGGCTATTTGTCGATCGCACGACATTTTCATCGCCTTCTGGGCAAAGCATTGGTGGCCCTCGGTACGATCAGCTATTCCATCTATATGGGCCACTATTTGGTGCTAGACTACTTCCTGCGGCACGATTGGGACAGTCTTTGGCGATTAGACGACCCGATTGCCACAGCGGTACTCAATGCCTTCGTATTCATGCTCCCCCTAGTCCTGTTGCTGGCGGCTATTACCTATTTCTGTGTGGAGCGTCCATTTCTGCAGCGCAGACGCAGTTATATGCGGGCAGAGGAGCCTGTTCTGCAGGAGTCTTAAATATCAGCTAACTGAACTATTGAAGCTGTGGCGCTTTTTATGTAGTATGCGCGACCTGATTGCAGCACTTGTAATTGGAGCGATGTCGTCCTATCGAGATCGTAAATCCAGACGTAGATCGAAGTCACTCAATGACATAGATCGAAACCCGGATATTTGATAAAGTTTGAATTATGCTGCTATAGCTCAGCCGTGGTAGAGCAGCTGGCTTGTAATCAGCAGGTCCCCCGGGTTAAGAGTGACTCTTGGTGGCGGCGAAAGAAGTGCCGTAGTTTAGAAGTACAGTAGTTT
>JAESUT010000185.1 GCA_016762995.1 Gammaproteobacteria bacterium | reverse complement strand
AAGACATTAAAAACGTGAAAATTTTTAATGTTATCTTACAGTTATCGCATTTTCTTTAGCACAGATAGGAGTTTTGCGCCGCATAGCTCAACAGAGCAGCCAATAACGGCAGCAAAAGTTACATGGCAGCCATTTCGGCCGCCTCTTCAATATCAACGGCGACGATTCTGGACACGCCAGGCTCGTGCATAGTCACACCTAAGAGCTGGTGCGCCATTTCCATAGTGATCTTATTGTGAGTGATGAAGATGAATTGAACGCTCTTGGACATTTCTTTCACCAGGTTCGCATACCGCCCAACATTCGCGTCATCCAAAGGAGCGTCAACCTCATCAAGCATGCAAAATGGCGATGGGTTCAGACGGAAAATTGAAAATACCAACGCGATTGCGGTCATTGCTTTCTCGCCACCAGATAGCAAGTGGATAGTACTGTTACGTTTTCCTGGCGGTCTCGCCATGATGGCAACGCCGGTATCGAGTAGGTCTTCTCCAGTCATATCCAGATAGGCATGACCGCCACCAAATACTTTCGGAAACAGGTCCTGTAGGCCGGCGTTAATCTTATCGAAGGTTTCCTTAAAGCGTGAGCGGGTCTCCTTATCGATCTTACGAATAGCATTCTCGAGGGTGTCCAGCGCTCTCACAAGGTCATCATTCTGCTTGTCTAAATAGGTCTTGCGCTCAGATTGCTGCGAGTATTCGTCTATGGCAGCGAGATTGATAGGACCCAGGCGCTGAATTCGATTGCCTAACTTTTCCAACTCCTGCTCGCACTGCTCTTCGCTTAGCTCTTCGGGCAGATTCTCAAGAACCTCCGCCAACACAAACTCTGCCTGTTCGAGCTGTTCAAGTATACTGTCGCGCTTAACCGACGCCCCCTCACTCTTGAGGCGTTTGTGCATAAGGCTTTCTCGAGTCTGGTTGACCTGCTCCAGCACCTGATTGCGCTGTTGCTCTAAAGCCCGCGTGGCATGTTCGTTTGCATCTACCTTGGCCTTCGCCTCGGCCAGCTCTTTCTCTACTTCCAGGCGTTGTTGCAACAAGGCTTCAAGGCCGCTACGCATCTCTGCCAGCGGATCATCCGCTGACGCTATCTGTTCTTGCAGCGAATCCATACGTTCGCGGCTGCGCTGCACCTGCGTTGCCATCCTGTCCATGGTCTCACGCGTAGATTGGAGCTGCGACTGAGCAGATTGCTGCTTGAGTGCTAGCTCGTGTGCGGCATCTTTGTCTTTTCTTGATCGCTCCCTGCTTGACTCTAAAGCCAGTTGACGCTCTTCGCGCTGGCCTTCCAGTAGCTCGCGGCCGCCTACATCCAGCGCCATACTGTCCAGTGCTTGTTGCAGCCTAGAGCGAGATTCAGCGGTATTCTCCTCTTCTACCATCAATTGGCGATTCAACTCTTCCAGCTCATGGTGAATACGCTCTTTACGCAGCTGCGCTTCTTCGACCTTGGCCATCTGGGCACTGACCTGAGATTTCAATTCGCTATGTTGCTGCGTCTTCGCCGCTAGCTCACCCTGTAGTCTCTCACGCTCGGCTTCGTCTTCGCTCAGGGCGTCCTTAGTTTGAATTTGCTTTTCATGCAAAATATTAGATGTTTCTTCTAATTTTTTGATTTTCTTAAATAAATCAGCAATTATCCCACGTCTTTCTACGATGGATTCCTGCTTGGTAAAATTACTCACCTGTAGCCACGCACTACCGAGCCATACGCCATCGGCGGTGATAATCGAATCTTGCGGGCCTAACTGAGCACGGTGAGAAAGCGCCTCAGACACATTGCCAGCGACATAAATGCCGCGCAACATATCGTTCAAACCCCATTCGCTACTGACCTTGTCGGTAAGCGGCGTGAGTGACATCTGCGATGCCTGCGTAGATTCTTTGGCGGCACGCACATCAATAAGAGCGACTTTGCCCTGTGGTAACTCAGACAACATCGCCTCTATATTGTCTAGACCTTCGACACAGATACTCTGCAGCGAGTCGCCAAGCACCATCTCTACCGCGCGCTCCCAGCCATCGTCTATCTTGATGCCCTCTGCGAGCCTTATTTGGTTATCCAGGCCCTGCTTGGCTAGCCACTTATTCAAGGATTCGTTGTCTTGCCCTAAAGCCGCTTGTTGCAGCGCATCTAATGACGCTTGTTTTCCCTTAGAAGTCTGTAATTCACTGCGAATCTCGTTTAAATCGTCGGAGCCCTTACTAATAGATGCACGATGCTGTTCGATCGACAGGTTTAGCGCTCGGTTCTTTGCCTGCATCGAGGTCAACGTTTCTTCGAGCAGCAACACTTCGGTTGAAGCTTCGCCGACGGAGTCATCGATAGGCCCCTCTGTAAGCGATCTATTCTCATCTTCGAGCTTGCGTCTTCGTTCGAGTCCGCGCTCAACGATACTCTCCAGCTGCTGGATTCTGGATTGCTCTACCTCGGCAACCTGGCGCGGCTCTTCGGCACGCTGATTGAAAACATCCCAATCGAGCTGCCATTGGGTTAGATCCTGTTCTGCCTGGGCAAGCACTTCCGAGGAAGACTGCTCTGCAATGCGCGCCTCTTCCAGTGCTGGGGTTAGGGTAAGCATCTCGGCATCGAGCTGCGTGATCCTCTTAAGGTCAACATCCAGCTCTTCTTTGGTTTGTGACCAAGCTTCCTCGGTCTCCCGCAGATCAAGATTCTGCTGATCTAGGCGTTCGATATGGTGTTCTATCGATTGCTCAATCCTGGCAATGTCATTACCCAGACTATAGAAACGCGCCTGCACCTCACCGAAGGTATCGGCGAGGTCTGCATTGTGAGATAGGTGTTCCTCGATCTTCGCGTCTATTTCGCGCTGATCAGCTGTGCTCGACTCGATCTTAATCTCAAGCCCCTTGATAGCCTCCTGATTCTCGCTCAATTCCTTATCTAGGCTGCTCCAGCGAAGGCCATTCAGGTTCGCTGTCGTGCTACGTTCCTGCTGCTTGAATTCGGCGTACTTTTCGGCGGCAACAGATTGGCGCTGCAAGTGGGCCAGCTGACGGCCTAGCTCCTCACGAATATCCTCCAGACGCTCGAGATTATCCTTCGTTCTCTTTATACGGTTTTCAGTCTCTCGACGCCTTTCTTTGTATTTGGAAATACCAGCCGCTTCTTCGATAAACACACGAAGCTCTTCTGGCTTAGACTCGATGAGGCGGGACACCATGCCCTGCTCAATGATGGAATAACTGCGCGCACCGAGACCGGTGCCTAGGAAAATGTCGGTGACGTCTTTACGGCGAACCTTCGTGCCGTTCAGGCTATAAGTAGACTGCGCGGCGCGGTCGACCTTGCGCTTAATGGAAACCTCATCGAAGTTCGCATACTCGCCGGTAAGCTTATGGTCGTGGTTATCGAAAACCAGCTCGACACTTGCCTGACCAACAGGCTTGCGGCCTCCAGAGCCGTTGAAGATGACGTCTGTCATGCTCTCGCCACGAAGGTTCTTCGCGGAGCTCTCACCCATCACCCAGCGAACGGCATCGATAACATTCGACTTGCCACAGCCATTTGGCCCAACCACTGAACAGAGATTGGAAGGAAACTCGATTGTGGTGGGGTCAACGAAGGATTTAAAACCGGCTAATTTGATACACTTCAGGCGCATGGATGTCTCTAAAAAATTACCTACTTGTTACAGGTAGTGGTGGAACAAATCGGACTAAAGACTGACACTAGCGATGTAACAAAAGCTGTGTTTCTGTGCTAAATCCATGTTTTATTCTCGTGTTAAACACCGCAGTAAAGTCTATCCGATTTGACAGTTCAATGACACTAGAAAACTGGAGAGCCACTAAAAAGCGCGGCAATAAATCAGGCCTCCCGAATGAAATTTCGCTTACAAACTCCTATTGATAACAGCCCTAACAAACACGCGTTGACTAAGTTGCTGACAATAAACTCTTTATTAATTTTAAATCCTACAATAACTTCATTCTCCCCTACTAACCACCGACCTTAACATAAGATGATTTTCAGACTTTACTGGGCAAGGAATTGTTTTCTAGCCGCGTTTTTGAGTATTTCCACCGCTGCTAGCGGCGGCACTCCTCTAGGCTGGATCAATAGCCCCAATCAATCGGCATACACAGCAACCGCCCGCGAATTCGAAATAAGCATTGCGGGTTTGGCGGTGAACAACTGCTGTCGATTTTCTGGATGTGCAGGGCGACCTGATAGCCAATAAGCGCACCAGTTGACAATGGGCCTTGGCATTATTAACTCGGTATCGATCGTGGACATTGGTGATTCGTTCGACTCCACGAGACAGGGATAGGATTTAAATAGCCTTTCTTTGAAGCCAATTTAGTAGCGCCGGACAATCGGCATTCGGTAACTTCGATGGAAATGCCTGCCTACTCCAACAACTGTGACGATTTCGATGTGGCCGCGGATGAAATTAACCTCATCAACCTGCAAATATTCTTTCGTGACCCTCAAACCTTAACCGTTACCGACCTAGAAAATGATAGGTGGAAGGCCCGCTTGGTCTATTCTTTTCCCATGGAAACGCTAGGGATTTCCAGCATCTGGGCCGGTTATGGCGAAAGCAAGGCAACATCAAGCAATACCTCAGGCCTCACCTCAGCCACGCTCAGAAGAGTTTTCGACCAAAGCTTTGAGTTAGAGGAAGTTTATTTGCATCTGGGGGCCAGCATCAATCTGCAGCTTACAGCTAGGTATTCCTATAATATTAACTATGAATTAATCAACATAAGCGATTCAGATCTCAAGCAATTCCCTGAAAAATCGGCCTCTCGACTGCCGGGACTCTTGAACACAGCTAACCAATCAAATGAGGATATAAATCACACACCTAGAGCCAGTGTAATGTAGTGGTCAAGTAATATTGGCCACCAGCTTATGTTTGATCCAGTACTTTTTCTCTGACTCGTTTGGCGATAGTCCGCCGCGGTGTTGATGCGGCCTCACTCGACTGTAATAGCCGATAATGTAATTGTTCACCGCAAACTTTGCTTCAATAAATGAGCGGTAGCCTATCGACGGCATCCATTCAGTCTTAAAACTTCTGAAGAACCTTTCCATCGGCGCATTATCCCACCAGTTACCCCTACGGCTCATGCTTTGTTTTATCTGCTAACGCCATAATAGCTGACGATATTGCCTGCTCGTATAATGACAAGCTTGGTCAGAATGAAACATAACATTCTGAGGCCTTCCACTTGTTTCAAAGGCCATGCTTAAAGCTTTGCCTGTCAACTCGCTATTAGGCGAATGTGATATTGCCCAACTGATTGGCTTGCGAGAAAATAACTCAATCACAACCGCCAGATAAGACCAGCGATTCCCTGCCCAAATAGTCGCGACATCACCACACCAAACCTGGTTTAGTTCTGTTGCTGCAAATTCTCGATTTAGATGATTCTCGATCTCCACATATTCTTGAGCTGCTTTCTATAAGCATGCTTCGGCAACTGACAATTCACTAAGCCCAAGCGCTTCATAAGGCCTGTGGCGACATACCGGCTTAGTGCATGACCTCTAGCAGAGGATATTGTTGCAATCGTTCTAGCGCCTGCAGAACCGTTACTTTCCCTGTGGATGGTCTTAACAAAGGTCATCTCTTGAATCTTTCGCAGGTCAATTTTGCGTGAACGCTTAGCCCTATATTTATAGCTACAGCGATGAACTTCAAAAACCGCGCATAGTTACACTGCGTTGTAGCTCTCTGTCAGTTTTTGAATTATCGCAAATTGTTCAGCAAGTCCAACATCAAGAGAGCGGTAGCTTTTTTAGAATTTCTTTCTCCGTCTCAATGCGCTTGGTGCGCCTTTCCAGGTCCTGAGCTTACGTTGATCTGGAGTTAAAGCATTGGGCATGAATGAGATTCCTTTACGCTCTTCGCGTAATTGCCTTGCCCATTTATCCATTGATGAAGCACTCACATTAACAGCTTCGGCTGCCTGTCTAACGGAGTAGTTCTGGTCAACCACCAGCAGGGCTGATTCCAGCTTAAACTCAGGACTGATGGCTGGCCTTCTCTTGCGTGTCATATAGCCAGCTAATTGTATGAGGTGCATAATAACACCTCTATTTAGGTGGCCAAATTCACTATGCCACTACATCCACCCACTGCCATCCACCCACTGCCGCAGGCGTGTATTTTGTCTTTTATGTAAACCGAATAACCCATACTGCGTTCTATTAAAGGCATCTCACGTTTAACAGAGGGCCCTACAATGTCTAAAAGTCTACCGGTTCTGCTCAATACCTTTCTCCTTAGCTCACTCCTTACATTGCTCCTTACAGCCTGTTCTAGTATCGAAGAACTTACAGGCAACAACCCGATTATAGATACCCAAGGCGTGAATCTAGCGCAGTACGATGCCGATCTACTGCAATGCCAAAACTATGCCAATGAAGTGGCTATCGCGCAGAAAGCAGGAAGTGGTGCCGTTACCGGCGCAGTAGTAGGTGGTGTTTTCGGGGCCGTCGTTGGCAACAGTAATACGGCTAAAAAAGGAGCAGGCATTGGTGCGATCGGCGGAGGTGCCAGAGGCGTTGGGGAAGGAATACGTGAACGAGAACGCGTAATTAAACGTTGCTTGATAGGCAGGGGCTACCGCGTTCTCAATTAGAAAGATAAGTACGCTGAATGATTATTGCAAAGGATGCTGAGGCCCTACAACCGCATGGGCCTTCAGAGTCAGGCAACCGCAGTTAACTCGAGGTAAATCTCTTGTTAACTGGAATTCCCGCCCTACCCAGCTATATTTATAGACAGCAAGGAATGCTATCTAGAGGTACAGGGACGTGCCTCGACCTTACGCACTTAAACGATGCCAAAACGAAATTAGAGGCGCCCCAATGTTCACATTAGACCTGCCTAGTGATATTGAGAAACGCCTGCTCGTGCTAGCCATGCACAAAGGCAGGACCGTGCAATTTTGTGCGCGAGAAGCCATTCTTGATTATATCGATGAGGTGGAAGAACGTTTTTTGGCCGTCGACAGGATTAGTGAGGAAGGCTCAACCGATAGCTATGATTTATTGGGGTAGCTGCCCTCGATAAATAGTGGAGGAATTGGTCGGGGCGGCCGGATTTAAACCGACGACCACTACACCCCCCGTAAATCGCCACTAATCCTCTACGCACGCCTCGCAGCATCTAACAGTACGTACTAAAACAGGGATCGGAAAAATCCACAATTACAAGTAATACGTCTCAATGGAATCTA
>JAESUT010000184.1 GCA_016762995.1 Gammaproteobacteria bacterium | reverse complement strand
ACGCTTAGGCGTAAACACACCCACGCTGTCCACCACATGGGACTTGCCTAAAGACTTCGCGATAATCTTATCACCCTTGTTAAGGGTGGCTGCCATGACCCTTACTAGAGAAACCACGCCTAAATAATTATCGAACCAAGAGTCGATAATTAGTGCCTGCAAATCGGCATCTCTGTCGCCCACCGGAGGTGGAATCTTGATAATAATTTGTTCGAGGATATCAATAATACCCAGGCCTGACTTCGCACTCGCACAGACAGCCTCCGAGGCATCTATACCAATTATCTCTTCTATCTCTATGCGTACACGTTCGGGCTCTGCCTGCGGTAGATCCATCTTGTTCAATACAGGAATAACTTCGAGGCCCTGCTCTATCGCCGTATAACAAGTCGCAACGGACTGAGCTTCTACACCCTGCCCAGCATCCACGACGAGTAGCGCGCCCTCGCAAGCGGCAAGCGATCGTGATACTTCGTAGGTGAAATCCACGTGACCGGGGGTGTCGATGAAATTCAGCTGATACCGCTCGCCGTCCAGCGCATCGTAGTGCAGCGTCACACTCTGCGCTTTAATAGTAATGCCGCGCTCGCGCTCAATATCCAAGGTATCGAGGATCTGCACATCCATCTCGCGAGCACTCAGGCCTCCGCAGGTCTGGATAAAGCGATCGGCAAGCGTAGATTTACCGTGGTCGATATGGGCGATAATTGAAAAGTTTCGGATATGGCTTAGGTCAGTCACGAAGCAAATAGGTCACAGTAGGAGGAATTAGACAGGGTGAAATCAAGCGGGCAAGTCTACAGCAAATCAAACCGAGTGTCAGGAGAATTAGCGAGTTAAGCCGCGCAGAATCAGGCCTGCAAGCTGTGAGTTTACACGCCTGGAAAGCGCATAGCCTTAGCGCTCGAGCTCTAGCGCCAGGGTCGTGCCCTGACCCTCACGTACTATTCGAATGGGAACGAACCCCGAATCAGGCAAATTGCTGGCAACACTCGCAAATTTATCAGCCGAGTCGATCTCCTGCCGATTGAGTGACACGATAACATCGCCAACCAGCAAACCGGCTTCACGGCCAGGACCTGAATTCAATTCTGCAATTTGCACACCGCTCAAGCCGGTAACTCTGCGCAGTTCACCGCTCAGCTCGCTGACACGAAAACCGAGTGGATTAGCGCGCTCATGAATAATTTCCGGCTCAATGACTGGAACGCTATTGGTCGGCGAACTACCCAAAATTACCGTAAGGTCTCTGAGCTCGCCTTCGCGATAGACAAGTATCTTCGCCGCGGTACCTGGGCGGTACTGGCCTACGTAGAATGGCAAATCGCTGAAGTAGCCAATGTCATGCCCGTTGAATTCGAGAATAATATCCTCAATAAGTACACCGCCCGCCTCTGCCGGGCTGTCGATCTGTACATCATCGACGAAGGCGCCCCGCGGTCGTTCCATGTTGAAGATTTCAGCTAGTGCGTAATCGACCTCACGCATGCGCACGCCCAACAGCCCACGCTCGACTGCACCGGTGTCACGCAATTGCTCCATGACATTCACCGCGACATTGCTGGGAATAGAGAAAGAAATACCGTTAGAGCCACCGGTGCTGCTTAGAATCTGCGAATTGATACCGATGACATCGCCGTCTAAATTGAAAAGAGGACCACCTGAATTACCCTGATTAATTGCGACATCCGTCTGGATGAAGGACATGTAGTTGTAGGTGGACCTTCCAGGCATTGAGCGCCCTTTCGCGCTCACGATGCCGGCGGCCGCAGAAAACTCCAAGCCAAAGGGCGAGCCGATGGCTAGCACCCAGTCGCCTACACGGAGGCTGTCGGAGTTACCGAACTCAACAAAGGGCAAATCTGTCGCGTCCACCTTCAACAAGGCGAGATCGGAGGGTTCATCGAGTCCTATGACCCTAGCGTCATAGACTCTTCTATCATTAAGAGTGATCTGTATTTCATCGGCGTCAGCGACAACATGATTGTTTGTCATGATGTAGCCGTCACTGGAAATCACAAAGCCCGACCCTACGGCCCCGCGTTGCCGCTGCTCTGGCAACCCTTCGATGTCGAGGTCTGGCTCCTGACCTGGGTTTAGTCGTCGCAATAATTCTTCGATCTCATCGTCGCCAATGGCACTGCGGCTGGAGACACGCCTGATGGTTGAAATTTCAACGATCGACGGCGCGTTATTTTCAACAAGATCGGCAAAATTTGGCAGAGCTGCTTGAGCATAGCTGCTATTGCTCGCCGCTAGGAGTAAGGCAACCGCAAAACCGATCGATGACAATTTGAGGCTGGCCTCACTAAGAGTTCGCATAAAGAATTTCCGCATCTATGAAACACTGCACAGGCTGGCTCTTTGAGCCGAACTGGACCAAAGGTGAGCCTGAATCGAGGCAATACTTTAACACAACGGCAAGACAAGCATACAAGCTGCAAGCTCGGAGCTAGAGGGGCTTTAGGAAGAATGTTTTAGGATGAAGGTTTAGGGATTTGCCTGCAAATCATTGACTAGATGGTACAGCGGTGAATCCTGAATATGCTCAATACGCACCGGCTCCTCATCGTCGATCCTCAGGCTCTCAATGTATTGACGCACGATACCACCATCGACCAAGACCGCTCCATCGGCGCTAGCGTCGGTCAACAGCGTCGTTGCTGCTAGCGATAGCATGGCTGGCGATTCAGTATTTTCAGCAGATTGATTGGCGATAGCAGGAACAGTAGAAATACCGCTATCCAGATTTACCTGCACGGCAACTAGGAATACCGCGGCCACGGAGGCGGCGATTGCCAATTTGGCAACGCCATCTTTCCAAGAAAACTGAGCTGGCGCTACAGGGGCTGCCGATAACGGGGCTTCTTGCTCGATCTGTGCAGCGATGCGCTGACTTAGGCTCGCACTCACGGGCTTTATAGATTCATGGAGCGCCGACTGAGCCAGAGAGTAACGTTCCCAGGTCTCCAGCAATGCCGGGTCCTGTTCACAAGATTTTAGAAAGCGACGCAATTCCAAGTCATCTGCCTCGTTATCGAGTAATGCAGATATTGTCTCGCGACTATTCTCTGAGTCGATCTGGCTCATTGAGCACCCCTGTAGTTCTTCAATCTGGCCTAATTAAATTTTAATCCAAATACTCTGCCGGATTAGTACCTTTGCCCGTCTCTCTATTCGAGTAAACCCTTAATCTTCTTATCAATCGCTTCTCGGGCTCTAAAAATGCGCGATCTAACTGTACCCACTGGACAATCCATGACTTCGGTAATGTCTTCGTAGCTCAGCCCTGAAAATTCGCGTAGCGTAAACGCCGTGCGCAAATCTTCCGGTAAATCTTCTATCGCCTGATCTATCGCCAATTTTAATTTGGCGGTGGCCAGCTTACTCTCAGGATTCTCAATCTCCCGCAGTACGCTGCCTACTTCACTCT
Source organism: Gammaproteobacteria bacterium (assembly GCA_016762995.1). Classification (GTDB taxonomy): domain Bacteria; phylum Pseudomonadota; class Gammaproteobacteria; order Pseudomonadales; family Pseudohongiellaceae; genus UBA9145. The sequence goes on along the minus strand of JAESUT010000184.1, from coordinate 3,926 downwards.
GCTCCGCATCTTCTACTTCTACGTCACTAGCTGGTGGTCTTCGCTTCCTTGAGACCAGGTAATTCTTCGCCGTATTTACCGCTATACGGTACAACCACGTGTAGAAAGCGCTATCGCCACGAAATAGAGGCAGTGCTCTATACGCTTTAATGAAGGCTTCTTGGCAAACATCTTCAGCCTCATGGGAATCGTGGATGAAACGCCCTACTAGGGCCGATACTCTGTGCTGATAACGCAAAACCAATAGGTTAAATGCGTTTTTATTGCCGCTTAACACCCGGTCAACTAATTGTTGATCCGTATCCTCTGACATCTGTTCCAACTCCGTTATTGCTGGCGTTCTACGTCGACACTACAAGGAACAAATGCATTCATTCACATCGATAGACAACGTCTATCTGCAAAAGTTCTTGAAAAGAAGCAAATTATGACAGCTTTATGCAATACAGATGAGTCCTAACCATTATTAGGCTAGAGATTTTCAGTGTAAATGTGCAAGAATCCTCGCTCGATCGGCTGCTAGCGCAACATCTTGCCGGTAACAATCTTAGCAGGCGCAATTTTTTTCAATTCATCAATGACAATAAAAACTAATTAATTCAATTAGTTACAATTACCTTATGAACTCCTCAACAACTCAAAACCAACTTCAATTCGATATCTTGATCATTGGCAGTGGTGCGGCTGGCCTCACGCTTGCCCTAAAAACGGCAGACTTTGCTCGCGTAGCCGTGCTTAGCAAGGGCGACCTCAATCAGGGAGCCACATTCTATGCACAGGGTGGCATTGCCGCCGTATTAGATGAAACTGATAGCATTGAGTCACATGTTGCGGACACACTTGCGGCCGGTGTAGGCCTTTGCCATGAAGACATAGTTCAGCATATCGTCACCGAGAGTGCTGAATCAGTAAAGTGGTTGGTCGAGCAAGGCGTCCCCTTTACCACGAAGAGAAGCGCCGAGTCTGGCGAGAACCAATCGATATCAACAGAGCTAAGTTCCCTGCATTTAACGCAAGAAGGCGGGCACAGCAAGCGCCGCATTATCCATGCTACCGATGCAACCGGTAAGGCGGTGTTCGAGACGCTGTCCAGATGCGCTCAAGCGCACCCAAACATCGAGCTGTTGGCCGATTGTACTGCTGTAGATTTAGTGACACAAAAGCGAAAAGACGGGTCTGGGAGCGTCTGCGTAGGTGCCTATGTATTAAACTTGGAATCGGGCAGCGTAGACCTCATCAAGAGCAAGTTTGTCGCTCTAGCAACCGGTGGAGCCAGCAAGGCTTATCTGTACACCACAAACCCTGATGGAGCGAGTGGCGATGGCATCGCCATGGCTTGGCGCGCAGGCTGCCGCGTGGCCAATATGGAATTCAATCAATTCCACCCAACCTGCCTATTTCACCCTCATGCCAAGTCATTTCTCATTACTGAGGCGCTGCGCGGCGAAGGGGCCACCTTAGAACTACCTGATGGCAGCCGATTCATGTCCAGCTTCGATAGCCGTGAAGAGTTAGCACCACGAGACATCGTTGCCCGCGCCATCGATCATGAGATGAAGCGACTCGGCTGCGACTGTGTCTATTTGAACATCACTCACATGCCCGCTTCATTCATAACCGAGCACTTCCCTACTATTTATACGCGCTGCCTAGAATTCGGCATCGACATAACAACCGATAGAATCCCCGTCGTGCCTGCCGCGCATTACACCTGCGGGGGCATCATGGTGAACAAGGACGGCGCAACCGACATCGATCATTTATACGCGATAGGCGAGACCAGTTTTACCGGCCTGCACGGCGCCAATCGTATGGCCAGCAACTCCCTGCTCGAGTGCTTTGTTGTGGCGTTCGGTGCCGCAAAAGACATTCAGAGTAAAATTGCGTCCACGGCCCATAGCACAGAGATCGATGCCTGGGACGAGAGCCGAGTTAGGAAGTCTGATGATGAGGTGCTCGTATCTCACAATTGGGATGAGCTACGTCGCTGCATGTGGGATTTTGTCGGCATCGTGAGAAACGATGAGCGCCTGCACAGAGCAGAGCGGCGTATTAATAACTTGCGAGAAGAGGTTCAGGGCTACTACATCAAGCACCGCGTCACAAAAGATATGCTGGAACTGCGGAATCTAGCCCTCGTATCCAAATTGATCATAGCCTGTGCCATCCGGCGCAAAGAAAGCCGAGGTCTGCATTTCACGCTAGATTATCCGCAGTCGCAGGCGAACCCCACTGACACGATTCTAGATCCATCCACTTTCGACTAAGCTTCGATCTATCTACCTATCTACCTACCTACCTATCTACCTACCTATCTACCTACCTATCTACACGTCTGCTGAACTGCTCGCTTAGTTCACAGCTAAGCCACTAGGCAGATCGAAACGCAGATAGCGCCGCAAACGCGCAGCTTCACTACGCTCCAGGCTATCCGGCCACAACACTAGATGAACGGCCCTGGTTGAGCCCCTCTCAGACTCAGGATGAAAACTTAGCACCAGCAGAAACTCACTAAAATAGACCACTCTTGGTAGCTGCATTTCCCTTAGCTTCCCGAAACGGCTCAAGCGAGCGGATTGCTGGCCAATGATGAGTTCGGGTTTTAGCCGCTGCCAGGTGCCCCGCCTAGGCACAATGAACATTTGGAATTGATCTCGAAGATAGACTAGGTAACTCACCAGCACCGCAATTACGATTGCAAGTTCTAAGCCGATCAACAACTCGGCAAGCAGCACAGATATTGCCGCCATGAGATGACAGGCACTCACAAAACCGAGCTCGAAGAGCGACCAGCGCAGCTTACATTTGATCATGGTTATTCTGGTTATTCTGGTTATTCTGGTTATTCTGGTTATTCTGGTTATTTAGTCAACGACTGCTGTGAGGGCTAACGGCCCTGCCACAAGCCCCCTTCTCCCTGCTTAAGCTTAGTACTAGCGGTTATTGTGCGCCAATATTTGGCGAATAATAGGTACGAAGCGTGGATCGTCAGGTGCACTGCGCTGCATCAACCAAGTAAACAGGTCCTGATCTTCCTCTTCAAGCAGGTCGACATATAACATTTGATCTGGGCGGGAGAGCGACTCGAAGACTTCCGTCGCGAAGGGAACAAGGAGTAAATCCAACTCAAGCATGCCACGACGACTGTGCCAAAATATTTCGTGCTTATTGAATTCTTGCATTTAGTCGCCATCTAATTGAGTAAGTCGCCGAGTCATTCGGCTGTGACCAATTATGCGGAAATTCGCTCACACTTGCGACAGCCGCTTTATGAAACACTGCAATCGAGTATCATCCTTGCCATGCAAAACAGTATTTATTCACTTAACACCCACGAATTCATCCGCATCAGTGGTGCAGACAGAATTAGCTTCTTGCAGGGCCAACTCAGCTGTAACACCGAGCTACTCTCCGCTGACCGCAGCCTAACCGGCGTACTGTGTAACCTCAAAGGCCGTGTCATCGCGGACTTTCGACTCGTTGAAGTTGGTGAGAGCATAGTCATGCAATGCGCGGATGGCATGGCGGAAAAAATACTCGAGACCTTAAGAAAATACGCTGTTTTTTCAAAGGTCGAGCTCTCTAAGCTGGAAGGTAACAACGATTCCGCACCCGTCGCTCTTGGCGTTATCGGCCAAGGGATAGAAGAGGCTCTCTCCATCCTCGGCCTGGATCTGCCTGAAAATACCAACGGTGTGAGTTCGTCTGAGACTAGTTCCGTTGTTCGGGTTGCCGGTCTTAGTGAGCGCATCGAAATATGGATACACACTGAAGCGGCAGCAGAGCAATTGCTAACTGCGCTAAAAACGGAAAAAAGCACTGACATCGAACCTTGGCTCAGAGCAGACATTGAAGCGGGAATCGTCCACGTTACGCCGGCACTAAGCGAAGAATTTACACCTCAATTACTTAATTATGACCTATCG
>JAESUT010000183.1 GCA_016762995.1 Gammaproteobacteria bacterium | reverse complement strand
TCGCGCCGAGCGCTCTCTTCCAGAACCCAAGCAGTTCAGGACAGAAGTATTGGATTCTCTGATACTTGAGAATATACAAATGCAGCTGGCAGAAAGAGTCAGCATTCGCTTTAACGATGACGAAATTAACCGAATTCTCATCACTATGGCCGAGAACAACAGTCTGAGTTTCGATGAATACCTGAACGTATTAAACGAGGCCGGCGTCTATCTGCAAACTCGAGAACAAGTTCGCAAGCAGATGACTCTACAAGAGTTACAGCGCGGCATGGTGAATCGTCGAATTCAAATTACCGAACAGGAAATTGATAACTTTCTGAATTCGGAGATGGGCCGTGAAATCATGGCCCCCGATTACCTCGTTGAACATATGCTCGTTCTCGCCGACGGTGAAGAAGAACCTGCATCAAAACAAAGCAAGTTACGCTATGCCGCCGAATTAGTCGCACGCATTAAGGAAGGTGAGAGTTTTGCAGCAGTGAGAGCAACAGCGCGCCAGGCCCGTTTGTTTGAAGTTGACGCAACGGAGTTTGGATGGCGCAAAGTTGAAGGCTTTCCCAACCTGTTTAGAGAGATTGTCGAAGGCATGGAGACCGGCGATGTAGAAGGGCCCATCGAAGCAGGAAATGGCTTTCACCTAATTCAGCTAGTGAACAAGGCCGGCGGCACCGAGCAGATGGTGAATCAGACAAACTTTCGCCACATCATGCTGACGCCTAATGAGATTCGGGACGAGCAGCAGACAGAAGATGAGATTCGTGAATTTCGACAACAAATTATCGACGGCGAAGACTTTGCGACACTGGCGCGACAAAACTCCGACGACGACACTTCTGTCGTTGCAGGCGGCGACATGGACTGGATCAATGAGGGACAAATGCCGCCGGACATGGAGGCCGTAATAGATGCTCTTGAGCTCGAAGAGCTAAGTGAACCATTTCGCTCAAGCACTGGCTGGCATATTGTAGAAGTTATAGAACGCCGCGTTACCGATTTCAGCACAATCTATTCGCGCAATCAGGCCGAAAACTCCTTGCGCAATCGCAAGTTTGATTTGGAATTACAAAACTGGCTGATAGAGATTCGCGAAGAAGCCTTCGTAGAATTTATCGACTAGTATTCGCTACGGCCTCATCTAGAAGACCTTACTATTTTAGACCACCCCGATAGCTCTGCAGGAAGGCCGTTGTGACACACCGAATAGCTATCACCCCAGGAGAGCCCGCCGGCATTGGACCCGACCTGTGCATTGCCATAGCACAGAGGCCACCAAACGATGTCGAATTAGTCATCGTCGCCGACCCACAACTGCTTGCGAGTCGAGCCGCGCAATTAGGGTGCCCACTTACAATTAAAAATTTCGAGGCAGGGACTGAACCCACAGAGACAAAAGCGGGAGAACTTACCGTGCTGCCCGTTCAATTGCGATCGAAAGCAACGCCAGGAGTGCTAGATAAGGCCAATGCAGACTATGTCCTGGAAACACTGCGAGTAGCTGCAAAGACAGTCAGCGACGGCAAGTGCGATGCCATGGTCACAGGGCCGGTTCACAAGGGCATTATCAATGACGCCGGAATACCCTTCTCCGGACACACCGAGTACCTCGCCGAATTTTGCAAACAAGACCTGACCGTTATGATGCCGGCGACCGAAGGCCTACGTGTCGCCCTGGCGACGACGCATCTACCACTGAGCGCAGTGCCTGCCGCGATCACGAAAGACCTACTGCGCGCTATCATCAAAATTTTGAACGCCGATCTACAATCAAAATTTGGGATTGCTGAACCTCAGATTTTGGTGTGCGGACTCAACCCTCACGCGGGCGAGGGCGGGCACCTAGGTCGCGAGGAGATCGAAACTATCGAACCGGTCTTGAATGAGATGCGAGACCGCGGAATAAACCTTGTTGGCCCACTGCCTGCCGACACACTTTTTACGGCCAAATACCTCGCCAGTGCCGATGCGGTTCTGGCCATGTACCACGACCAAGGGCTGCCCGTACTGAAATTCAAGGGCTTTGGGGCGGCGAGTAATATCACCCTTGGACTGCCCATCATAAGAACATCCGTCGATCATGGAACCGCACTGGATTTAGCCGCAACCGGTAAGGCCGAAACTGGAAGCCTCTTGAATGCGATTGCTACCGCGCTGGACATGAGCAAACACTGGAGACAGCCTTAGTGGCACAATTTAAAGCCGTAACTCTGAGCACTGGAACAACACACCAGGCCCGCAAGCGCTTTGGTCAGAACTTCCTTCACGACCAGCAGGTCATCGATCGCATTATTAGAGAGGTCGCGCCCACAAGCCACGATCATCTACTCGAAATAGGCCCCGGACAAGGCGCCCTCACTAAGCAACTCGCCGGATCCGGCGCAAGACTGGACTGTGTCGAATTGGATCGCGACTTAGCCGAGCACCTTAGGCATCAGTACCGCGACTACGACAATGTACACATCCACCAGCACGATATTCTCAAGTTCGACCTGAATGATCTCGAGCTTAGTGACAAACGCATTCGTATCATTGGCAATCTTCCCTACAATATTTCAACGCCTGTTCTTTTTCACTTACTGCAGTACTTTGAGAAAATTGAGGACATGACTTTCATGTTGCAGTTAGAAGTGGTTGAACGCATGTCAGCCAATGTAGGCGATAAAAACTACGGACGGCTTAGTTTGATGCTGCAGTATTTTTGTCAGGCAGAAAAGCTGTTCGACGTACCTCCTCAAGCTTTCACTCCACAGCCGAAAGTAAATTCGGCGATAGTTCGACTGACGCCCCACAAAATACTACCTATTACCGCTAAAGATACGGACTGCCTTAAACTCGTTGTGCGCACCGCGTTCAATCAACGTCGAAAAACTTTAAAAAATAGTCTGAAGACACTTATATCAGATAGCGAGCTTGATAATCTCGAAATAGACATGAGGCTCAGACCTGAAAAATTAGGCCTTGCCGACTATGTAAAGATCAGCGATGCAATAAGCGAGCAAACTAAAGAGAAGTAAATAATAATGAGCGACCAACCAGATATCCAGATTGAGGTTAGAACACGCTACTTATTAGAGCAGTCTGACCCAAGTGAAGACCGTTATGCTTTCGCCTACTCGGTGGAAATCTGTAATCGTAGCGACGAGGTGGTTAAACTATTGAATCGCTACTGGCACATTACAGACGACAACGAGAAGGTTGAGGAAGTCCGCGGTGCCGGCGTAATTGGTCAACAACCCGAAATCCTACCGGGTCAGTCGTTTCACTACACCAGCGGCGCTGTCATCGAAACCCAATTCGGCAGCATGCAGGGCGATTATGAGATGCAGCGTGCCAGCGGCGAAAAATTTACGGCACAGATTCCCCCCTTCCTGTTAGCTCCTCCACTCTCAGTTCACTAACCAAGCAAGCTAAAGCCCCTAAAACAAGTTGCTGCCCAGTGATGTTATACTGCCAGGCATGCACTCATTACTCACTCTAGCCTTTTTGTCCGCATGAGCACCTATGTGGTCGGCGATCTCCAGGGCTGTTACAAGCCACTGAAGAAACTGCTTAAAAAAGTTAAGTTCTCAGAGTCCAGAGACAAGCTCTGGTGTGTTGGCGATCTTGTTAATCGCGGGCCAGAATCGCTAGAGACATTGCGCTTCTTGATAGACATGGCCGACTCAATAGAACTCGTTTTGGGAAACCACGACCTACATCTCATCGCAATACACGAAGGTTGCGCACCTGCGCGTAGCAAAGACACTCTGGATGAACTGCTACACGCAAAAGACTGCCAACAGCTCTGCGATTGGCTAAGAACACAGCCGCTTGCCCACTATGAAAGCCTAGACACTAAGGCTGGCGTTACAGACTTTCTGATGGTGCATGCGGGTGTAGCACCTCACTGGACATTGCAAAAGACGCTGGATCTTTCGGCGGAGGTTCAGTACGCACTTCAAGATACCGAGTACAAAGCATTCCTTCGTCATATGTATGGCGACACTCCGAACCGTTGGCACGACCGCCTAGAGGGTCTGGACCGCTTACGCGTGATCACTAATACCCTTACGCGAATTCGCTTCTGTGACGAAATAGGAACGATGCAACTCACAGTAAAAGAAGGCCTAGGATCAGCCCCACAAGGTCTCAAACCCTGGTTCGAATACGAAACAATATCGCCGGAAACAACTATTCTTTTTGGGCACTGGGCGGCCCTCGAAGGCTATACTGGCAAGGCACATGTTTTTGCGTTAGATACTGGGTATGTCTGGGGCCGCGAACTGACCTTAATGCGACTCGAAGATCAGCAGCTATATTCCATCTCCAGTTAAACTAAAAATTAAACCAAAGTTGAATAAAAGTTAAATAAAAGCAGCAGCTCAAGATGACTATGGAAATATATCTAGTCGGCGGTGCGGTCCGCGACAACCTCTTAGACATCCCCATTCGGGATAAGGATTGGGTCGTCGTCGGCAGCAACGCTCGATTGATGAAAGAGCAAGGCTATTTGCAGGTCGGCAAAGGCTTCCCCGTGTTTCTTCATCCGGACACCAAGCAGGAATATGCACTAGCGCGAACGGAGAGAAAGGTTGGCGCTGGCTATCTCGGCTTCGAGTTCGATGCGTCTGAATTTGTCACGCTAGAGCAGGACTTGCTACGCAGGGACCTCACCATCAATGCCATCGCCGAATCAAGCGATGGCCAGATTATCGACCCCTACAATGGCCGCCAGGACATTAAAGACAAAATCCTGCGTCATGTATCCCCTGCTTTCGCCGAAGACCCGCTGCGGGTGCTGAGAGTCGCAAAATTTGCAGCGCGTTTCGAGAAGCTCGGCTTTACTGTCGCCCCAGATACTCTGCAACTAATGAACGACATCGTCCAAAGCGGCGAGATCGATGCCCTCGTTCGCGAACGAGTCTGGCAGGAAATTGAACAAGCCATGGGCGGCCCAGCACCGGATGTATTTATTCGAGTGCTACGGGAATGTGGCGCACTTGATTCGATCCTACCGGAAGTAGACCGACTCTTCGGCGTACCGCAGCCGGCTAAGTATCACCCAGAAGTGGGCACAGGCTTGCACACACTTCTTAGTCTGCAACAGGCGGCCAAGTTAACCGGCGACCCTGTTGTTCGCTATGCAACCCTAGTGCACGATGTAGGCAAAGGGGTCACAGACAAGGCTAAATGGCCCAGCCACCACGCACATGAAACCCTCGGCCTACCATTGCAGGCGGAAATCAGTAAGCGCCTACACGTGCCGAATGAATTCTCTAAGCTTGCCGCCCTCGTGTGCGAGCATCACACCAAGTTACACCGCATTAAGGAGCTGCGCCCCACCACGCTGCTGCAATTGATAGAGTCACTCGATGGATTCCGCCGGCCTGAGCGCGTACAGAAATTTCTGCTCGCCTGCGAGGCGGATGCCAAGGGCAGAACTGGATTCGAAGAACGCGACTATCCACAGAATGCGTATCTAACAACGGTACTGAGTGAGTTATCACAGCTGGACATAGGAGCGCTGCTGAAAGAGGCTAAGCCCAAAAACACGCAAGAGTTTGTACAGCAAAGCCGACTCAGCCTATTGAAAGACATCCTGAGCCGCCTCAACTCCTCTAACGCACTGAATTAGAACTGGCAGAAAATGCTGTGAATACATCCACCAATCAAAGCCATGGCACTCGAGTCTGCTTCCTTACCGGAGCAAGCAAGCGACTGGGCGCCTGTACCGCCAAGAAATTCCATGCCGAAGGCTTCAATGTCATCATCCATTACAATCACTCCAAAAATTCGGCGGATACCTTGGTCGCCCAACTGAATGCCTTGCGGACAGGTTCCGCATTCTGCCTCCAGGCCGACCTTTGCGAGCATGAACAGACCCAGTCTCTTGCGCGACTTGCATTCGATTGCTATCGACGTGTGGATGTTCTGGTAAACAATGCCTCCGCGTTCTACCCGACTCCCTTAGCCGAATGCGATCACAAAATCTGGGATGACTTGTTCGATAGCAATCTACGGGCGGCTTTCTTCTTGGCCCAACAATTCGCTCCCGAGCTAGAGCAACGAGCCGGATCGATAGTAAACATGACCGATACCTACGCAGACAGCCCTCTCAAAGGCTTTCCTATTTACAGCATGGCAAAGGCTGGAGTAAAGGCGATGACTAAGTCGCTAGCCAAGGAGCTAGCTCCGCGAGTGAGAGTGAATGGCGTCTCTCCTGGCGCCATACTATGGCCTCCATCGATGGAAGACGAATCTGATCCTGCGGTCTTGGAAGATCGACAAAAAATGCTGGAGAAGATTCCACTGCGCACCCTAGGCGAGCCTCAGAATATTGCCGACACTGTTTTCTTTCTGGCAAATGACGCTTGTTATGTCACCGGACAGACTGTACGAGTTGACGGGGGTCGCTCTCTTTCTTAAACACTGCCCCTAGCTAGCATCTATTACCTATTCACTACCTATTCACTACCTATTCACTACCTATTATTCGGAGGCGATCTTATGGTCAAAGTCTATGGCGATATTCAATCGGGCAATTGTTACAAAATAAAACTGCTGATGAGTTATCTCAATATTGAGCACGAATGGCTGCACGTTGACATTCTCAAAGGGGAAACACACAGCGATGAATTCAAAAAAATGAATCCCAACACCCGGATACCCGTCCTTGTGCTTCGCGATGGCCGTACACTCACAGAATCCAATGCGATTCTTAATTTTCTCGCCGATGGTAGCGAATTTCTTCCACCCGACCGCTTTCTCAGGGCAGAGGTATTGCAGTGGCAGTTCTTCGAGCAGTATAGCCACGAGCCCTATATTGCGACTGCCCGCTATATAAATAAATATTTGGGCCTGCCCGATGAGCGCCGTGCCGAATACGAGGGAAAACAAACCGGGGGTCACAAGGCATTGTCTGTGATGGAGCAACGACTAGAAAAAGCAGACTTCCTCGCTGGAAACTCACTCACTATCGCCGACATCAGCCTCTATGCCTATACTCATGTGGCGCACGAAGGCGGCTTCGACCTAGACGGCTACAGAGCGATAGGCAAATGGATGGAGAGAATTGAACAGCACTCGAATCACATCGCTATGAATGACTAAATTGCGAATGACTGAGCTCGATCGCAAATACAGCCATCGAGCCTGCGCTACTCGGCAGACCAGTCAATCTCAACCGCCCAAAGCCGCTGCTTCGATTTGTCATAGTCTTGCCAGAGCTGTAGGTAGGACATGCCCGTTGCAGGATGGACCGCGTCGGGCAATAACTCCGAAAGAGGCTGCAGCACAAAAGCGTTTTCCGTGACCTCAGGGCGTGGCAACTCGATACCACAGACCATTCCCGACTCACTGCCATACAATAGAATATCGATATCCATAGTACGGCCAGAAAACCTAGCTTGCAGCCGATCTCGCCGCAGCCGGTCTTCCAGTCGCTTTAAAAAGGTA
>JAESUT010000053.1 GCA_016762995.1 Gammaproteobacteria bacterium | reverse complement strand
ACCTGGGCATATAAATAGATGGGTTTAATCCTGCTATTTCTGCAATCTTCTCCGGCAGGCTTTCGCCTGCTGTCCACCACAACACCACCTGGGCATATAAATAGATGGGTTTAATCCTGCTATTTCTGCAACCTTCTCCGGCAGGCTTTCGCCTGCTGTCCACCACAACACCCCCTGAGCATGTTCTTAGATGGGTGTGGCCCTGAAATGACCGGACGCAACTCTAACGAGAGCTATGGTAGCTGTCAACACTGTGGTTTGTGCAGTTCCTAGCGGCCACAGTCACATACTTTGCACATCGCTAGGTGTATAGTGCTGCCTTCTTAATTCTAGTATCCTTCCTTAATGCCAAAAACCCCAAAATCTAAAGACCCTCACGCTAAGCGCGAGGCTGAAAACTACGCCAACCCCATTCCCAGCCGGGAATATATAATCGAATTGTTAGAGACAATCGGTGAGCCAATCGGACATCTGTCGCTGTGTGAGCAGATGAAATTGACTTCCGAGGAGCAGATCGAGGCGCTGCGTCGGCGACTGATAGCGATGAGTCGTGATGGCCAGATCATCAGCAATCGGCGGAGGTTATATGGCCTGCCTGCGCATATGGACCTGCTCAAGGGCCGTATTCAGGGCAATAAAGACGGCTATGGATTCTTTATTCCTGAAGACGGCTCCGGTGATATGTTCCTCGGTACGCGAGAGATGGAGAAGTTATTCGATGGCGATGAGGTGCTCGCGCGACACTCCGGCTTCGATAACCGTGGCCGCCGCGAAGGCATGGTTGTAGAGATACTCAAGCGCCGCTTCGAGCAGATTGTAGGACGTTATTACCGTGAAGACGGATTCGGCATTTTGGTTCCCGATAGTAAACGGGTGAGTCACGAGATCCTGATTCCCGATCAGCATGCAGGAAATGCCGAGGATGGTCAGTTTGTCGTTGCAGAGATTACCGAATATCCGAGCAGGCGACGCAAGGCGATCGCGAAGATTGTCGAAGTCTTAGGTGATAGCACCACCCCTGGATTGGAAATAGAAGTGGCCGTACGCAGTCACGATATTCCCCATGTTTGGCCTAGCGATGTGGAGAAGGAAACAAGTCGTTTCTCCGAAGAAATTGCTGAGAAGGAGTATCAGGGCCGGGCCGATCTTAGAGACATTCCCTTCGTTACCATTGACGGCGAAGACGCGAAGGATTTCGACGATGCAGTGTTTGCACGTCGACATAAAGAGGGCGGCTGGACACTCTTTGTTGCGATAGCCGATGTCTCTCATTACGTGAAGATCGGCAGCGCGTTAGATGAAGAAGCTATCGCGCGAGCTACCTCTGTCTATTTTCCAGGTCACGTGATTCCGATGTTGCCGGAAAAGCTTTCCAATGGGCTCTGCTCACTGAAGCCCAAGGTCGACAGGCTGACTATGGTGTGCGAGATGGAAATCGCGGAAAGTGGCGAGATGACTGGCTACAAGTTTTATGAGGCGGTTATTCATTCCCATGCACGCATGACGTACAACGAAGTCTCCGACATCATTGAGCCTGCAGAAAGCGATGCTCAGAAGAGTATACAGGCAACTATTAAGAAGCGTCACGAGTCCCTTATTGAGCATTTCGAGAGCTTGTATTCTTTATTTCATGCGCTAAGAGTCGTGAGAGATAACGGCGGCGCCATGGACTTCGATACGACAGAAACGCGCATCGTATTCGGCGAAGACAGGAAGATACGAGAGATCGTTCCGGTGTATCGCAATGACGCGCATCGCTTGATCGAAGAATGCATGCTGTGCGCGAACGTGGCTGCGGCGCGCTTATTGGAAGACTCTAAACTGCCCGTTCTGTATCGCGTACATGAAGGTCCGAATCCGGCCAAGCTAGATAATCTACGCTTGTTCCTCAAGGAGTTGGGTCTGCATTTACCGGGCGGAGACAAGCCAGAGCCCGGAGACTACCAGTATGTACTGAAGCAGATGGCGGGCCGGCCTGACCGTATTTTGTTGCAGACGATGTTGATTCGTTCCCTGATGCAGGCCGTCTATCAGCCAGAGAATTTAGGACACTTCGGTTTGGGTTATGAGGCCTATGCTCACTTCACCTCGCCCATTCGTCGTTATCCTGACCTGTTGGTGCACCGTGCCATTCGTTACCTAATTCGTAACAAGCCAGGGGCTCATGTTAAGAAGCAACCGGGAGCTGCAGATCTTCCGAAGAAGGCAATTTACCCATTCGACTTAAAACAGATGGTCGAGCTGGGTGTGATCTGTTCCACTTCTGAACGCCGGGCTGATGCGGCGAGCTACAGCGTTATCGATGCGCTTAAATGTGAATACATGCAGGACCGAGTGGGGGACGAGTTCATCGGTACTGTCACCTCGGTGACGAGTTTTGGTTTGTTTGTTGAGCTAAATGAAATTTACGTCGAAGGCTTGGTGCATATCAGCGAACTTAGCAACGATTACTACCACTTCGACCCAGTGCATCATTGTCTGAGTGGAGAGCGCAGCCAGAAGACCTATCGTCTCGGTGACAGCGTTGAAGTTAAAGTTGTGCGCGTTGATTTGGATGAGAAGAAGATCGATCTACAGATGGTTGGCTTGAAGCAGTCGGCCAAAAATTTCGGCAAGACGAAAGCAAAAAAGAAGGAATCTAAAAAAGCGCAGTCGAAGAAAGAAAAATACACTAAGAAGAAAACAGATTCCACGAAAAAGCCGAAGCCTTCTAAGAAATTGAAGCACAAGAAGCGTCAAGCGACAGCGGAGTCTAAGCCTGGGAAAGGTAAAGTCACTGGCACAAAAAACCCAGACTCGGGAAAAAACACTTCAACAGCGAAACCCAAAAAGAAACCTTCGGCTAGACGCAGCAAGAAACCGAATGCGAAGCCCAAAGCATAACGAGAGCCGTGACGATCACAATGAAGAACAAGCTAGACAATCAGGAAAAAGTTATCGGCATTCATGCGGTCTCCGAGTTACTTGCTCAGCGGCCGGAGAAAATAAAGCGGCTGCTAATTCAGAGCGGCCGAAACGACAAACGTATCAGTGACATTCGGGAACAAGCGGCTGCTGCGAATGTCGCGGTAGAAGAGCTTAGCAAGGAAGCCTTCGAGAGAGAATTTGAAGGCGTGCACCAGGGTGTCGCTGCCGTCGCGGACTTCGAAAACAGCACTCTGTCAGAAAAAGGCCTGTTCGAGTTGCTGAAGGGCCTAGACCATCCACCTTTATTGTTGATACTGGATGGTGTTACCGATCCTCATAACCTAGGGGCATGCATACGCAGCGCGGATGCGGCGGGCGTCGATGCCGTGATCATCCCTAAGGATAACTCCGCGAGCTTGAACGCCACAGTGCGCAAGGTGGCTTGCGGGGCAGCTGAGACGGTCAATCTCGCCACGGTGACGAACCTAGCTCGATGTTTGGACAAGCTGAAGGAAGAGGGCATCTGGCTTGTAGGTGCCGCCGACCAGGCTGACAGCTCCCTCTATGATCAAGATTTAGGCGGCGCGATAGCGCTGATCATGGGCTCGGAGGGCAGCGGCCTGCGCCGGTTGACTCACAAGAGCTGCGATTTTCTGATATCTATCCCCATGGCGGGCGCTCTCAGCAGTTTAAACGTGTCTGTGGCGACGGGCGTCTGCCTGTATGAGGCTCAAAGGCAGCGGAATATTAGTACGGCTTAGGTGGCAAGTTATAGGTGCTAGTCGGGCCGCGAGCAATAAAATAGGCAAAAATGGCCAATTTTCTGTGAATAGCTCTCTCGAAGCATCACTAAAGCTTGCATCCCCCACGTAGAATCCCTAGAATTCCCCCTCGTTTTTATCTGCGGGGCTAGTTCCCGTAGCTACATAACTCCTTGTCTTACCGCGCACATCAGTGCTGAGGAAGGCATTAACCCAGAAGGAGTCTCTATGAGACACTATGAAATTGTATTCTTGGTGCATCCCGACCAGTCAGAACAGGTCTCAGGGATGATCGAGCGCTATACTCAGTTGATGAATGACAGCGGTGGTCAGATTCACCGATTGGAAGACTGGGGCAGACGCCAACTCGCCTACCCAATAAACAAAATCCACAAAGCGCACTACGTACTCATGAACATCGAGTGTAACGGCGAGGCTTTGGAAGAACTTACTACTCTATTTCGCTTTAATGACGCGGTTATCCGTAACCTGGTTATTAAGACTAAGGCGCCTGTAACGGAAGAAACTTTTATTCTGAAAGGCGAGCGCGAAGGCAAAGAGCGCAAGCAGCGTGCTGAGCAGAAGCGCAAGATGGAAGATGATGCAGCAGCAGCGTCGGCAGCCAAAGCAGCCGCAGCGAAAGCCGCGGAAGAAGCAGCCGCTCCTGTAGAAGAAGCTCCTGCTGAAGAGGCTCCTGCTGTAGAGGAAACTCCTGCAGCTGCTGAAGAAGCACCAGCTGAAGAAGCTGCGGCTCCTAAAGCTGAAGAGAAGAAGCAGGACTAAGTCACTGCAACTTCCAAACCCTTTCCTAGAAAGAATAGAGATAGATAGACAGGATAAAAATTATGGCTCGTTATTTTAGACGACGTAAATTCTGCAAATTCACGGCAGAAGGCACAGTACAAATAGATTACAAAGATCTTGAAACCTTGAAAGCGTATGTTTCTGAGACGGGCAAGATTGTCCCTAGCAGAATCACAGGCACGAAGGCTCGTTATCAGCGTCAGCTCTCAACTGCAATTAAGCGTGCTCGCTACTTGGCGTTGATTCCTTATACGGATAGTCATCAGGTTTAAATGGTACTAACCATGCGCGGCCTTGCTGAATTCGTAATGAAGGGACGCAAGCAGGCCATAATGGCAGTGCTGCTATTAGGCCTGATACCACTCGTAAATTTTCTAAGTCCGGTAGTTGTTGGCTTAGTCGTATTACGTAAGGGCTTGAACGAGGCTACGCGGGTTTTAGTTTGGGCCATTCTTCCGATAGGAGGGTGGGCCATGGCTGGCGATCCGGTTCCCTTGATTATGTTGTTGGGAATTACTGGATTGGCAGGGCTTCTCAGAGCAACAGAGTCCTGGGAATATACCTTGCTAGGCGCAATCGCCGTTGGCGTTTGCGTAGAGATTTATTTGCGTTTGCAGCCGGCAGTGTTGGATTTGATCTTTTTTCAGATGCAGCCCTACTTCGATGCAAATGGCATACAAGGCGAGCAACTGGATTCGCTAAGAAATGTTATGACCAGCTTTATGGGCGCGATCTATATGTTTCTCGCCATAGTCCTGTTGATGCTGGCTCGCTGGATGCAGGCTGCGCTGTACAATCCCGGTGGATTTCAAAAAGAATTCCATGGACTCCGGGTAGAGCAGAAAGCAGGGCTGTTTCTAGTCAGCTTAATGATGCTGGCAAATTTTGAAATACTCATCCCGCAGAGTTGGATGCTGTATTTGGTTTTACCGCTGATGTTTTCCGGGCTTGCCCTGATACATGCAGTGGTAGCGGCAAAGAAGTTATCGGGCCTTTGGTTAGCGGTGTTGTATGCGGTAATCGTGTTGCCAATAATAGCGAATATGATCGTGCTGCTTGCACTGTTAGATAGCTGGTACGATTTTAGAACGCGCTTGCAAAAGCCGGCGTAATAAACAGAATGAAGCATTGGCGTTAAGTGCCAGAAAAGAATTAGAGATGAGGAAGAACCAATGAACGTTATCTTGCTTGAAAAAATGGCAAATCTGGGTGAAATCGGCGATACCGCCACCGTGAAATCTGGTTTTGCACGCAACTTCTTGTTCCCGAAGGGAAAGGCAATACCTGCGTCAAAACAAAATTTAGCTGACTTTGACAGCCGTAGAGCAGAGCTAATGGCCGCTCACGATTCGAATGTTGCCGCAGCGCAGAAGCGTCAGAAAGTCGTTGCTGATGTTGCGCTTAACATGCGGGTCAATGCGAGCGATGAAGGCAAGCTATTCGGCTCAGTGGGTACTCAGAATATTGCAGATGCTTTGAATGAGCAGTGCGGGTCCGATATCACTAAGGCAGAAGTATTGCTGCCAAACGGTGTTATTCGCGAGCTGGGCAGCTTTGAGGTCGTGTTGGATCTTGGCTACGAAGTTACGGCGACTATCAAACTTGCAGTTCAGGGTCTTGATGCTGCCGCAGACATTAGCGCAGATGGCAGCATGATCGAAGAGATCATCGAGGCCGAGGCCGCTGAAAAGGCTGCAGCGGATGCAGCCGAGGAAGAGACAAAGGAAGACTAAGACTGAGTCATTCTAGGCTGTTTCTAGGCTTTGGCTAATTAGTTTTCAAAAAACGCTATCTGTTAGCTCAGATGGTGTTTTTTTTCGCCGAAATTCCAGTATTATCAAAAGTACAAATATTAGTACAAGCAGAAATAAACGATGTCTTTCGATACCCCTTATAGTCCCCAGAACCGCGAAACTAACAATGTAGCGGCGCTGAAAGTGCCCCCCCATTCGGTTGATGCGGAGCAGGCGGTATTGGGCGGTCTGATGTTGGACAATACAGAATGGGACAATCTGGCAGATGTGCTTCTTCCTGAAGATTTCTATCGCCCTGAGCATCAGATTATCTACCGCGTGATGTCACAGCAGAGTGAGGCTAGTAGTCCTATCGATGTGGTGACATTGGTGGAGTCCCTCAATAGCCTGAACGAATTAGCCAATGCTGGCGGTATCGAGTATTTGGGCGAATTAACAGACAACGCCAGAGGCACAGCGAATATACAGGCCTACGCCGAGATTATCCGCGAGCGGGCGATCCTGCGTCGCCTGATCAGTGTCGCCAATGGTATAGCCAACAGCGGTTACAACACCGGGGGCAAGAAGGCCGCCGTCGTTTTGGACGAGGCAGAGCAAGAAGTCTTTAGTATTGCGGATGAGCGACCACAGGATCAGGGTCCCGTCCCGATTAATCCATTGCTCAGCAAGGCCGTGGATAGGATCGATGAACTCGCTGGCATGGATGGCAGTCTTACGGGCCTGTCCACCGGCTTTACCGACCTTGATGAGATGACCTCGGGCTGGCAAAAATCGGATTTAGTGATAGTCGCCGGAAGACCATCGATGGGTAAGACGGCATTTGCCATGAACCTGGTTGAGCATGCGGTGATGAACACGGACCAGCCAGTACTGGTCTTTAGCCTCGAGATGCCGGCACAGAGCCTTATCTTTCGTATGCTCTCTTCCATCGGCAAGCTAGATCAGACCAAGCTGCGTAGTGGAAAACTCACTGAAGAAGACTGGCCGAGCTTCAATAACGCCGTAGCGAAACTCAAAGACCGACCTCTTTTCATCGACGACAGTGCTGCACTGAGTCCGATGGAGATGCGTGCGCGGGCACGTAGAATTGTGCGCGAGCATGGCAACCTGGGCATGGTGGTAGTGGACTATTTGCAACTCATGCAGATCAAAGGCTTTGGCGATAATCGCGTCGGCGAGATCTCCGAGATATCACGATCCTTGAAGTTGATGGCACGCGAGTTCGAGTGTCCGGTAATAGCGCTTTCGCAGCTCAACCGTAGCCT
>JAESUT010000182.1 GCA_016762995.1 Gammaproteobacteria bacterium | reverse complement strand
ATACCGGGCTGCTTTTCTGCTGGAGTCACAATAGAGAAAGCTCTGCGTGAGGCCGTAGAAGCTATTCAGGGGCATCTAGGAATACTTGCTGAGGATGGAGAGAATATACCGCTGCCTGGTGACATGCTAGAGCATCAAGCCAACCCCGACTTTAAAGGCGCGGTGTGGTGTGGTGTGAGTGTTGATATTACACCCTACCTAGGAAAATCCGAAAAGATCAATGTAACACTGCCGACTCTTATCAGCGCTAAAATCGCTCAGGCTGGCATAAGCAATAGATCGGCTTTTCTTGCAGAGGCAGCAGCAGAGAAATTGGCTAGGGAGTATGCTGATTGAAATCAGCAAAGGGGGCAGAATAACTTGATCCAAAGGTATAGTTAGAGAATTCGACGATCAAACTACTTTGACCCCTTTGATTTACGCTTTCTCTATGCTCGTTATCGACTCAAAGCACACAGTTACATCAGGCTCGTAGTGCAATCGTCTCAAAGTAGCAGTCCCGCCAAATCAGTGAGATACTAGCTGTGGCAAGGAAATAAGCGAGCAGATTAGGAGAAACATAAATGAAAACGATTCTTTATCTGGCTTTACTGTTTTCCCCTCTTCATATATCGGCACAAGAGATTGTTGTTTTCGGCATTCCAAATAAGGTCATCGCAATGGACCAATTCGGGAATCGAAAAGAATTGCCATCTTCTCCAGAAGATTCAGTGAAAATAACTAAGATTGAAAACAACTATTACTGGGAAAATAGAAATAACACCCCAATGACTCGAACAGAGTCAACAATCTACATTACCTATACAGCTATAGACGGATCAGGGTATGTCACAATAGTTAACGATACAGCCAGAGAGCTTTTTTTAGCGCAGCCATCTGGGAATGTAATCGGAAGGTATACTTATGTTGAACACATTATTAGTGGCCTGACGTCTAGAACAATTTATGGACGTTAAGCGAGCGATTCCACACATACCAAAAGGGAGCTTTCTGCGTGAGTCCCTATTATTGAAGGCGTTAAGGGAGCTTGAATGAGCATTTTATTAATTCTCGCTATGGCTGGAGCTACGTATATAGGTGGATTGCAGAATCAACTTCAACCAAGTGAGGCTGAAGAGTTAGGTATTGAAATCTCGGCAATCAATTTAGAGAAAGAATTCCAACATCCATATGCTCTATTTTCATTCGAGGTAGATCTAAGTGAGTTTTCTGCATGCGACCTACGCAATGTAGGCGTTCAAATTCTCGATGATGCCGGTCAGGTAGTATTCGTTTCTAGTATTAGCGAGGAGTTCGGCACCTATCACTTTCTACTATTGGAAGATTATCTAGATACTGCTGATTTATTTGTTACTTGCGATGCTGGGCCAGACGCACTTGATCCTAGTTATGTTATCAGATTACTAGAATACGATCGGCCCCCTTAATAATTAGTTCTATAGAAAATAAATCTGTCTCCTTTTAGTTCTAGTTCATTTATACAAATGTTATGTGCACTGTAGGTGATTAGTCACGTGAAATTTTCAATACCCATACTTGCGATCTTAACGTCGTGCTCTGGGGAAGAGGACGTCTTCGCTCCAAACAAAATCGTAAGCGCACCATTCACCGCATTCTCTATTGACGAAGTTCGAACGTACAAAGAATTAGAGCCCTTACCTGTCGACGAAGTACAAACGTACGAAGAGTTAGAGTCTTTCTTGAGAGGGAAGTATGGAGACATTCACCCGCTCGATTCAATTTGGATCGGTTCAGGAAATAGCGACTCTGTCTCGGGCCCCTTCAGATTCAGATTACCTAATGGGTCGGAGATTTCAGTAGACGGGCTTTTTAGTAGGGCTGCTGGGCAAACTGTTGATCCAAATTTTGATTTGCACTCACTTCCAGATGCTGCAATAAACTAGGAAATTGATTCAAATTGAGGGCACATAATAATCAAACCAAAAAGGACGGCTACAATTTCCTATTATTCACGGCGTAATGTGTGATTAAGAGATACCTATGACAGCGGAAAAAACAGCACCTAAATGGCAGAGACTTATTTGCGGCTTAATGGCAATAGGCGCTTTCGCAGGCATGTTTACTCAGATACAAAATGGTGTTTCTTTTGAATTGGAGAGTAGTTACTTAATATTCAAATTAATTGCCGGAATGATTGGCTTATGTTTCTTCTCCCTTATTGCTGTTCGCGGCTCCCTTCCATTCCGCCAGAAGCGAATTGATCATGACACATAACCAAAAATCAAAAGAAGGAGGCACCGCTACGCGCAGCCCTATTATACAAGGCGTTATATTCCTAGGTCAGCGTTTGGATGATTATTCAACTAAATTGCTTGTTGGCAGTAGTGGGAGTTGTCGGCATAGCCTGGCACATAATTTCGTCCACTGAACTCTGGCTAATACTAGGTTACTTTGTAACGCTTTGCGCCGCCGGGTCGGTATCTGCGACTGCATGTTATTTTCGAGGCCGCTCATTATTGTTGTTGGCAGGTGGGTTGAACTGCGTGACTATCGGCCTACTTGTCGCGTTACAGGTTGCAGCCATTGTGCTATCCCTAGGGTCTGGAGTAGCCGCAATGGCTTTCGTAGCCGTCCCGCTCGCGGTAAACGTGATTTCGCTGAGGTGGATCACTGCTGAGGTTGAGGGCCAAGGTGCGGAGCACTAAAAACATAACAATGAATTGCACACGACCAAACTAGGAGTTCTTGCATGATAAAATATATTTCAGTGGCTCTTTTGCTTATGGCGTGTTTGGCGAACGGACAGAGCGGCAGCCAAGCTGAATCCATAATTTCGAAAGACGGAACAAGTATTTACTATGAAGTTCACGGCGAAGGCCCAGTAATTGTACTTTTACATGGTCTAGGGTCCAATCGATCTAGTTGGGCAAAATCTGGATTCGTCGATCAACTACAGAATTATCGTCTCATACTTGTAGATGCCCGAGGTCATGGAGATAGTGACGGACCAGGTCAACCCGATGGGTACGCGATGAAAAAGTTTGTTGAAGATTTAGAAGCCATATTGCTGGAAGAAAGCGATTCGCCACCAATATTTTGGGGATTCTCGATGGGTGCGGCAGTCGGATTTCATGTCTTGGAGCACAACCCATCACTATTTAGTCGCTATATTATCGGCGATGGGATGTTTGGCATATATGGAAATCCTCCCGAACTACGATCAGCCGAACTGGGGTCAGCAAAGGTTCTCCGCATCCAAGCAAGCAGAGCATTTGTTGGCTTCAAAAAATCACCAAACACTATGGCTGATTTTCTTGAGTTCGATCGCACTGGCGAGAATGAAGATATTAGAAACAGTTTAGGAATCATTGCAGCGCCTACATTTATTTATAGGTCCGGTGATACGCAGAGGCTCGTTTTACAAGCACAGGAAAGAACAGATTTTTATATACCACCACATTTCACGAATCTAGATATTCACATATTCCCTCAGCTAACTCATGGTGGTCTAATGGGTCGATCAGAGTTGATAGTACCTAGGGTGTTAGAGTTTCTTGAGGCTAATCAGAATTGAATCTCTGAATTTGGAGCTTTCAAAAATCGCAGTATGAGCAAGAGTAATTGCACCAAGGAGCCTCTAAAAGCGATGGCTGCTCTTGGCACAAAGCCGACTCATAGACCAAAACTTTACTACAGAGATTGTCTGCCTCGTGATGTATAGCCGTAACGATTAAGCCCCCCCCTTGCCCTAACTCTCTAGCTCGCCCCCATGATGACGCCATTACTGACCGACTGGTTCGGAGTTTTACAGAAAAGCATCACAACCTCTTTAAATCAAGGACTTCCGGCTTTGATCAGCCCCCCAATATTGGCCTAGTTGAGTCTAAATAAACATGGGTGAGTACATTTCTTACTACATAAGAGCATTCTTAAATTTCTATCCTGCGCCTACAACCTGGACTAACAGCCTCTCAAAGATAAGAAAATACACTTCAGTTCGACACATACCTGCTATCGGCTATTTAGGCTTCGCTAACATTCAACCCATAAAAGATTCGCTTTAAAGACTCCCACTAGAGGGGCCACGAATTTCATGGCATATTTGAAAAACATGTCATATTCAGAGCCAATTCGTAATGCTGAACGGTGTCTAGAAAATTGGTAGCGATTCACTCCGCTAGAAAAAGGATGTCATGACAATAGTAAATATCTCGAAACTCAACGATTTCGGCATTTTCAGGAGTTACACCAACTCCGACGTGCAAGACTTCGGGAAGTACAATCTATTTTATGGCTGGAATGGAAGCGGGAAGACAACGCTTTCAAGCTTGTTCCGCTGCATAGAGAACCGCACCCTGTCTAGTAAATTTCCTTCGGCAAAATTTGCGGTAAATATTGAAGATGGCTCAGTTATCACACAAACCAACATTGTAGAGTGCGACCTAAACGTTTATACATTCAACCATGATTTCATCAACGAAAACATATCGTGGAACAGTGTTGTAAAAAGCATTCTACTTGTTGATAAAGAAAAAATTGCAGAACGTGAAAGGCTGGAAGAACTAAAGAAACAACAGAAAGCCGATACTGAAGCCCACGAAAAGGAAGCCCAGGAGATACAAAAACTGGAAGGTTCTATTGAAAAGTTTGGCACTGACAGCGCTAGGCATATGAAGACAAGTCTTC
Organism: Gammaproteobacteria bacterium; assembly: GCA_016762995.1. Lineage (GTDB taxonomy): Bacteria > Pseudomonadota > Gammaproteobacteria > Pseudomonadales > Pseudohongiellaceae > UBA9145. The sequence goes on along the minus strand of JAESUT010000182.1, from coordinate 2,927 downwards.
AGTCAATTGATACCACAGACCGCTATTATCTCAATTATGACAAGCGGAAGTTTAAAGCGTTTATCGATAGCAACCTTGAAGCCACCAAATCAGACGAACCGCTTCTTAGGAACCAAAAGATTGTCGACTTAACAGACGCCGCAAAACCTGACCAAAAATCCACCATAACTTTCAACCATCAGATAATACAGGAGGAAACTTTCAACAAAGCCAAAACACGCCTAGATGATTTACTAAAAACCGGTGTGATCAGCCAAACAATACAGCGGCTTATTGATAATAGCGACATCAAATCATGGGTTGAAACTGGTCTTGACCTTCACAAGCGTCACGAAACGAGCCAATGCGAATTTTGTGACAATGAAATAGCTGAAGAGCGAATCAAGCAGCTTGAAGCCCACTTCAACGACGATTACAAGGCTTTCCAGAATCGACTTGTAAAGGCTGATCAATGGCTTTCTAGCCAGTACTTCCAACAACCGCAATTGCCGCCAGCTAGTGACTTTTATAACGAATTCAAGAAGGGGTACGCTGAGGGCTGTACGACACTTGAAAAAGCCATCACGACCCTAAATGAAGAGATAGCAGCCTGGCACAACGTCCTTAAAGCAAAGACCATCAACCCACTTGACACCGGACTGACAGTTAAAGCCATCACCAAAACCTCTATAATAGCATTTAGTAATGCAATGACCGCTATTGGCCAGGCTGTCAAAAAACACAACCACAAATCGAAAAATTTTAGGGTAGAAACCGACAAATCCAAAAAAAACCTTGAACTTCATTACGCCACCACAGAGGTAAAGTCTTTCGATTATCATGAAAAAAAACAACAAGTAATTGAACGAAAGAATAAATTTAATACGCTTAAGAGCACCATTGACAACCGAAAACCTGAAATCCGATCTCTTGAAAATTCATTGTCAAATGAAGGCTTAGGCGCAAAGCAGTTCAATGAATCTCTTCACAAATTCCTTGGTCGCAGTGAGCTATCATTGCATTTCGACCCAGCTAAGAAAGGCTATGAAATTATTAGGAATAATTCTGACCCAGTTGACGGGGAGCTGAGTGAAGGTGAAAAAACGGCAATTGCTTTCGTTTACTTCATAACCAAGCTCAAAGAAAATGACAACAAGATGGAAGATATAATTATTGTCGTAGATGACCCGGTCTCTAGCTTTGATTCAAACCACCTTTTTCACGCCTATTCCTTTCTCCGAAGTAACTGCAAAAACGCAAAGCAAATTTTTGTTCTGACGCACAACTTCACCTACTTCAAGCTGATTCGGGACTGGTTTTATGGAGTTAATAAAAACAGACGAAACAAAACGAACCCAAAAGACCCGAATTCATTTTTCTTCACCATTGAAGCATCAACCAGTCAGCCCCGCCATTCAATAATCATAAATGCAGATGACAGCCTGACAAATTACAATTCCGAATATCATTACATCTTTTCAAAACTTCATAAATACAGAGATAATCCAACACTTTCGCGTGACGATGCCTTCTTGACAGCAAATCTCGCACGCAAACTACTTGAATCATTTTTCAGCTTTAAATATCCAAAATACAGAACAGACATCGCACAGTTAATGGCTTGTGGGCTGAAGGGCTGTACAATCACAGACGAAGACACAAAGGAAAAAATTTACAGATTTATTAATAAATATTCACACAGTATCGTAATTGAAGTTAACGAAGATTCATCGGAAAATCTTGCAGGGGAAAGTCATAATGTAATTGCGGATATATTTTTATGGTTGCAAGAGGTCGATGAAGTGCACTACAACGAAATGTTGGAAGTCATAAAAGAGCAATGAAAACAGAACGTATAGAAAGCACTGATGTGACTAGCTAGCTCAACTAAAATAATCGTTGGACGTGTGGAATATTTGAACACCGCCAACACATAACAGCAATTAAAGGGGACAGATTTATTTTTGGCAGGTTTTCTGCATTCATTGCGGGGCGCGATTGATTCAGATTTTGGCTGTCTGCGGAGCTACGCTCCTGGCGAGCGGGTGCGTTCTTTCGGCTAAATACGCCAAACAATAAAAAAGGGGTCCGAAAGGACCCCTTTTTTATTGTTTGGTGCACCCAGCATGATTCGAACATGCGACCCCCTAGTTCGTAGTTGCGTTTTTGAATAGATATATTGTTATTAATCAGCGACTTACGATCTTGGTCAGATGTCTAAATGAGCCTGAATGAGTATGTATTTGTCTGTGTGAGCATCTTTCTTGCCACATACGTCTACATCACTACCTTTTCTCTATGCCTGATGTCGATCCAATGCAGACTCCCACAACAGTCTCGCTTACATCCATCACAAAGTAGAATTCCCGTTAAATCAGTGAGATACTGATATTGATTCAAAGTTAGCGAGCGTGCTCGCTTATGGGTGCAAAGCGAGTTTTCTCAATATATAAATATTAAGTTTCCCTTCAACTTCGAGAGAACAGGTGATGCTAGGTTTCTTTAAAAAATCTAAGAAGGGGAATATTGAGAAAGAGTTTAGTTGGCTCTCTTTAAGGCGTATCGCGTCAGACTTAGAAAGATCGGAACAATCACACAGAGATATTGCTGCTTGCTTAGTGCGCCTCTCAATATATGGTGGACTCAATGTGCGGAAGACTCTGGGTTCACGAAAACTGTTAAAGAACGCGGATCCAGACAAAATTATACTCGAAGGTAGCGCATTCACCTGGACTCGAATCTATAGAAATTGCTTAGATTCTAGAAAAATGGACATTTACGCTGACGACAAATTGGCTGCATCTGTCTACAGTTGCGGCAGTGTTTTACGTGAAATACTTGGCTCTCACGCCGATTTTAAAATAGAAGAATTAGCGGAATCCTTGAATATGGGCTATTCTAGTCTTTATAGAAAATGCCAATCCTTAACAGGCCATAGTCCAGTGGAC
>JAESUT010000225.1 GCA_016762995.1 Gammaproteobacteria bacterium | reverse complement strand
CTCGATGAAGGCGTCGTCGTTGAATGAGCCGTCGGGATTTCGGCAGCCAAAATAAGCGGTACCAATTTGCCAGATAATGTCACCGCCGTGTTTGAGGTGGTATTTACTTATGCCGCCCTCGCCCGTGTTATGAGCAAAACTGCCCATCGCCGCGCCCTTGTTTAGCGCGGCAATCGCTGTCGAGCTTAGTGCGCCAAAGCTCAGCGCAGATATGTTGAGTCGAGAAGCACTATAGGGCTTTTTACATTCAGCTCCACCGAACACTACCCTAACGTTTTCCTTGGCAACTTCTTTTACAGCTAAAGAATGATTCAGGCTTCGGTATCCCTCTTCAAGGATGTCCTGCTCGGTACCGAAGGGAAGGGTGTCGCTAGCACCTTTAGCGCGGCGGTAAATTAAGTTTCGACGCTCACGCGAGAAGGGTTTCTCCTCGACATTGTTTGCTATGAAGTATTGTTGGATTTCTGGTCGAATGAACTCGAGCGCATAACGAATATTCGCGAGAACCGGATAATTGCGTCTGAGATTACTTATGCCGAAGAAGATTTCGTAGCCACCGACCAATGCCCAAGTTAAGCAGAATGAGAAGAATGAAAGCGAAATGGGGGCTGCGAGTAGGTTTGTAAGGGCAAGCGAATCGCCGCTGTTACTGAGCAGGCACACTATGCTAATGGGCAGTAAGAGTAGGGTGATGATCCAATAAATTCTTGTTACTAGAGTCATAATAAATACTCGAAAGAGTTATAGGTATTCCCTGCTTTCGAGATCAATGATAGCCGTTAGTTAGAGCTTCAGGGTCGAAGCTCTAACTACGTCATGGCATTAGAAGCAAGGTACTAAAAGTTTAAGACCAGAGTAATAGCAGTTTCAGTGTCTGTTTTTTCTCTATTGATAGGTACGTCAGTTTGATGCTTAACCTTAACCGAGAATTTCAACGAGAGGTTTTCGAGTATGTCGGTCTGAATGCCAGTCTCAGAACGATAGATGCTGCTGTCGCTACCTGACTCGATGCTAAAGTCTTGAATAAAAATGGCGGATTCAGACACATTCCAATTGTAATTGGCGGCCAATCTAGCAATGGCAACGCTTTCCGTGTCGAACTCAGTCTCCGATCGGCGAACACCCAGACCAGCGGTCAACCCTAGAGTCATATTGGTTCTGCTTTGCAGCATATTTCGACCGTAGCTGACGGTGAAATCTGATTGGCTCTCGAAGCCGCTGAATTTGTCATTCTCATAAGCGATACGACCCTGTATGTAGCTGTTTGGGTTGATCGTGTAGTTGCCGCTGCCGGTGTGATAGAGGCGCTGCGCATTTGAGGTACCGTCTTGAGAAGAGCGAAAGCCATCACTCGTAAACTGGTAGTTCCAAGCCTCAGATTGATCCCAATCTACCGTGACCTTGTATTTTATATTTTCATTCTCCGTGTTGCCGGAGGTAAAAATGGCGCCCAATTCTAATTGCGTCGCAACGCTAGACTCTTCCTGTGCGGAAGCGTTAAGGCTGAATATCGCAAGCAGGCTGCTAAGGCTGTATGCAAGTACATTTCTCATGTCGTATATCCCAAGGTAGTAAAGGCGCGATATTTTACAGACAGCGTATGCAAATAGCTATTTGCTGGCCCATCTAGGTTGGAGGAAATTAGGCAATTGCAGGGGGTGCTGGGAGTGCTCAAGCTCCCGACTTTGCTGGAGTTGGCTGTCTATATGAGGTATAAGGTTTCAATGTACTGGGCTTTTGGCCTTTACCCATTCTAGGTTTCAGTGTCAGAATTCGTTGATGAAAACCCTCTATCTTCTCCGTCATGCTAAATCCAGCTGGGATAATCCTGATTTGAAAGACTTCGAGCGGCCGCTGGCTGATCGCGGTATTAGGGATTTACCGGTTATGACTGAGCGCTTCAAGGCGAGAAATGGACGTGTGGGCTGCATTATTTGTAGCCCTGCGGTGCGGACCAAAACCACTGCGAAGATGTTTGCCAAGCAGATCGGTTTCCCGAGCGATGAGATTGGCAGCAATCCAGAGCTATATTTCGCAGGGGCCAATATGTTTCTTAAAGCAGCCAGTCTGCTAGACAATGAGTGTGATGCTGCGATGTTAGTGGGACACAATCCAGCCATTACCGACTTTGTAAATGAGATGGCCGGTGCTGACATTGACAATATTCCTACCTGCGGTTTAGTGCAGTTAAATTTGCCGATCGACGCCTGGTCAGAGATAAAGTTTTCCAGCGCAGAACTCGCCGATTTCGATTACCCCAAAAAAACATCGAGAGAGTAATGAATTTTAAAGTCATGAAAAAATTTGTAATTTTATTTGTCGCTATCTTTTTGGTGAGTTGCAGCGATCAGGCGGCAGTCTCACAAGCAGATGGCTCACCGCAGATCCCCGTAAGCGCAAGCAATGAAGATGTGCCGGGGGCAATGGGCGTTGAGCGTTGGAATAGCACTGAGCAAGTTGTGCTCGGGCGTGAAGTGTTTACGCAGAATTGTGCCGTCTGTCACGGAGCAGAGGCGCAAGGCACCGTCGTCGACTGGCGTGAAAAGCTGGATGACGGTTCGTTCCCGCCACCGCCTCTAAATGGCTCCGCACATGCATGGCATCATCCTCAGGAAATATTACTTCGAGTAATAGATTACGGTGGAGAGGCTATGGGCGGGAAAATGCCAGCATTCATCGACGTGCTCGAAACCGATGAGAAGCTGGCGGCGGTCGCCTATTTTCAGAGTTTTTGGACCGATGAGATATACCAACAATGGATGCAAATGGGTGGAACGAATTAAAATTGCATCTCTGTTAGTCTTACTTCTTTTCACTAGCTGCACATCGATGCAGCTAGATCAGTCGGGGCAGTGGCAGTCGCAACTGCATACCGAACATGCGCTTGTCGGCATGATCTGGGATAGCCGGGCAAATGAATTTATCGCGGAAGATGCACTGCTCTCTCGAATAGAAGGGGTCAGCTATCTTCTTTTGGGAGAGAAGCACGACAATCCAGATCATCATGCATTGCAGCTTCGCGCTCTCGATCATGTTCTTCGTGCCGACAATGTATCGGCCGTATCCTTCGAGATGATGAACAGTAAGCAGCAGCCATTGTTGCGGGAACTGCTATCGTATCGGCAGAGTAGTCTCAAGCAGATTAACGAGTATCTGCAATGGGATAACGACGGTTGGGATTGGGGTTATTATGGGCCGTTGTTACAACGAGCCATGCAGGCTGGAGTATTGATAAATGCAGCGAACATTAGCGACGAAGAAATGCGGGAAGTCTACGGGGCACCAACACCCGCAGAGATCGAAGGCGTGCTGGACGAACAGACGATGGTGGCACTAGAGAAGGACATCGATGAAAGCCATTGCGGTATGTTGCCTGAATCGCAATTTCCAGCGATGGTAAGAGTGCAACAGGTGCGAGACTTCGCTATGGCGGGCAGTCTCGCCTTGAACACGGAGCAGAAATTACAGGTTCTCATCGCGGGGAACTACCACATACGTCGCGATTTAGGTGTGCCTAACTACTTATTTAACAGGCAGCCTGATCTGGAAGAGAGTCAGATTGTCACTCTGGCCTTCATGGAGGTCGATGCGACTAGCAACGAGCCCGCTGACTATCTTCAGCAATTCGGTAGCGTGAAGGCCTATGATTACATCTGGTTCACGCCTGCCGTTAGCGATGAGGATTACTGTGCCTCTTTGCGCCAGAAATAGCACCTGCGCTTGAATAAAGGCCGGAATACAGACACACTAAGCGCTCGCTCACGTCTTCTAACTTAGCCGCAGAAATACCCGAAACCATGTCTGAATCTATGTCCGAAACCATGTCTGAAACTAGGATTTCGTTCGCCAGATTACACAAAGCAATCTCAGCGTTACTACTTCTTCTGGTAGGCATCCAATGCGGACTGTCTAGCGCGGCGGAGAATGATTTTGACGAGCTAGCCTATGACAGCGCTGGCGAGTTTAATTTCGTCCGAATTCAGTTCGATACTTACTACGGCGGTGGTTACGGCTATGGTCCTTGGTCGATCGATTTCCCCGATGCCGATATTAATTTTCTGCGTGGGGTTTCCCGACTGACTAATATACGCGTGATGAGTGAACCCATCGTGCTGCGCTTCGACGATGAAGGGATATTCGACTACCCGTTCCTGTATATGCTGGAAGTTGGTCAAGGAGGCGGGCTGAGTCTGACGCCAAACGAAATAGATAATATGCGTGAGTATCTGCTGCGTGGCGGATTTTTGCTCATCGATGATTTCTGGGGCCAACGACAGTGGGATAATTTCTATTTAGCCTTTAGTCAGGTGTTTCCGGATCGAGAAGTCGTAGAGCTAAAAGCAGACCATGAAATCTTTCATGTTTACTATGACATCGATGGTCCGCAGATGATCCCTGCGCTGTTTCGCAGCGATGAGGTTGGCGAACAAGGCATTAACTACGCGACAAACCACGCGATTCTCGATGACGAAGGTCGAGTCATGGTCTTGATCAATTGGAATTCCGACATGGGTGATGGTTGGGAGCACACCTACCATCCTTCTTACCCAACACGTTACGCAAACGCAGCCTATCAATTGGGAATAAACTACTTGGTTTATTCCATGACACACTAGTGTGTCGCATCAAGGTCAGCCATTAGAAGTTCACGATAAAAATAGAACAATAAATAAGGCGGCACATGAAAAAGTACCTACAGCTCACAGCATTATTTCTGTTCGTTTCTGTAAAAAGTTTTGCAGCTCCCTACGATCATATTCACCTCGCTGCTACTAGCTCGCAAGAAGCGGTTAATTGGTACGTAAAACATTTTGGCGGGGAGCCGGCACGCTTTCTTCGCTCTACCAATACTGATTATCCGATAGACCGCGTCATGTATGGCGATATCGCGGTGATCTTCTTCGAGCGTGACCCAGGTGAAGGCTCGGTTGGCTCTGGCGTCGATCATTTCGGATTCTCCATGAGCAATGTGGCCGATGTGGTCGCTGGAGTTGTTGCCGATGGAGGCAAGCAGTTGGGAGATCTTGTTGCATTCGGTGAGATGCAGATCGGCTTCGTAGAGGATCCTTGGGGTACCAAAATAGAAATTATCGACGATCCAGATCTTCGCGGCATGCACCATCTTCATCTTTCCTCGCCGGACCCTGAAGGCACACTCGATTGGTATGCGAAGAATTTTGGGGGAGAGCGTGAGCTATGGAAGGATGCACTGCCTGCCTTGAATTACGGAGACGTGTTGTTGCTAGTGAGTAAGTCTAGTGCTGAAGTTGCGCCAACTCAGGGTCGCAGCTTCGATCACCTAGGCTGGAAGTTTGCCGACCTCACTAAGGCCGAGTCTGAACTGAAAGGCAGCGGCGTGGTGTTTACGATGGATCCACGCGAGTTTCGCACGATACGAATCGCATTTGCCGAAGGCCCGGACGGCGTGCGGATTGAATTGGTGGAGCCCTAATTAAGAAAACGGCAGTGAACGGTAAGCGTACAGAGTGTGGATTGTCTTAGACTATTCGGCGGCGAGGGCTTTGCTGGGCTCTAATTTATGGTCCGCGAGAAAGCCGAGTATGAGATCTATATCGTGCTCGGCGCAGCCGTCACTGTTAGCAAAAATATAGTCCGCTGTGAGCTGCTGAATTACCTCGCCTTTGGCAATCGCTGCTTTGAAATTTGGAATCTCGGTCGGTGGCAGCCCTTTGCTGCGATAGAAATCTGTGAGCAAGCTCATCTCGTCCTTACTGAAATTATCCATTAGAATTTGCGCGATTCCGTCTTCGAATTTTTCCCAGGCGAATGCCTGTTTGTAGCATGCTGCAATTTCTTGCTTAATCCTCTGGGGCAATTCGACATCGGCCGACATCGCCACGATGCTGCTGTAAGTCCGGATGATATTTCGAGTCTGAAGTAGCGTTATCGATTCGAACTGGCTGGCCACGTTGCTGACGCGCAGAAGTCTATTGGCGTCATGTATTTCAGCGGCACCAGCGGTGGATGTTAGAAACAAAAAGCTAAGTAGGCTTAAACAGCTAATTCTCATCGACGATTTCAAATACCACGTTAATGCTCGTCTGGTATTCTACTTCATCAAATGTAGGTGCGACAGTTAGGGCTGCCGATACAGCGCCTCTGCTGTTTGTATCCATGGCGATCTCCTGCGTCATCATTGCTCTAGGCATCGCTCGAGACAATTGGCGGATGCCGCCGTAAAAGAAATTTATCGCCTTCAGCTCCAAGCCAAGGCTACTTTCATAGTAGGCTTTCTGCGCCATGACGTCTTGTAGGGCCATCTCTCTGGCCAGATCTTCGAAGGCGCCTTCCTCACTGTGTTCGAACTCAATGCTCTCGAAGTCCACCTCGTCGTGTTCGTCGGCAGCGGCGGCCAGCAATTGCAGATGTTCTTCGCTGCTCACTTGGATCTCCATGCGTGCGGATACCTCGAAGCTGTTTGGATTACGACCGAACAGACCGAACTGGGGTGAGCTCGAAAAATTCGAGTTATTGATGGCATCCACAGGAATGCCGGCGGCGACGAATTCTTGGATCAAATCGAGTCGCAGTGCCTGATTGACTTCCATTGCTTGGCTGAGATTACGCTCGTCTGATGTGACCATCAGGCTGATCTTGGCTATGTCCTTGTACGCGGTTAATTCGCCTTCGCCATTAATATTCACCGTATTGGGCCTAGGGTGCAAAAATTCACGTAGTTCGTCTGGTGTGCCGGACAGTTGTGCCTGCGCTAAGCTTGAATGGTTGAAGCCGGCGAGTGAAGCAGCAGCTGCGACCGCCAAAGAGAGAGAGAGTAATTTATTCATGATGGTGTCCTTATGTAAAATGGTGACTCAGTCCGCCCAGGAGGGCTCAGAAGTGAGCGCCCTTTAACTATCTTATTTATGGCTTATTTACAGTCCATTTATAGTCTATTGGAATATCGGGCTCTACGCTTTAAGTCGCAAATTATGTCACTTTAGTTCTAGCAGACTGTTAAAGAGTGTAGTTTCGATTCTACAGCCTCAAACAGCAATTGACTGCACTGAGAATTCGGTGTCAAATGACAACATGCTGACATAGCTCGTTCCATACCAAGTGTATTTGCCATCCAATTGCGGGTTTACCGACTATTGGGAAGGGATTTAGAGGAAAACTAATGCATTCTTCCAAGCGTATGCTGTTTCTTGACCTTGTATTGTCCCTATTCAGGCTGAATGGACTTTTAATAGCGCAAGGAGATGAGATGACCGAGGCGCTGGGGCTAACCAGTGCTAGATGGAAGGTCATCGGCGTCATCGCCCTTTCCAATTCGGGGCTGACAGTGCCGGGCATCGCTAGGGTGCTAGGCCAGTCACGGCAGGCAGTGCAGCGCATTACCGATGTCATGGTCACCGACGGTCTACTCTCTTATCAGCCCAACCCTAAGCACAAGCGCTCGGTATTAGTCTTACTTACGGAAGAGGGCAAGACTGCCTATAAGGCGCTGCGTGATGTGCAGGACCCTTGGGCGATAGAGAATACTGAAGACATTCCCATCGAAGAATTGGATGCAGGCCTGCGCCTTGTGCGCCGCCTCATTCAGAAATTCGACAAATAACCGTGGCAGATTATCTGCACAGGCTGCC
>JAESUT010000135.1 GCA_016762995.1 Gammaproteobacteria bacterium | reverse complement strand
GTTCACAAAATGCAGCAGTCTCAACACCGTGAAACTGCAGCAAATCAATAGCCTTTGTGGCCAGCACTTGCCTTACTAGATCAACTTCAGGATTGACAAACAATGCCACCACAGCAACCCGCTTCGGCACCTTAGCCACTATATCCGCCAGATCGCCTACCGCTACCGCCCGCGGGCTTTTGGCATACAGCACAACGCCAATAGCGTCCGCCCCAAGGTCGGCCGCTGCCAAGGCGTCCTGCGCCCGCGTAATACCACAAATTTTAATCCAAGTTTTCTGCAAGGTGAGTCTAGGGGCTGGTGAAAGAGGCGTATTCTAGCAAAACAACAGATTCCCGACTATTATTCCAGAATATTAGAGGAGAGCAAATACTTACTCTACGATGTGACTGACATTTCTGCTTGCCAGCAGCAGGTCTGGCAGCGAGATCTCGCTAGGCAAGCCGCAACTTTTTGGATATTCAACACCAACTAAATACAGGCCATCCGGCAAGGCCGTAGGGGCTGCACGCGCCCTGTCTTGTAGCGACAATAACTCAGCAATCCAGGTTGGGTCTTTGCGGCCTAAGCCAACTTCCAGCAAGGATCCCACCATATTACGCACCATATGTTGAAGGAATGCATTCGCCTTAACATCGAAGATGAGAAAGCCTCCTCTGCGGTACATATTTGCATGCATAACATTGCGCATCGCCGTCTTCGATTGACAGCCAGCAGCGCGAAAAGAAGTAAAATCTTGCTCACCAAGAAAGTGTTGCGCCGCCGCATGCATCGAGACTTCATCTAACTCTCTGCGCGCGTAACTCGCCCGGCCATACAACATTGCAGATTGTGTATCGCGTCGGTATATCAAGTAGAAATAGCGCCTGGACAATGCGCTAAAGCGCGCATGAAAATCACCTTGCTGGACTCGCGACCACACTATCCGAATAGATCGTGGCAGCATGCTATTCACGCCTTGCGTCCAAGCTTTTTCGCCTCTATCAATTTCGGCATCAAAGTGTACTACTTGGCACGTAGCATGGACGCCGGCATCTGTCCTTCCGGCACAACTCACCACTACATCTCTATCCGCCACTTTACTTAGCGCGGTTTCAACATACTGCTGGACAGTTTCTTGTTGGGGGAATTTTTGTTTCTGCCAGCCGGAATACGCAGTGCCATCGTACTCGATACCTAATGCAATGCGGTGATTGTTAGCAGCAGTTTGTTCGGGGGTTGACACGGATCAGATCGACTCAGAATTGTGCGCGCATAGTCAAGACAACTAGCTTGATTTACCGTCGAGTTTGCCGAGTAACTTGCTAGCTTCCTCAACTTGTTCGCTAGAGCCTTCCTTGATAACTTCCTGCAGAATTTCCTTAGCTCCCACCATATCGCCCATTTTTTGATAGGCATAGGCGAGCTCTAACTTAGTCGCAGCTTCCTCATCATCGGACAGCATGTCGACTTCTTCTACGTCATCGACAGACTCTATCTCAACTTCGTCATCAGTTAAAAACTCGAGATCGTCGTCGCTAATCGAATCATCATCAGAAATATCACTGCTCGTGATGCTCTCCTCGGGCTCCTCATCAGTGTCAATATCAAACTCGATCTCATCAATAGCTGTCTCGGCGGTTTCCACTTGAGCGGTTTCTACATCCAAGTCCAAGAAATCGTCATCTGCAGCAGAATCATTTGTCACCGATTTTTCCTTAACTGGCTCGATTTCAAACTCATCTAGATCGAAATCGAAATCATCGCCCTCGTCTTCAGTAGTAGAGGACACTTTCGTATCTGGCGTCTCGAGAACAGTATCACCAGCATCGTCATCTAGATCAAAATCAAACGTTTCAATCTCTTCGTTTCTTACTGGCTCTTGCGATTCAGCACCGTCGTCAACATCGTCCATATCAAAGGAGAATTCAATCGCGTTTGAATCTTCTTCTGAGGCCGCCTCTTCTTCCTTCGTCTCTACTGTTTCCGTGACACTTGCTGCGGCGGTTGGATCGAATGAGAAGGTTTCTAAATCCACCTCTTCATCGTCGTCTTCGTCAACATCCGAATTGGCGGACACTTCTTTGATGGCATCTGCATCGAACTCCAAGGTATCGATATCGATATCTTCGGGATCGCTAGCCTTACTCTCTACCAAATTCGAATCGTCTTCTAAATCAAATTCGAATGATTCAACTTCTTCTGCGGCATCTTCGTCGACGCTAAGCTCACCTACATTGCTTGTACTGGCATCATCACCGCCAAGATCGAACATCATATCCACGTCTTCAGATTCAACAGAAACCTCTTCAATTTCTGCCGCAGCTGTAGGCTCATCTTCGGCTTCAGAATCAGCTGTGTCATCATCATAGTCGAATGTATCCAGATCAATACCCAGATCATCTAGGAAAGATTTCGTTTCCGACTCTCGATTTGCCGTCTCTTCTGCCTGAGCGGCTTCATCGATCTTGCGCTGCTCAATTTCTTCCGCTTCTAATAAGCCCTCAACTTCAGAAACCTTCGCCCTAACGTCTTCGCTGTCACCCTGCTCTTTAAGCGAGGTATTTAGCATGCTTAATGCACGACGGTATTGCTGCTCGCCTACTAACTGCTCGACAATCGTGAGTACGTCTAATTGTGGCGCTTCTTCAGCCTCGTCAACTTCATTGGCACTCTCAGCTTCATCAGATACACCAATGATGTCATCGAGCTCATCATCTAAGTCAGCAGGGTCGTAGTCTTGGAATTCTGCGGAAGCGGCACCTTTCTCTGAATCTTTAAGGCTGGCTTCTTCGGCGTCAGAATCGAAATCCTGCCCTGCTATTTCGTCGATGTCGTGCTCGTCTATCTTTGCCGCGCGATTTCTACGCAGCATCAATACGACCAGCAGCAAAATAACCAGAACAATACCGAAGAGTATGAATAAGCTGTTGCCCGTCAGTATGCGCATTAGGTCATCAAACAAGCTGGTAGGCGAATCTACCGGCTGAGCAGCTTCAGCCTCGGCGGCTGCCTGAATCGACTGTTGCTCTGCCAGTATCTGCGCATCAGCAGCGGCTGCGGAAAGCGACTCTTGCAATTGCGCTAGCTGCATATCTTGCAGGCGAATAATCTCTTGTGCAGCAACGATCTGCGATTCGAGATCGACCATGCGGGAATCTAATTCTTCGCGCTCTATTGCTGCGCGATCGGCTTCTTCCTGACGCTGTGCTAGCTGCGCTTCTAACTCAGATATACGCTGATCGAGCGCTTCGTTCTCGGCATCGGCTAATTGTGCGGCGCCACTGCTCGCATCAATAGCATCCTCTGAACTCACTACACTCAGCTGCCCCTGCGGCTGAGCATCTTGCTCTGGCGCTGCAACCGACGGTGCTGCCAAGGGTTGGACATCCACTTCAGCGAATTCTTGATTCTGCCGCGTCACTTCGTCAACCGCAGCTAGAGGGTCGATCGACTGTATCTCAGCGAACGTCGGAACACGCAAAATCTGACCGCTGCGCAGTCTATTAATATTGCCATCGGCGAAGGCTTCAGGATTCAACTCCTGCAGCGCCAACATGGTTTGCTGCATAGACACATTGGTGTTGGGTCTAACTTCTTGAGCAATGTCAGAAAGTGTGTCGTTGGCACCTGTCTCGATAGTTTCTGGCTCCACAACTTCTGGCTCAGGCTCTACAAGGTCTGCCGCTGCTTCGATGACGTCTGGCTCAGCCTGCGCGACTTCTTCGGCCAGCTCCTCTTCCACATCAACAGGCTCTTCTTCAACAACCTGCTCTTCTACAGCTTGCTCTTCTACAGCTTGCTCTTCTACATCTTGCTCTTCTATGGCCTCGTCGAGAGCGACCACTGGCTCCGGCTCTGCTGCGGGCTCTTCTGTCTCTAATTGAGACGGCTCTACTACATCCGCATCAGCGGCATTTTCCTCGACATCTGGCTCTGGCGATAGGATTTCGGGCTGAAGGTTTGCGGCAGAATTTGTTGAACTCGGTGCAGACACAGCAGGTGCCGACGACGACTCAACAAATGGCTCTGCATCTGTCGCTTGGGCTCTTGTAGGTGACTGTAAGATTGGGCTTATCGGCTGTCTAATCTCAGAAGTCGATTGCTGGTCTTCAAACACAGGCAGATCCAATAGGATCGTGTGCTCGCTAAGCAATCGACCGTTAGGCCAACGTGTATCTATGATGAAGCTTAAATAGGGTTCGCGAACAATTTGCAAGGACGTAAGAATTATTACGTTTCCCTGCCCCGAAGACTCTACGCTGAATCGGATATTAGAAAGGAAGCTCGCGCGCTCAATGTTGAAGCGTTCGAAGTCAGCGCCAGATGCTATAGAAACGCGAACATCTTGCAGCCGGGTATCGCCCAGCTGCAGCAGCTCTATCCGCATACGCAGCGGCTGGTTGAGCGAGGACTCGACAGTAACAGTGCCTAACCCTAAGGCGTATAACTGTGTCGCCATACTGCAGAGCAGCATGGTCAGAATGACGACGATTTTACGTAGCATAGTCCCTTTTTCTCTAAACAGGTCGCTGGCATTGCTAAAACAACAAGACCAGCCCCTTTATAGCTCTCTAAGTCAGCACAGGCGGTAAGTGAACACTAATGTTTATAGTGCAAACGTATTAAGATTGTTTCTTCACTACTGCTTGCAAGTATTCATTATAAATAGCTTTTTATCAACTCTTCGGCTATCTGAACTGAGTTGAGAGCTGCTCCCTTTCGCACGTTATCGGAAACCACCCACAGGTTAATTCCATTGGGGATTGAGATATCTTGCCGAATTCTGCCTACAAAAACTGAGTCCTGGCCCGCAGAATCATGCACTGCCGTTGGGTATCCGCCGTCTTTCCGGTCATCGATCACTGTAACACCGGCCGCACTCGCCAATAAATCACGTACCTGTGCCTCGCTAATAGGCTTATGAGTCTCGACCTGTACCGCCTCGGAATGCCCGTAGAATACAGGTACACGAACGCAGGTCGCACTGATTTGAATGCTGTCATCAGCGAAAATCTTCTGCGTCTCCCACACCATCTTCATCTCTTCCTTGGTATAGCCATTGTCCATGAAGACATCGATCTGCGGCAGCACATTGAACGCTATCTGCCGTGGGTATACTTTGCATTCAGCCTCGCGGCCATTCAAGAGCTCACCAGTCTGCTTCGCCAGCTCCTTAACAGCACTGTTGCCAGAACCGGAAACGGCTTGATAGGTAGCAACTGAGATGCGCTTGATGCCAAACGCATCATGGATAGGCTTCAACGCCACCAGCATCTGAATCGTAGAACAATTGGGGTTCGCGATAATGTTGCGATTCGTGTACTGCGCTATCGCCTCTGGATTTACCTCGGGTATCACTAGCGGAACATCGTCGTCATAGCGAAAATGGGAGGTGTTATCGATCACCACACAGCCCGCCTCACCCGCCTTGGGGGCAAATTCGGCCGAAACACTGCCGCCCGCGGAAAACAGACCGATTTGGGCCTGGCTGAAATCAAACTCGGCTAAATTAGTCACCATGAGTGGTTTGCCGTTGAACATAACCGTATTCCCGGCAGAGCGCTCGCTCGCTAGGGCAAATATCTGATCCACTGGGAAATTGCGCTGCTCTAGGATACTCAGTAGAGCTTCCCCTACAGCGCCAGTGGCACCTACCACTGCTACATTGTAGTTTTTCATACATTTCTCTCTAATTTCTTGAAATAGTTGATGTTTTCGTACATACACGGACAGCTAGCGAATACCACCGCTCAGATTAAGCGCCCTGCTCATCTGAGAGAATCTAGGTCGTAGTCGCGTCGCTCGTCGTGAAATACCAAGGTGCAGAGTTGCGCCAGTTTTTCTCGAAGCTGCGTATGGTATCTGCCTCCTCAAGGGTAAGCCCGATATCGTCCAAACCATTGAGCAGGCAGTTCTTGCGGAAGGCATCCACGGAGAACTCAATGGTGGAACCATCCGGCTTGAGAATAGTTTGCTGCTGCAAGTCCACTTCTAGCTGGTAGCCCTCATTTGCTTCAACCTCAGTAAATAGCGTTGCGATGGTGGCTTTATCGAGAACGATAGGTAGCAGACCGTTTTTGAAGCAGTTGTTGAAGAAGATGTCCGCATAGCTTGGCGCTAAGATCGCGCGAAAACCATAGTCCTCCAGCGCCCAGGGGGCATGCTCGCGGCTTGAACCGCAGCCGAAGTTATCCTTAGCGAGCAGAACTTTCGCGTCCTTATAACGCGGCTGATTGAGCACAAAGTCAGGGTTTATTGGCCTGTGGCTGTTGTCAGTATCCGGCAACCCCTTATCGAGATAGCGATGCTCATCAAATAGGTTTACACCAAAGCCAGTCCGCTTGATGGATTTAAGGAACTGCTTAGGGATGATGAAATCGGTATCTACGTTTGCACGATCCAGTGGCAGAACCACACCCTTTTCAACTATAAATTTGTTCATGTTTATCTCTTAACTATTTGTTTTATATGGCCTTAACCAAGATCTCTGACATCAACGAAGTGACCTGCTATAGCCGCCGCCGCCGCCATTACTGGACTAACCAGGTGTGTGCGCCCACCGAATCCCTGCCGCCCTTCGAAATTACGATTAGAGGTGGATGCACAGTGCTTCCCCTCGCCTAGCTGGTCTGCATTCATGGCCAAACACATTGAGCAGCCCGGCTCACGCCATTCCAGCCCTGCCTCGATAAATATCTGGTCCAAGCCCTCAGCCTCAGCCTGCTTCTTAACCAAGCCCGAGCCTGGCACGACCATGGCTACCTCGACGCTGCTGGCAACTTTCTTCCCTTTTACTACACCTGCCGCCGCACGCAGGTCTTCGATGCGCGAATTAGTGCATGAACCGATGAATATACAGTCCAGCTTGATGTCTTTGATTGCAGTTCCACCCTGTAAGCCCATGTACTTTAGTGCTTGCTCAATGCTTTCACGCTTTGTCGTATCCGCTTCCTCTGCCGGGTTAGGAACCCTCCCAGTAATTGGAGCCACCATCTCTGGCGAAGTACCCCAAGTAACTTGTGGCTCTATGTCTGCCGCCTTTAATACGACGATCTCGTCGAATGTGGCATCGGCATCACTCACTAAGCCGCGCCAGGATTCTACTGCCCGCTCCCATAACTCGCCGCTTGGCGCGAAGGGCCTGCCCTTGATGTAATCCAGCGTCTTCTCGTCAACAGCGATCAGACCCGCTCGAGCACCAGCCTCAATAGCCATGTTGCAAACTGTCATACGCCCCTCAACAGATAGGGCCTGGATTGCTTCTCCACCGAATTCGATGGTAAATCCGGTGCCACCGGCCGTACCGATCTTGCCGATAATAGCCAGCACGATATCTTTCGCTGTGCATCCGGGATTTAACTGACCATCTACACGAACTAGCATGTTCTTGGCTTTTTTCTGCATTAGGCACTGAGTGGCGAGAACGTGCTCCACCTCAGAGGTGCCAATACCGTGAGCTAAGGCGCCTAGAGCCCCGTGAGTAGAGGTATGCGAATCGCCACAGACAATGCTCATGCCAGGCAGCGTAGCCCCCTGTTCTGGGCCAACAACATGCACGATGCCCTGACGGGCATCAGTCATCTTAAGCTCGAAGATGCCGAATTCAGCGCAGTTATCGTCAAGTGTACGAACCTGAATCTTGGAAACCGGGTCCTTAATGCCATCTAAGCCCTGCTTTCGCTCCTCAGTGGTAGTGGGAATATTATGATCAGGTGTCGCGAAGT
>JAESUT010000134.1 GCA_016762995.1 Gammaproteobacteria bacterium | reverse complement strand
TGTAAGCGTTATGGCGTAGACAACACACAGAGACAGCTACACGGAGCCTTGCTGGATGCGGAAATTCTGGCTGATGTCTATCTGGTAATGACAAGTGGGCAGTCTAGTCTGCTCCTAGCCGAAGATGAAACGACAGGATCTACGCGCAGGGCTAGGGCAAAAAAGAGCCCTTCAGAGCGTGAGAAGATTGCGGTTATCAAGGCCAGTAGTGATGAGCTGGATGCGCACCGGCAGCGTTTAAACGACATTGCTGATAGCAGTGAACAAGGCTGTCTATGGCTGCAGTTAGAAGGCGAAGCACAAGCCGAGTAGCGATCGGCACAAATCATCTTGAACAGCAGGCGTAGAAATTATAGTATCTTGCGCCAGCGCACGGCAGTTCTCTTCGAAAACTGAATAAATACAGACTGTTGCGGTTTTCTGATCTGTTAGCTCGACCTCAGTTCCAGCCACCAATCTATCGAGTATCCATGTCTCACAAAGAGCATTTTCTCAGCCTCTCGCAGTTAAACGAATCCGATAGCTTTATACTATTTTATTCATCGCAAATAGTGGTGCGTAATGAGGAAATTCTGTGGAGCCTTGAGCAAATCAGAGATTACTTAAACGATTCAGCGGATCTGATCCTGTTACAAAGAGATGCAGGTAGGGCGGTAATTGCTGTCAGTTTACAGCAGGATATATCTGCGATTCTTCAAGCAGAGCTCAACTCTCTGCGTAGCCTCTTGTTCTATTCGGATCAGGAAAAATTCTTGCTCGCTGGCAGGGCGAGCCAGTTAGTGAATTGGTATACGAATCATCGGTTCTGCGGCACCTGTGGCACGCAGACGGTCCACCATGGGAATGAGCGAAGCCTAGTCTGTGATAACTGCTCTCTGCATTTCTTTCCGCGTATTAGCCCCTGTGTGATTATGCTCGTGACTAAAGGCGATAAGATGCTTCTTGCTAGAAGTGCGAGCTTCAAGTCCGACTTTTACAGCTGCTTAGCTGGCTTTATTGAGATTGGGGAGACGCCGGAAGAGACAGTGCACAGGGAGGTCAAAGAGGAAGTGGACTTGCAGGTTAGAAATGTCCGTTATATCTCCAGCCAGTCTTGGCCATTTCCGTCGCAGCTCATGTTGGGGTTCCTAGCGGAATATGAGAGTGGTGAAATTGTACCGGAGCCGTCCGAGATCGCCGATGCGAAGTGGTTTGACATGGATTCCTTGCCGAATGTCCCCTCGGAAAAAATAAGTGTTGCAGGTAAACTAATTCGAACCTTTATGGATGAAGTCAAAAAAGAACGTGCTCTCTAGGTTTTGAATTTCTTAATCAATAGGGGCAGAATGCACAAACAGCGAGCACTACAGGAGAAATACGCTTGGAATATTTGATTCAGTACGGCATGTTTTTGGCAAAGGCGGTGACCATCGTAGTGGCCATTGTTATTGTGGTAGGCGTGATCGCAGCTAGTGGAAATCGTCAGCGCAAGACTGGCAAGAAGGGCCAGATCAAGGTTACCCACCTTAATGAACATTTCGACGATATGAAGGATACCTTACGCTATTCCGTGCTTGCAAAAGATCAGCTTAAGCAAATTCACAAAGACGAGAAAAAGCAGGCAAAACTCGAGTCTAAGGAGCAGGCGAAGGCAGACAAAGAAGCGGCGAAGAAGTCTGCTGATCTCTCCGAAGACGCGAGTAACGAAGAGCAAAGAAAGAAGCGTGTTTATGTGATCAACTTCACTGGAAATATTTCTGCAGACGAAGTGGCCTCTTTACGTGAGGAGATTACTGCAATATTGACGCTGGCTGAGCCCCTCGATGAGGTTTTGTTGCGCCTAGAAAGCCCAGGGGGCATGGTGCATGCGTACGGACTTGCGTCCTCACAACTGCTGCGTATAAAGAGTAAGAAAATACCTCTTACTATCTGTGTAGACAAAGTCGCAGCCAGCGGCGGTTATATGATGGCTTGTTTGGCCGACCGATTGGTCTCGGCACCCTTTGCAATAATTGGTTCAATTGGCGTGTTGGTTCAGTTACCAAACTTTCATCGAGTGCTAAAGAAGAACGAGATCGACTATGAAATCATCAGTGCCGGTGAATTTAAGAGAACGCTAACCCAGTTTGGGGAGATCACTCAGAAAGGCCGAGACAAGGTGCAGGAAGAAGTTGAAACAATGCACGACATCTTTAAGGCTTGGATTAAAGAACACCGACCAAGTGTAGAGATCGACAAGATCGCCACCGGTGAAACCTGGGTTGGAACTCAGGCTAAGGAGCGTTATATGGTTGATGAGATCAAGACCAGTGACGACTGCATCGTAAGTGCCTGCGAGGAAGCCGATGTCTACGAAGTAGAGTATGAGCTTCCCAAATCCTTACAGGATAAGATTGGCGGGGCCTTGCACGGTACAGTGGAGAAACTGTTTTCGAGTTGGATCGGCAAATCGACTACTACTACGTTTCAGTAACATCAGGTTAAGATAAATAGGCGCGGCGTAGAGCTTTGTCTAATGAACTACCAACTAGGGCGGATAGATAATTGCAACAATTCAAAGCATTACAGGTTTCTGAGGACAGTGAAGGGAAATACAGCGCGATCGTGGTGGAGCGCAACGTTGATGAATTGCCAGAAGGCGATACTCTTATTCAGGTTAATTATTCCTCACTAAACTTTAAAGACGCTATGTCTTTTAGTGGCAATAAAGCTGTTACACGGCAATATCCCCACACGCCGGGTATCGATGCGGCTGGAACAATCATTAGCAGCACTGATGCAGGCCTAAATGCTGGCGACGAGGTTCTCGTTACCGGTTACGACCTTGGCATGAATACCAGTGGCGGATTTGGACAAATTATCCGTGTGCCTGCTGAATGGGTCGTTAAGCTACCGTCAGGGTTGAGCCAGAAAGAAAGCATGATTCTAGGCACTGCAGGCTTTACTGCGGCGCTGTGCGTTGAGAAGCTTCTAAATAATGGTGTCGAGCCAAGTCAGGGCAAGGTAGTAGTTACTGGCGCAAGCGGTGGTGTTGGCATGATTGCCGTTGCCTTGTTAAGTAAGCTTGGCTTCGATGTGGCAGCGAGTACGGGCAAGCAAGCAGCTCATGACACGCTTAGTAAATTAGGTGCAGCGGAGATTGTTGATAGAAATGCGCTGGGTGAGGAAAACAAGCGACCGATGCTAAAAGAAGACTGGGCCGCAGCTGTCGATGTAGTAGGCGGAGACACACTAAGTAACGTGATCAAATCACTGCGCTACGGTGGCAGTGTAGCTGCCTGTGGCTTGGTGCAGTCTGCTAATTTTTCTGCCACGGTTCTTCCCTTTATCTTGCGAGGCGTAAACCTGTTAGGGGTCGACTCCGTACTTTTACCTATCGAAACCAAAAGAGCGCTGTGGGATAAGCTTGGTTCAGAATGGAAGCTAGATCAGCTTGAAGATATTTGCAGCGATATTGGTTTCGGCGAACTTGATGCAAGCCTAGCACAGCTGTTAAGTGGCGGTGCGAACGGACGCTTCGTGCTCAATCTGAATAGTTAATGACTGCAAATTGATTGAGTGTCTAGTCTCTGCGTAATTTAGGATTGATCGCAATAGGTGTTGGGCAGAACAGCACCACGATATAGGAAGAAACTAGGAATGTCAGGATCGCTGCACCTTGTATAGTAAGGGAGGCGATCTCGCCTATCACTCCAGACTGCGTTGCTACAAAAGCGATCAGTAAGGAAAACTCACTAATCTGCCCTAATCTCAGGCCTGCATCCCAAGCAAGTCTGTCTCTCTCGCTGAACCTCTTCAGCAAGTATCGAAATACAATAGGCTTTATCGTCAGTACCGCTATTGCCAACACCAGGCAGGCGACAAAAATGTCGGGTAATAGTAAGAGATTAAACTGCGCGCCTAATGTGAAGAAGAACAGTATCAAGAAAAAATCACGAAGAGGCTTCAGTCTGTCGGCAATGTAGAGCGAGATTGGGCTCGTCGCCAAAGCCACGCCGGCTACAAACGCGCCTATCTCGGCGGAAAGCCCCAGTGCGACTCCAAGTTCCGACAAGCCAAGACACCAGCCAATGGCGAGTAGAAAAATATATTCTTTAAAATGATCGAATCGAGCAATCAGTCGTATCAGGACATATTGGGTAGTGAAATAGGCAAACACCAATAATAATGGAAAGGCGATTAAGACTTTTAGTGCCGCAGATTGCTGAAGATTCCCTGCGTCTAGAAAGGTGATTAGGAAAATGGCAATGAAGTCTTGGAGCAGCAAGATGCCGACCATTAATTCTCCCATGTGCTTCTGATGCAGAACGGTCGTGGGCAGTAGTTTGATGCCAATAATGGTGCTCGAAAAGATCAGGCTAAACCCGATTACGAGACTCTCAAGCTGACTAAAACCAAATAGCATGCCTGTGGAATAGCCAAGCAGAACGAAAATAACGGAGCTAGCAAGCGTGACTAGGAAGGTCTTGCGTAAGGTCGATAAGAGCTTCTTTGGCTGCATATCTAGGCCGAGTAAAAACAGCAAGAAGATAATGCCGAATTCAGCGATGTCGGTTAGTAGGCTAGCATCGGAAATGTAGCCAAGGCCGTAAGGTCCTAGCAGGGCGCCGGCGCAGATATAAGCCACAAGCAGTGGCTGGCGAAAAAACAGGGCAATTGTTGAGAGTACCGCCGCACCGGTAAAGATGAGGAAAAAAGAGAAGAGTAGGGAATCAGATTCCATAGCGCAGCTGCCTTGCTATTGGTACTCGACTATAGCGAGTTAGCGTCGCCTGAACAAGGGTGTGGGTTCTGCGATAGTAGACTGATAGCCAGTCTTAAAATCTTTAAACGCCTCTAGGCAGAGTTCTGCTTCTTGATCGTGGCGAATTTCGAAACTGTCAAAGCCGCATTGAGCCATATAATAAAGCTGGTCGCGCAGGACGTCGCCTATAGCTCGGATCTCTCCCTTGTAGGCATACCTTTGTCTTAGCTCCCGTGCGTTCGTATAGGAACGCCCATCTGAAAACACTGGAAAATTGAGTGCTATCAGCGGCAGGGAATGAAGTGCATCGGCTATCTTTTCAGGGCTTTCATCAGAATCTATCCAGACCGCAATGGAGCCGTCGTAGTCATTCAGCTCTTCGGAATAAAGCGTCCAAAATTGCAAAGGCACGATAAAATTCTTGCCTGGAACAGCTTGTAATATCTCCGGCCCAGTTGATGCTTTCATTACCGTCCAAGGATTGTCGAGTACAGCGTCTTTACTAATCAGCTTTGGCATAGACTTTCTCCTTAAATGGATCTAATCCGATTCGATTGAAGGTGTCGATAAATTTTTCATCGCCACTGCGTTTGTCCTTATACACGCCAACGATAGTCTCGACTACTCCAGGGATTTCTTCCTGCGCAAAAGAGGGGCCTATAATCTTGCCGAGGCTAGCATTGTTCTTCGATGAGCCTCCTAGTGAGACTTGGTAGTATTCTTCGCCTTTCTTGTCGACACCGAGAATGCCGATGTTGCCTACGTGGTGATGTCCACAGGCATTCATGCATCCAGATATATTGAGGTTAATCTCGCCGATATTCGTGAGTTCCTCATGGTCATTAAATTTTCGTTGAATTGATTCTGCAATGGGGATGGATTTTGCGTTGGCTAAGGCGCAGAAATCTCCACCAGGGCAGCAAATAACGTCGGTTAGTAGGCCGAGATTATGGCTCGCCATAGCGCCGGTTTCTAATGCCTTGTACAGTTCAAAGAGTTGGTCCTGACGGACATCTGCCATGACGATATTCTGTTTGTGGCTTATGCGTATTTCGCCAAAGCTATATTGGTCTGCTAAGTCAGCAAGGTGCTCTAGTTGACGGTCTGTTACATCGCCTGGTGCGACACCGGTCTCTTTAAAGCAAACTGTCACAATAGAGTAGCCGGTGACTTTATGTGGCTTTACATTTTGAGAATGCCAGGCCGCGAACAGTAAATTACTCTGTAATTTATCAATAAGCTTCGCGGGACTGTTGCCAAGTTCTTGATAGTCTGGAGCATCGAAAAATTTCTGGCAGCGTTCAATTTCTTCATCGGTGAGTGTAAGTGAGGAATCTTTAACGAGCGCCCATTCCTCTAGTACTTTTTTCTTGAATTCTTCGACCCCTGTTGCCTTCACTAGTATTTTAATTCTAGCCTTGTACTTGTTGTCGCGACGCCCCTCGCGGTTATAAACGCGAAGAATTGCTTCGAGCACTGTTAGCAGGTGCTTCTTCTCGACAAAATCGAATATCTCCTTGCCTATAACTGGCGTGCGGCCGAGGCCACCGCCCACGAGGATGCGAAAGCCAATTTCCTCATTAGCCCCCTTAACAATGTAGATACCGATGTCGTGGACTTGGGTAGCCGCCTGGTCGTCGACAGTGCCGCAGACAGCAATCTTAAATTTTCGGGGCAGGTAAGCGAACTCGGGGTGAAAGCTCGACCACTGACGGATGATCTCGCAATAGGCTCTGCTGTCTTCCAATTCATCTACAGCGGCGCCTGCAAATTGATCTGTTGTGGTGTTGCGAATGCAATTGCCGCTGGTTTGTATGGCGTGCATCTCTACATCTGCGAGATCGGCGAGCAGGTCAGGGACATCCACTAAAGCTGGCCAATTAAATTGGATATTCTGGCGAGTGGTGAAATGTGCATAGCCTTTATCGTAATGATTGGCTATGTAGGCAAGCTTGCGTAGTTGCAGGGATGACAACATGCCATAAGGCACAGCGATGCGCAGCATGGGTGCTAGGCGTTGAATATAGAGTCCGTTTTGGAGTCGCAGGGGAAGGAACTCTGACTCACTTAGTTTGCCATCTAAGTAGCGATTGGTCTGGTCCCTAAACTGGGCGACCCGGTCGGCTAACATTTGATGGTCGTATCCGTCGTATCTGTACATGATGCTTAAGGCTCTCTATGAATTACTTGCTGTTTATCAGCAGGACTTACGTCTAACCGTTAATGCTACGTAGATCTCATTCCAAGTTCGGAGTGAGCAATTTTGTCATTTCTGCCGTCGGTTTGCCATTTCTAATGGCCAGATCATCTACTTGTTCCTGGGTAATCTTGCCTACAGAGAAATACTTAGACTCTGGATGCCCAAAGTAGAAGCCACTGACGCTAGCCGCGGGACTCATGGCAAAACTCTCAGTCAGTTCGATCTGTGTTTCTTCGGCTGCATTGAGAAGTGCAAAGAGAGTCTCTTTCTCCGAGTGATCGGGGCAAGCGGGGTAACCGGGTGCAGGACGAATTCCGCGATATTTTTCGCTGATTAGCTCCGTTGCCGATAATTGTTCAGTAGGCTCGTATGCCCAGAATTCTCTGCGTACGCGTTCATGCATGTGTTCGGCAAACGCCTCAGCGAGGCGGTCTGCGATCGCCTTCACCATGATCGCCGTATAGTCGTCGTTTTGCGCCACATACGTCGCAGCAAGCTCATCTGCACCTATTCCCGTGGTAACAGCGAACCCCCCTATATAATCTGATTCACTATCTTCTGATGCTGGCGCTATGAAATCAGCCAAGCAAAGATTGGCGAGTTCGGCGTCTTTAGGTATCTGCTGTCGTAAAAAGTGCAATTTACGGAGCGCAGTGCCGGACCCATCTGCCGCGTAAAGCTGCACATCGTTGTCCCCAGTCTTGTTAGCTGGCCAGAATCCAATGACAGCTTTTGCTGTTAGTAGCTTCTCGTCGATTATTTTCTTTAACAGCGTTTGGGCATCAGCGAACAG
>JAESUT010000181.1 GCA_016762995.1 Gammaproteobacteria bacterium | reverse complement strand
GCTGAGAACTGACAAAGACTATATGTGGGACTACAGCGGCAATCGGAAACGCTACAGAGCTGACATCAAAGAAGAGTTCGGCGTGAGTCCGGAGCAATTTGCTGATTATCTAGGCCTGGTAGGCGACTCGGTTGATTGCATCACAGGGGTTCCTGGGGTGGGGCCGGTTAAAGCGAAAGAACTGCTACGGAACTTTGTAAGCATGGACGGTATTTATGAAAACCTTGATGCGGTAGCTGGATTGTCCCTGCGTGGAGCGGCTGGTTTGGCATCGAAGTTAAAAGCGCATCAGGCAGAGGCAAGGTTGAGTCGCGAGCTAGCGACTATTATCTGCGATGCCAGCGACCGTCACGAGGGCTTTGCGAATGCAGTGCCCAGTTCCTTGGAAGTGGCGGATATCGATATTTCTGCATTCGAGAAATTTCTTTCGAGGTATAAATTTACGCAGAATGATAGTGACCACCTTCTGTCCGTTGCGGATCGTTTTTCAAACCAATAGCATTGTTCCTATGGCATCAATATGAAGATTTTTGCAGACAAGAACATTCTAGCTGTTCAGGCCAACTTTAGCCGCCATGGCGAACTTCATTTCTTTGATGGCCGCAGCGTGAGGCAGGCAGATCTTGTCGATGCCGATGCGCTTCTTGTTCGCTCCATTACATCAATTGATAAGTCTCTGATAGAAGGCACAAAGATTCGTTTTGTCGGTACCGCTACCAGCGGCATCGATCATGTCGATACGGATTACTTGCGAGCTGCTGGCATACACTTCGTAGATGCTAAGGGTAGCAATGCAAACGCGGTGGTTGACTACTGCTTCACGGCCTTGGCCTTCGCAGCATTGCATAGAAATTTTTCTCTTGTTGGCAGTAAGGTAGGCATTGTTGGTGCTGGTGCGGTTGGCGGTTTGTTCGCTGCTAAGCTCAAAGAATTAGGAGTTGAAGTGCGTTGCTGTGACCCTTTTCTGGCGGCTAAAGGCGAGGGTAAAGTTAAGTACTGTCAATTGGAGGCGGTGCTCGAGTGCGATGTCATTTCTTTGCATGTGCCTCTTACGAGCGGCGGGCTGCACCCGACACAAAATTTGCTAGGCACCGAAGAACTTGCTCTTCTGAGAAAAAATGCAATTCTGATCAATGCTTGTCGCGGACGCATAGTGGATGAAGTAGCGTTAAAGCGATTACTTTCGACGCGCGAAGATATAGTGACTGTATTCGACGTTTGGGCGGATGAGCCAGTTATCGATTCGTCGCTGGCTCAGTCTGTTGATATCGCGACACCTCACATCGCCGGTTACAGTGCGCAGGCAAAATCGAATGCGACGAAAATCCTTGCGCGGGAATTCGAGGAGTATTTCAGGCTTGCTGCTGTCGTCGAAGAAGAGAGGCTAGGGGGGAATGCCGGTATCGCCGCTGTAGAGAATACGCCGGAAACGTTGAGACAGTGGGGCACTTTGCTTGCAGCGTTTCCCTTACTTGAGCTTAGTGAACAGTTCAAGAAGGCGTTAAGTGACGGGGTAGGAGTGAAAGCATTTGATTCGTTTCGCCAAGAGCTTCTGCACAGACGAGAGTTTGTAAGCTGGCCGCTTAGACGGGACAATTATTCGTCGAATCAGCAGGATCAACTTACCGTGCTTGGTTTCCGTTTGGAATAATTATCGGCGATACTTTTCGAGCACCCTTGCGATTCCTGCTACGGCGGGCTCCAATTCATCCACTCGGGGGAGGAACACCAAGCGTAGGTGCTGAGTGTCTTCTATATTGAAGGCGCTGCCTTGTACCAGAAGAATTTGCTCCTGCTCAAGTATGTCCATTACCAGCGCGACGTCATCGTCAATCGTATAAATTGCTGGATCAAGCCTGGGGAACATATAGATCGCGCCGCGCGGCTTTACACAACTGACACCTGGAATCTGCGTGAGCAACTCCCAGGCAATGTCGCGCTGCTGTTTTAAGCGACCACCCGGCAAGACAAGATCATTGATACTCTGATAACCACCCAAGGCCGTTTGCACGGCGAACTGTGCTGGAACATTCGCGCATAGCCGCATATTACTGAGAATTTCTAGGCCTTCTATATAGCTGCTGGCATCTTCCTTGGGGCCACTAAGAATCATCCAGCCCGATCGAAAGCCAGCGAGGCGGTAGGATTTGGAGAGGCCATTGAAGGTGACGATAAAGACATCATCACACAGTGAGGCGACTGGAATATGTACGGCGTCGTCGTAGATGATCTTGCTGTATATCTCGTCTGCAAAAAGAATGAGCTCGTGCTTGCGACATAACTCGATCAGCTGTAGCAAGATCTCTTTGCTATATACGGCGCCAGTTGGGTTGTTAGGATTAATAATGACCAACGCACGCGTATTGCTGTTAATTTTGGCTTCCATATCTGCAATATCTGGAAGCCAGTCAGCTTGCTCGTCGCACACATAATGAATCGCTGTGCCACCACTTAGGCTTATGGCTGCTGTCCACAAAGGATAATCGGGTGCAGGAACAAGCACCTCGTTGCCGTTATTTAAAAGTGCCTGCATTGCCATGGTAATTAACTCGCTAACACCGTTTCCCAAGTAGATATCGTCGATTTCTATATTGGGTACATTCAGGCGCTGGCATTCCTGCATGATAGCTTTGCGGGCAGAGAACAGCCCCTTTGAATCGCAATAGCCCTGAGCGGCAGATAGATTATGGATTACATCATGCAGGATCTCGTCGGGTGCATTGAAGCCGAAGGCGGCAGGGTTACCGATATTGAGTTTTAATATCTGATGGCCTTCCTCTTCTAATTTCTTGGCTTCCTCTAATACGGGGCCACGGATGTCGTAACAGACGTTGCCAAGCTTGTCGGACTGATAAACCTTAGTCATTTTTTAACTCTCACCTGCTCTCGAATTTTATTAATCCTATTTATTTATCGGCAGTTATCACTTTTGAATAACTACATTCTGAATATTACAGGCGGCTATCTTATTGCCTTTTGCCGTGACAGAGGTGCTACGACTTAGGAGGCCCTCGGCGAATTTCTGGTGTATTATTTAGGCCAGAATTGCATAAGGAGTAGAATGGTGAGCGAGTCAGGCAAAGTTGAAAAGACACAGGAACAGTGGAAGCAGGAACTCGGTAGTGAGACGTACCACATTACTCGGCAAGGTGGTACTGAGGCTGCTTTTACTGGCAAGTACTGTGACCTTAAGGACGAGGGGATTTACAACTGCGTAGCCTGTGGCGAGCCTCTTTTTTCCTCTAAAGCTAAATACGATTCAGGTTCGGGTTGGCCAAGCTTCACTGCACCTGCTGATTCAGACGTTGTCACCGAAAATACAGACGGTTCTCATGGCATGATTAGAACCGAAGTAGTGTGCAGCAAGTGCGACTCACATCTAGGGCATGTGTTTCCCGATGGCCCTGCTGAAACTGGGCTGCGTTACTGTGTAAATTCAGCATCGCTGGATTTTAAATCCAAAGAAAGTGAGTAACGAAGCGGCACTGAAAAGCACAAATAATTTGCAGTAAAAAGGGAGGCTAAGCCTCCCTTTTTTGTACTACTGTTTTAGCCTTAGCGCTCTATGGTATACAGCCCGTCTACTTTATTGAACTGGTCTATTTGGTCAATCAGGTCAAAGCCACCTACAAACGCTGCTGCATCTGTACCTGTAAATACACCGCCAAGATTAGCATCGATAGAGTTACTGATGAGCCCGCCAGGGTTGGAGAGCGTGCCGCCGATCGAGTTGATATCTACCATGCCGTTGTTGATGGAGCCGGAAAAGTCGATTTCCCAAGTTTGAGAACCGCCAACTTCAACTTGAAGGCTGCCGTTGCTGATAACGCCAGTGTTGAAATCAACATTGAGCCCAGCTACCACCTGCGTCACATCGCCGGCGCTACCACTGCCGATGAACGATGAGGCAGCGCTGCTGCCATAACTGCCTGAGCCGATTAGCTGCGCCACTGGAGTTGCATTGACGGTTGCTAAATGATTGCTCGTCTGCAGTTCAGTCAGGCCATCTGTACCTGCTGATGTTATGACCCAGTTCTCTTCGATAGGGTTATCCCAAGTGCCCCAGTCGATGTTGTGTGCTTCTACGCTGGAGTCTGGGAGTGAGTTTGCCGCTATGTTAAATCCATTCCCCTCGACTACCAACGTGCCAACCAAGACATGCTTCGTGCTTGCGATGGAAGATTTAAAGGTAAAACCGAGGGCGATATCGGGATCGGGATCGCCGACAAAATACCCTTTCAGATCACCGAAAACGTCACTACCGAGTAACACTGGACTACCACCATTGCCTGCCAGTGCCGCTGTGCTGTTATCGTGTAACGTGCCGGAGTTTACAATCATATTGATGTAGGGGCCGGTAACAGAGCCTGGGGAACCGTCGAATAAAACATCCCAAACTATATCATTCGATGTGCTGGCTTTGAGTATTCCGTTGCTAACTGCGCCCGAAGCAAAATTTATATCAAATTGGAAATTATCGATGTTGTTAATCCCGTACTCCGTAGCTGCCGCGCCAGCAAGACTAGTATTGTATTCGCCTTGGACGATGACGTTATCGCCAGGTGTGGCATTTTTCTGATAGCGGTAGACACCGTTGGAGGGCAATATGGCTGTGGACGGTTCTGCGACGAACCAGTAGGCATTCTGATCGAAGAAAGACTCCAATGCTTCGCTTTCTTTCTTGAACGTAGCGGCGGTTCCTTCCCACTTGCCCCAAGTAACGGCGGCTGTTACAGCCGAAAAGGCGACGGCCAAGCCATCTTCGAGCCGAAGCAAAGAGTCGCTGCCGGTATCAAATGGGCTTGAAAATGTCGTGCTGTCGATGACCGACTTTGCAGAAATTATCGGTGTACCTGTTGCACTTGGTATCGCGGGGCCACCATAGATTCCTGACTCTAGATATTGGGATGATCCGGTGAACAACATTCCCGATTCAGTAAATTGAGCTGCCATAACCCCTAGCGAAGAGGGGGGAATCACATTAGTTCCCTGGAACAAGCTAGCGCCAATGACTTCTTCGGCGGGGTCGGTGCTAAATGAGGCGTTGAAATTAAAGCCTATGACGAAACCCATGTTGTTAGAACCGCCTTCACTGGTATTGTCGTTGGAAGGTGAGAAACCGTTTATGAAACCGCCGAATGTACCAGCCTCGGCACCGGGTCCGCTGGATGTGGTAGTTCCTGTGACGGCAGTCTTAGGTAATATGCCTTTTCCGGCAGTAGAGGCGAGCAACAATCCTGCTCCGGTGGTAACACTCCATTTCTCTCCGACGCAAGAGCCTGTGCTGCTTAGAAAGCAGACGTCAAACTTGGTGATATCGAAGGCGCCTGTGCCCAAATTGATATTGAAGGCTCCGTCTATAGACTGTATCTCCGCGAAAGCACCTTCACTTTCTACCCAGCGACCTCCGATATAGTCGATTACTTGAGTGAAGTTGTAAGTGCCTGTTAGTGCGCCAGCGTCAGAAGCGGGAACACCTGTTACCAAAAGATTCATGCCACTAATATCAAAATTAGGCAGGTCATTTAGTATGCTGGCTTCGTCATAGACGTCGATCTCAGTGCTGTTAGTTAACCAGAATCCCCAGAGCACTTTGAAAGAATCGAAGCCGGACTCAAAGCCGATATCTGTATTGAGGTAATCACTAGCTTCGTCGAAATATTGAATAGCGGCTGCGAAATCAAACCCACCATTTACACCAGATTCAAAGGCACTGGGCCCCGCAGACAAAGCGGATGCTGCAGAGTTATTGTTAGTCAGTAGTAGCGGGTTAGTGCTACTTGCATTGGCGTTCGTCCATCCCCAGACCAAGGGGCTAGAAAATTCAGCAGAGAAGAATGGGCTGTTGCTAATAGAAAAGCCGAATGCATCTTCTGCTCCAACTGCGTCAGTGATTTGTTCAAGATCAGTCTCACTTAGCTTTTCGAGCGCACCGAACAGAATTAGACCGGAGACAAAATCGTTCGGTGTACCTGACCCTTGTCCACCAAAGTTGATGCCAGCGCTGATTGAGTTCCCGTCGTCACCAGCAAAATAACCTTGAAACAAGGCATTAGTAGGAGCTACGGAGCCGCCATCTGGTAAGAGCGTGCCGTTGAGCGTGAGCGAGAAGCCTCTGTTGCTAAACCCTGGAAGACTGCCGTTTTCTCCCGCGAACAGTGATGCTGTCCATGTTTGTTGCAATCCGGTGCTGCAATTCGCGTCGCAGACGTCAATTTCGATATCACCGTTTAAAGTACCGTTACTTAGGTCGATTTCAAAATTGGCAGCGAATTCAAACTTAGTCCAGCTGTCATTGCTGGACTGCATCTCAAAGCGGCTATTTGTGTGGTCAGCCTCGAAGCGTTTGCGACCGGTATAATCGTTGAGGTCGCTGTCAGTTGTAGCACCACCCACACTAAACCAGACTAATGCCGCAGAGTCTTCCTGCAAATAGAGCGCCGAGCCTGGGGCACCATTACCGGCGCCTTTTAAGAGTAGGGGGCTTTCGTTTCCGCCGCCACCTTCACCGGCAGTCAGCCAGGCACCCCAGTTGAGCCCGTGGATAGAATCTCCGTCAATAGGTGTTACATCCTCCCAAAAATTATTGCCTATCTCTGAATTTTGACCGCGCAGTAAATCATAACTTGTAGTGACAGGATCAACGGCGCTATTTGGAAAGCCGGCAACGGTATTTTCAATGATGAAAGGGTGGGTGCTATTTGTGTCTCCAGCGGTACCGTAGATCCCCATGTCGCCACCGAAGTCTGCAGATAGAGCGGAAAAGATTCCAAAACCCAGCTGAGGGATGTCATTCGCAGCGATTGCTTCAGCACTGCCGAGTAGATCGCTTGCCGTAAACAGAACAGCGCCGTCTACGTGTCCAGATCCTCCGCCCACTTCAACAAAGCGAAACCCTGCTATCAAGCCTTCCACGAACCCTAGAGTGCTGCTATTAACTGTGCCGGAGATAAAGCCGCCATTTATCTCCCCTGTGAAACTAGGTCCTGCATTCAAAGTTCCGGTGACGGGGACATCGAAGAACAGACCGTCATTGCTTACAGCGATGCCGCTGACGGGATTCATTTCCCAAATTTCATCGGGTGTTGTGGCGCAGCCGTCGCTGGCAAAACAAATGTCCAGGCTAAAATTATTAATTAAGCCGTTTTCTAGATCGAAATCGAAAAACCCTACAGCTTCACTATTTGCTGAATCGTCAGTGAGGTGATTGTTACTAATTTCACCTACCGTAAAGAATCGTGAGCCGGACAGGCCTTCTTTTGGGGTAGGCGTAAAGCTGGCAACGACTAGATTATCGCTGATTTCTTGCTCTACTATGCTGGCATTAGCTTGATTCGAGTTCGGGTAATAGAATGCGGGGTCACTGCTATCGACATCCCAAACGCCCCAGTTAAATGGCAATCCATCACCACCGTTATACTTCGTAAGCATTACATTGTTCTGGCCTCTAACCACAGAAAGGCTAGGGAAGGTCTGCCCGCTAATGAGCGGTTTGATGCTCGAAGTAAATATGGAATTAGACCCGGCATCCAAGGAGTGTGTTGATCTGCCGAAAACGAATCCTTCGTCGTCATTGAAGTCAGGGTCGTTGAGTTGACCGCCAATGGCGAAACCTCGCTTATTTAGCGAATTCCTAGCCGCTTGGTTTAAGCCAAATATTGTTTGTGGAATGACTATTACCGGAGGCTCAGGCTCAGGCTCAGGCTCTGGTTCTGGTTCTGGTTCAGGCTCTGGTTCAGGCTC
>JAESUT010000224.1 GCA_016762995.1 Gammaproteobacteria bacterium | reverse complement strand
GCATCAAACACGCCCTTCTCGGTGATAATTTTTGTGATTAGACGCGCCGGCGTTACATCGAATCCGAAGTTGCTCACCGCTACCCCTTCAGGGCAAAGTCTAATCTTACTGAACTGACCCTTCTCATCGATACCGCTAAGGTGACTCACCTCTTCAGCATCGCGCTCTTCTATCGGAATTTCTTTAATGCCGTCGATCAGCGTAAAATCTATGCTCGACACGGGTAGAGCAACGAAGAATGGTACGTCATTATCAAATGCTGCCAACGCCTTCAGGTAGGTACCGATTTTATTGCAGACATCGCCGGTAATTGTGGTTCTATCGCTACCTACGACACAGCAATCCACGAAGCCCTGCTGCATGAGATGACCGCCCGCATTGTCCACGATCAGCGTATGCGCTAGTCCTTGCTGGCCGAGCTCCCAACAGGTAAGTGACGCTCCCTGATTACGAGGTCGAGTCTCATCTACCCATACATGAAGTGGCACTCCTGCCTCGGCAGTTTTATAAATGACAGAAAGTGCCGTCCCCCAATCAACCGCCGCTAGGGCACCCGCATTACAGTGGGTTAGAACATTTAACGGCTTGTTCTTATCAAGCTTAGCATCCCAGATTTCTTGCAATAACTTCACGCCCTGCGTGCCAATATCGGCACAGATAGCACTGTCCTCCGCCTCCATCGCCCTGGCTTGCTGCAGGGCAACTTCGACTCGCTTCTCGGCTAGAGTGTTACGCAGTGCTGCATTCATTCTGTCTAGCGCCCAACGCAGGTTTACAGCGGTAGGCCGCGTCGCCGCTAATCTGTCCAGAGCAACTGCTAACTGATTAGGGTCTTCAAGCAGCGCCAGATACACGCCATAGACAGCTGTCACTCCGATCAAGGGCGCACCACGTACCTGCATGGCCTCGATTGCGTGACAAGCATCGGAAAGGGTATTGAGTGTAACGATCTCGAATCGATGAGGCAGGCGAGTCTGATCGATGATGTTGACGCTATCGTCAGATTCATCGAACCAGATGCTTTGGAAATGCTGACCATTTACGTTCAAAGTCGCTTCGGCTCCTTTAGTCGATACTGAAAAATCATCCCTGATTTTTTCAGTATGTCGTGCGCCAAAAGATAGTAAAATTAGATGACGCGCTCATTGCCACCGTCGATTGGTAACTGCGCTCCGGTGGTCTTGGCGAGTGATTCTCCTGCAAAGATGGCTACGGCTCTCGCAACATCCACGGATGCTACTTCGGTGCGTAGCACATTCGAGGTCTTATATGCCTCAACGCTGACGCCATAGTGCGCAGCTCGGCTGGCCAATACTTCGTCAGTCCATATCGCCGTATCATACACGGCATTCGGATGCAGCACGTTGACGCGTATGCCTGCCGATCCCAATTCAAGTGCAGCGACACGAGCCATCTGCGTAAGACCAGCTTTCGCGACCGAGTAAGCTCCCGCACCAGGCCCTGGTGCAGGCACATTCTTAGATGCAACGATAACCACCGCAGGATTAATACCATTTTTTAGAAAAGGCACCGCGCTGCGCAACAATTTCATGTGCGAAGTCAGATTCAATTGCTGTGAAGCTTCCCAGTTGCTGTCTTCCATATCTTCCAGCGATTGACTCGCGGGAAAACACCCTGCATTGCTAACTACGATATCGATACCGCCAAATTCGATGACCATCTGGCGTAGCGCGGAATCAATTGCTACAGAATCGGTGACATCGCAGTGAACTGGCAACACCGCAGCGCTTTCGAATTGAGCCTCAAAACCCTTGGCGATATCGAGTGCTAACACTACCGCGCCCTGCTCCACGAAACTTTGCACACAGGCTCTACCGATACCAGATGCGGCTCCACTCACGAGAACGACCTTGCCCTCAAACTCAGGTGCCTTAGCCGAGGTTTTCAGCTTCGCCTGCTCCAGCTCCCAATATTCAACGTCAAATAGATCCTGACTTGGCAATGTCTGCCAACCTCCTAAATGCTCAGCTTGTTGGATCGACTTGATCGTATGCCCTGAGATGTCCTGTACTATTCCTAAGCGCTTCTGGTTAGGGGCTAGATAGACCATGCCCTTGTCACGCCAAACACCATAGCGAGGCATGCTGTCTAGGCACTGATGCGATTCATCGCTATGCTTCTCGAAATAGTCACGGTACTCGGATTGGAACTGCTTGAGACCCGCTACAAGGTCATCTGTAAACTTGGCCGCGAAAGCTTTCGTGTGAATCGTATGATCGGGTGTCAACGGGCCACGTGTCGCCAAATCGTGACAGTTCTCCATGCTCGCGAATCCAGCGGCCTGGTTTGAAGTCTCTAGTCTTAGCAGAACGGGTCTGCCCATAACATCAGCTGCGGATCGGCGCAGACGGCTGAGCTGCAGACAATCATCCACGCAGGGCGCATAGGTAGCGGCGGCCAATCCCGCGGCAGCCATTTTTTCTTCTAGGTACTGTTCCGCCTTGCTAACCAGCTCGATCATTGTGCTGTAGCTAGCTTGAGCATCTTCATCGAAAGTAAATATGCCATGGTGCAGCAAGACTATGCCGCGCAGCGATGACCACTGAACATCGGCGACCGCTTCAGCCACCTGCTTAGCCAGAATAAATCCCGGCATCGTATAGGGCAGTATCAGCACCTCATCGCCATAGATTTCCTGCAGCCTTGCCTCACCATCCGGACTATTGCTTATCGCAACGACGGCATCTGCATGACTGTGATCTACGTACTTGTGAGGGATGAGTGCATGCAAAATAGCTTCGACCGAGGGCGTCGGCGCCGTAGGGTCTAGGAGAGCGAGACGAAGTTGACGCATCATCTCGCTATCGCTGAGGCTATCGAGCTCACCCAAACGTAAGAGATGATCCATTTTCACCGCGGGGAAACCCGCGCTTTCTATCGTGCGCAAATCCCATCCGGAGCCTTTCACGAACAGAACTGACTCCGTTTCACCGAATATGTTCTGCAACTCTCCCTTCACGGAGGTATTACCGCCTCCATGAAGAACAAGGTCAGCCTCCGCACCCAACAACTGCGATGTGTATACACGCAGGCCAAGGTCTTTGTCTTCGCTTGCACGAACCGCAGCTTCAGAATCTATCCAACGATTTTTCATGATGTGAGGTAACTCGATTTACTGTTAAGAGACAGCACCCTAAACGAAAAACGCACCATCGTAAGCGATAGTGCGTTTTTTTTAATTCTCAGCTGACCAATCGCAGTTAATAACTGCAACAGTTTGTCATCTAGTCGCTCAAGGCTCGACAATAGAGATGTTAGCCATGCCTGCTTGCCGTGCCGCATCCATAATCATTACCAATGCAGCTACACTAGATGCATTATTCGGTTGAATAATTACCGAGGCAGCTGGATTCTCAGCCTTGAGCTGGTCGATATTGGAGCGAATGAAGTTTGGTAGGATCGGCCGCGGATTACCGTTAAGGATAATTTCGTTATTAGCACCTATTTCGAAAAGAATGTTCTTCTTCTCATCGTCCGGTGGAGGCTGATCGCTGTTATTGTTGTCGCTACTCGCGGCACTCACCGAAGTCTCGGAGAGGAATGTCGCTGTTACTACGAAGAAGATTAATAAAATAAAGACCACATCCAACATGGGTGTAAGGTCAATCTTAGTATCGTCGCTCTTCGGTCTGCCGGCTATTTTTCTCATTGTCTTGTCCTAACTGCTTATACTCAAACTGTTTGTGTCCAATTGCCTCAGCTTCAGCGCCTCACAGAGGTGCATAAAATCTGGGCTGATTCCGCAAATGAGGGAATCGAGGCTTGGAGTATAGCAACCCTTTCGACTGAATTAAAAGCCGGATTTTAGAGCTTCTCAATTGTCTTTATTCTAGGCATTAAAAAAGGGCGGCTATAGCCTCCCTTTTTTAATGCATCGATTCTAACGATGCGGATACCCTAATGTAAGCAATTGATTTTAAATGATTTTATCAATCTATACACTTAACTATGTTTGCTATTACTTCTTCAGCGAAGAAACACTGAATTTAATAAGCTCTTGCAACTGCTTTGGCGTCTTGCCGTCTCGGCTATTAACTCGGATGCCGTGAAGGCTGTTCATCAGAATATCGGCGGCAAATTCTGCGCTGATGCCCTTCTTTACCTTACGATTCTTATGGGCTTCCTTTAGACGAGCTACTAGGGCCTTGCGGATAGTTGCGAGAGAGCCTCGGACAACTTTACGCATTTCCTTGTCGTAATTGATGCTCTCGCAAACTGAGTTTACAAGCAGACAGCCCATGCTGCGGTGCTTGTTTGTCACATTAAGAACAGTCTCATCGAAATAGGCTTCGATAGCTTCCCAAGGGCCAAGTTTAGAATTCTTCAGAGAGGCGGCAATCTGTTTATCCAACACCTTGTTGTACTGATCGACACAAGATTTGAAGAAAGTGTCCTTGTCACCGAAAGAATTATAGAGAGTTCCTCGGTTGATACCCGTGCAATCTAGCAATTTTTGAACGGAGCTGGCCTCGTACCCTTCGCGCCAGAATTGTTCCATCGCGCTGGTTAAAACCTTATTTTCATCAAATTCGACTGGTCGTGCCATATTCTTTTACTCAATCTGTGCTTTAAAATTAATGGATTAAAAGTCGTCTGCGTGAAAAATAGACCTGTAACTTGAGCGTAATCATTAGCAGACTTTTGAAGCGCGCATTGTAGTACAGCAATTCTGCCTTTACACAAAATGCGCGTGATAATTTCCCGCTTTTACCCGCAATTCAATGCAGATTATGCAGCACGAAAATAAACGCACGAATTAAGGGCATAAAAAATAGATTAATCGCTATTTGACGAGGCGCTGTAGCAGCTTATCTAGTAGATTAATAATAGCTTGAATGGCCGTTCGAGTATGAGACAGAAGTCTAAAAATGCTCAATGGGCTAAATACCACGAGACACCGACACGACTAGTCCTATCAAGCCACCAAACACGCAACCCCAGACAACCAACCAACCTAGGTGCTTGCGAATCATCTGCTGAATTATTTCTTTAACCATTTTTGGCGTCATTTGATCAAGTCGATCATCGATCATGAACTCCAACTTGCCGCGTATCGCCTCATCATCCATGGCAGAAACTAAGGCAGACTGTATCTTTTCCTGAAAGCTGCCGTCGGTCAATTGCTCGCCAAAGAAATCACGCATCTTCTCCACAAATGGCTCCTTCAGCGCCTCGAGCGCATCGCGACCACCTAACATGCCAACCATGCTACCAAACGAGGAGCTCATAATTACATCGAGCAGTGACTCAAAGGCAGAATCGAGATCCAACTCATCGATCGCCTTCTTGAGTTGCCCCGTCATCTTCTCCGAAATATCGCCGCCCCCGTGAAAAAACTCCTCAAAGTCCGCTTTGTGGAAAAACTGCTCCATGATCAGCTCTCTTATACCGAGTTTGAACTCCTCGAAGCGCAGGGGAATTACTCCCGAGCCATAAATTCCCGGCACACGTTCAAACAACATGTGAACAGCCAGCCAGTTGGTAATGCCTCCAGAGAGAGCGAATAGGCCAGTGTTAAGTACATAGGCCTGATAGGGCCATTCTATGAACAGTCCGACCACGACTAAGGCCGCTGCAATAAGATTGCTTAGAATACTTATGTTGATGGTAGACCTCTCGGAGTATTTTCAATGGGAGTTGGAGACACCGGCGCATCTTAATAGATCGGCGCCGGATGGGGCAAGCAAGCAGAAGGATTTACAAGACGAAAATACTGAGCAGAACGCACGTCATGTCGGCCATCTGCCCATAACTAGAAATAACCACGCGGTCGTCCTGCTGTAGACCATCTTTACTTCAACATAACGGTTATTACATCTATTAGCAGTTGGCTCCCTGGAGGCAATTAGATGCACGCTGGCAGAGCTACCGAGTGGGCCTGATTTATACTATGATGAATCAATACCTCTCCGAAAAAAGAATAAGTATATGAAAATACTAGAAAAAATATTCACTCAATTACTGCTGTGTAGTTTATTTTTTGCTTCTTTTTCCATAACCGCTCAGGATTTCAAGCCGCAACTAACCGAATACGGACACCCCGATTTTCGCGGTGTCTGGAACTTTTCCAACAAAACTCCCCTAGAGCGGCCTGAACACTTTGGCGAGCAGGAATTTCTAAGCGATGAAGAGCTGGCGAGCATATTGCAGCGCCGAATAGAAAGAGTCGCAGCCACAGCAGTGAGAGAAGCCGCTACGTCGGAGCGTATTCTAAATACAGAGAATGCTCGCTCGGTAGAGGCTGTGAATAATTTCTGGTTCGAGAGCGACGCCCTTGGAGAGAACGGCAGGACTTCACTGGTGATTTATCCAAGAAACGGCAGGTTTCCCGGTGTAGTTCCAGGAACCCGAATTCAGCGCAGCGATGCAAACGGCGTCACAGTGATACCCGGAGATCGTCCCGTACGCTATACCCACGGAGGTATCAGTAGCGATGGACCCGAAGATCGGGGCCTATCTGAACGCTGCATGGTCTTTAATTCTGGGCCACCCATATTCAGTGGCCCCTACAATAACAACCTGCAGATTTTTCAAAACCGTGACCATGTGGTCATCCTGACCGAGATGGGTTTCGATGCCCGCATCGTGCCACTTGAAAAAACGCAGCATGTCGATCCTGCTATAACACTCTGGTCTGGAGACTCAAGAGGCTATTTTGAAGGCAGCACCCTCGTCGTGGAATCCAGGAACTTCACCGACTCTATTGCTAGCATTGGTATGAGACAAATTGCCTACGGCAGCGCGAAGAATCGATTGCTTATAGAGCGCTTCACCCTAAAGGCCGAAGGTTCCCTCGATTACGAGGTCACCCTCATTGACCCCGACACCTTCCAAGACCGAATAGTAATCCTCATGCCCATGACGAAGGTAGACGGACAGTTATTCGAGTACGCCTGCCATGCGGGAAACTACGCGTTAAGAAATATTCTGCGCGGAGCGCGCTCGGAAGGAATTTAGTACCCACCCTCTCCAACTAGCAGTGCTGAACTACTCACCCGCCCGATCGAGACGAAGAAAATAACGTGGAGGGAAACCAGTCAGAATTCTGAACATCAAACCCAACGAGTTGTCCGCATTCACCGAATCATGCTCTGCGCCTTTAACCGGCACTGCAATATAGCTTTCCTGCTCACTGCCCAGACTAACCTCTACGGCCGGATTGGCGAGCGCCTCCCTATACCATGCTCGCGGCCAGTGATTGGCTGCAACATAGAGTTTCCCTGTGCTTTCTAGACGCGCCACTATGCGCTGATTGACTACGCCATCAGCATCGAGTGTTGTTATCTGCAAAGTGCTTGCGTTCTCGGGTTGGAAATAACCGAGTAAAGATTCGAATAGCACGACAAGCAATGCATAGGAAACCAACAGAATAATTACACTCTTAAGCGGTTTCTCTGTCAGAAATTTCTTCATAGGCTTATCTCGAATTGCTTATTGTACGGCTGGTGTTGGACGCTCTGGCGACCCAAACGCCTGTTTGAACTCTGGCTCCAAGTCTTCCCACGGGCCTTCGAGTGTATAGACTGCGCTGGTCAAACTGTTCACCTGATCCCCAAAGATACGGTCAAACAAATAGGCACCAACCGCCAAGGGAATATTCGCGGTTAAAAGACCAATCCAAGGAATGTTTTCACTAAGGGGTAAGGTTAAATACATCTCCCCCACAATGCTTTCATCTTTGAGATTTAGATCGCCTGTAATCTGATAGAGACTAGATGGCCCGGAGATTACCAGCCTGTCCTCGATGTGCACCTGCCCATCGACCATCGACATCCGCCCAGTGATTTCATCGTAGGCCAGCCCGCTTCGCAGCAGGTCATCACTAAACCGAAGCCGGCGCATAATTGCATCGAAGTTTAGAATACTAATTAGCTT
>JAESUT010000133.1 GCA_016762995.1 Gammaproteobacteria bacterium | reverse complement strand
CTAGCAATACTATTTTCATGGGTTTCCTTCCAATAATTGAAATGTGAATAAAAGAGTGGAAATGTATTAACCAAGCCATAGCAAGACCAACATACCTCGCCTGTGTGTTTCCGCTGATTCTCGTCAAATCACGTACCGGTATACCGCGACAAAATGACAGATACTGCCAACTAATGTAAATAGGTGGAAGATGGCGTGATTGAATGGAATTTTGCGAATCGCGTAGAGTATGGCGCCGAACGTATAAGCCAAGCCCCCCGCTACCAACCAACGCATCCCCATGGCAGGCAGTTTTTCTATCAACGGTACTATGGCAAACACGATTAGCCAGCCCATAAACAAATACATCAGCGTGGACAGCAACCGATAGCGCCCCGTATAAAAAACCTTGAGAGTGATGCCCACAATCGCCATAGACCAGGAAATACCGAAAATAGCCCAGCCGATTGAGCCTTGCAGCACGATCAGCGCAAAGGGGGTATAGGTGCCAGCAATCAAGAGATAGATGCTGGCATGGTCCATGATGCGCATGCGACTGCGCCGCAGCGGTGAGCGGCTACTGTGGTAGATCGCGGAGGTGCCGTAGGTAATTACCAGAGAGATGCCAAAAATCGTGACACTCACGATTCTCAATATGTCGCCACCGGCCATTGAGTGAAGCAGCAATGCCCCTAGGGCAGCAATGCTTAAGACGCAGCCCAGAGCATGGGATGATACGTTGATCGCCTCCTCTACGGCGCTGTACTGTGAAGTGCTTGCATCGAATGCCATGGTTAGCAGTATGGTCGGAACGAATGGCGC
Source organism: Gammaproteobacteria bacterium (assembly GCA_016762995.1). Classification (GTDB taxonomy): domain Bacteria; phylum Pseudomonadota; class Gammaproteobacteria; order Pseudomonadales; family Pseudohongiellaceae; genus UBA9145. The sequence goes on along the minus strand of JAESUT010000133.1, from coordinate 7,245 downwards.
TTGCCAGCCCTTGATCCTTCAATCCTTCTATTTGTCACTGACATCCCCTTCCTCAAAAATAGTCAGGGTAGCGGGCTGCAGGGTAAAAATTGGTGTGTTGCCTAGATCATTAACCAACTAATGAGGGCCAACTCAATTGCAATGCCAGCACTTGAGTTACGCTCAGCGGAATGTTCAACCCCCAAGCATCACGTACTTCCCAGGCCAGAAGAATACTAAAAGAGCACAGCCCATCCAGAGGCATTTGAACGTGCCTCAAAATGAAGCTTTAAGTTGTCTGTGTATCGTGGGAAGCCCATAATTATATTATAATTCCCTTTTCTACGGGAACTAATAGAGGAACGCCATGAGACTGGGTCTGAACGAGAGCAAGATAGTTGTCATTGGCCTTGGCTATGTGGGCCTGCCCTTGTTAGTTGAATTCGCTAAGAATTTCCCGTGCATTGGTTTTGATATCAATAAAAAAAGAATTCAGGAACTGGAAGCTGGGATAGATCAAACCAATGAGATAAGCAGCGAAGAGCTCTCTGCTGTTGATTTGAAATTTACCTCAGAAATCTCAGATTTGAAAGAGGCTAACGTCTATATAGTAACTGTTCCAACACCAATTGACGCTCAGAAAAGGCCAAACCTGCACCCTTTGGAGGCATCTAGCGCCACTGTCGGCTCAGTGCTTTCGGCAGGTGATGTTGTTGTGTACGAATCCACAGTCTACCCCGGCGCTACTGAAGAAGTCTGTGTTCCCATTCTGGAAAAAACCTCAGGCCTAACCCTGAATGAAGATTTTTACGTTGGCTACAGTCCGGAACGAATAAACCCAGGGGACAAAACACATCGCATCGATTCAATAGTGAAAATCACATCAGGCTCAACTCCTGAAGCCAGCATCTATGTAGATGACCTATATAAGAAAATCGTAAAAGCTGGCACGCATAAAGTTAGCAGCATCAAAGTAGCAGAGGCTGCTAAAGTTATTGAAAATACTCAGCGAGATCTGAATATTGCCTTGGTAAATGAGCTATGTATCATCTTCGAAAAGCTGGGAATCGATACTGAAGAAGTATTGATAGCCGCCGGAACCAAATGGAATTTCCTGCCTTTCCGACCAGGACTTGTTGGCGGGCACTGTATCAGCGTAGACCCTTACTACCTCACACATAAAGCTGAAGAGATCGGATACCACCCCGAGGTAATTCTTGCCGGACGTCGAATCAACGACGGCATGGGGCCATATATTGCGGAACGCGTAATAAAATTAATGACACAGCAGAGAATTCACGTTGTTGATTCTAACATCCTTATTATGGGATTAAGTTTCAAGGAAAATTGCCCTGATCTAAGGAATACCCGAGTAGTAGGTATTGTTGACTCTCTAAAGGAATTTAACGTTAATGTAGATGTTCATGATCCTTGGGCTGACGATGACGAAGCACAACTGGAACACGGGATTAAATTGCATTCACATCTTAGCGCTAACTCCTACGACGCGATAATCGTGGCGGTCTCCCATGATTGTTTCAAGAGATTGGGAGTCGATACAATAAGATCATATGGAAAATCGAAATGCATATTATTTGATGTGAAATATTCTCTTCCAAAACAAGATGATATTTACAGACTATAAACTCGACTCCAGAAGTTAATCGGCAAGTACGGTAGCGAGGAATCTGATGAGCTGGAAAATAACAAACTGGCCAAACTGAATTTGTATGAAGAATACGCTGGAAGGTATTTGGACGAAAACCTTATAGCCGCTCAAGAGTCTCAGGACAAAGTTTTAATCAGGGCACTCACTCAAATCTAACGCAGATCACAGAGAAGGCGACTATTTCATCTGTTAGATAACATGAAAGGTGGAATATTATTAATAGAAAAAAATGAGTCAGTTAACTCCTAGGCAAGTATTTCACTAACCGCCATTTTGGAAGTTCATTCTCCAGCAATCTTCAGGGCGCTTCAATTAGACACTGAAGTAATCGCGGTACCACACCACAAAATTCTTAATCCCGTCCTCTATTTTGGTTTGTGGCTTATACCCCACATCGTTAATCAGATCATCGATATCCGCATAGGTTGCCGGAACATCCCCTGGCTGCATTGGCAACATGTTCATAATTGCTGACTTACCCAGGCATTCTTCAAGGATTTCTATATAGCGCATCAGCTGTATCGGGTTGTTACTACCTATGTTGTAGAGTTTGAAAGGAGCAAGGCTGGTAGCCGAATCTGGAGTATCACCCGACCAAGACTCATTAGCTTGTGCCACGTTATCCAGCGTGCGAATAACCCCCTCCACTATGTCATCGACATAAGTAAAATCACGCTGATGCTGCCCATGGTTAAATACGTCAATAGGCTCACTAGCCAGGATTTTTTTAGTAAAAAGAAAAAGAGCCATATCCGGACGTCCCCAAGGCCCATACACGGTAAAAAACCTCAACCCCGTTGTAGGAAGCCCAAACAGGTGACTGTAAGTATGTGCCATAAGCTCATTGGACTTTTTGCTAGCCGCGTACAAGCTAAGAGGATGATCTACATTGTCATGGACTGAAAAAGGCATAGACGTATTTGCGCCGTATACAGAACTCGATGAAGCATAGACCAAGTGCTCTACGTCATTGTAACGACAGCCTTCTAGAATATTTAGAAACCCGATCAGATTGGAGCTCATATAGGCATGGGGGTTTTCCAATGAGTAGCGAACACCCGCTTGAGCCGCAAGATTCACCACACGCTGCGGCTTGTGCTCGCGGAAAACATGAGAAAGCGAGTCGCCATCAGATATATCCGCACGTATATCAATAAAATTGGGGTTGCCGGTTAACCGTGACAAACGCGCTTTTTTGAGCTCTACATCGTAATAGTCGTTAAGATTATCTACACCGACCACTTCATCGCCCCGCTCTAATAAACGCAAACTCAATGCGTGGCCAATAAATCCCGCTGCGCCGGTAACCAATATTTTCATACTGTTGTATCCTGGAAAAATGATTTCAAGTTAAATGTATTCCCCCCCCCTCAAACTACGACCAGTTTGAACGGTGTATGATTATTTGAAGAGTATAAGCCAAGCGGTCCTACAAGAGTATTTGGCTCTTAGTGTACTGACTCGCGCCGAAGCACAGATCGCACACCGCCAGTATTCGCAACTGCCCCCACTCCAGAGGTGACTCCCAATCCCCCAGACTCTAAAAATGTTAGGCAAAATCTAGACGGTCTGACAGTAGTAGTAAGCGCTCACTCATGACAGGCACATTATACTTAGATAGTCCCAGCACCTTCGAGCTGGGAAAGCGCATATTCCATCACTAATTCGAGAACCCACTCAGTGACACTGAATGCAGGATTGTTAGCAATAACAAGCTTTTCAACAAATTCATCTAGGAAGCCCATATCGTGGCATCTGAGCCTAAACTCATTTTTTAATCATAACCGCGCGAGGATTCCAACGACTACTCTCTTTCCCATACCGTGGTTTCGAGAGAAAATAGGGCGACTCCGGTAGGCATGAATATTTAAATTCCTTCCGTATACAAAAATTTGCAACGCGGCTTCCCGTTTTTTTGTTAATCTATGTTGCATAACACTATGTCGATGTTGGGACCAGATTCCCCTTGCAGCGAATATCAACCTAATCAAGTGACCGGCAACCAGAAGTTCCGGCGGGACAGAAAGCAATGTGTGGAATAGTAGGCGCAATCGCGGAACGAGAAGTCAGTGAGATATTGCTTGAAGGTTTAAAGCGATTGGAGTATCGAGGCTATGATTCAGCTGGAATAGCTCTACTAAATGAGTCTCAGAAAAAAGTAGAGATATTAAAGACTGCCGGTAAAGTTGACGTGCTATTGCAATCTGCAAAGAAAAAGTCGCTTCGCGGACAGGTTGGAATTGCTCATACACGCTGGGCAACTCACGGAAAACCAACAAAGATTAATGCCCACCCACACTGTAGTGATAAGCAAATCGCGGTAGTTCACAATGGCATCATAGAAAATCATGAGATTCTACGAGAAAAGTTAGTAAAGAAAGGCTACAAGTTTGTCAGTGAAACTGACAGTGAGACCATAGTTCATTTAATCCATTTGGAAAGAAAAGGCGGCAAAGTGCCTTTACTTTCTGCGGTGCAAAAAGCGGTAAAGCAATTTGACGGAGCATATGGAATCTGTGTTGCTGATGTCTCTGAGCCCGACAAGCTAATTGTCGCGCGTTCCGGCAGCCCTCTCGTCATAGGAGTAGGCATAGGAGAAAACTTTGTCGCCTCAGACCCCCTAGCGCTCGGTCAGGTGACAGACCGGTTTATCTATCTGGAGGAGGGTGACATTGCTCAAGTCACTCTTCATAGTATTGATATCTGGAACGGTCAACGCAAGGTTAAACGTCCCATCAGCATGGTTAAGAGCCGTCGCAACGATACAGACAAGGGCAAGTATCGCCATTACATGCTCAAGGAGATTTATGAACAGCCTCAGGTTATTCGGGATACCCTTGATGGCAGGATCGCCGGAAACAAAGTATTAGAAAATGCATTCGGCGTAAAAGCTCCTGCAGTGTTCGATAAGGTTAAACACATACAAATTGTAGCATGTGGTACCAGTTTCCATGCTGGACAGGTTGCCAAGTATTGGTTCGAATCTATTGCACGAATACCCTGCTCCGTGGATATAGCGAGCGACTATCGTTACCGCGACATCATTGTCCCCGAGGGCACTCTGTTTGTAACTGTCTCTCAATCCGGCGAAACTGCCGACACGCTAGCCGCATTGAGGTTTGCCAAGAAGCTTTCCTACGTCGGATACCTCGCCATCTGCAATGTGGCAACAAGCTCCCTGATGAGAGAATCAGACTTCGGCATTCTTACCATGGCAGGACAGGAAATTGGTGTGGCCTCGACTAAAGCCTTCACTACACAGCTTACCTTGTTGCTCATTCTTACAATCGTGTTGGCCAGACGTACTGGGCTCAAACCCAAAGCCGAAGCAAATTTGATAAGGGAATTGGATAGATTACCCGAATTGATAGCGTCTGTTCTTAAGCTCAACAACGAAATCAAAAAATTAGCGCGCCGATTTTCAGATAAGCACAACTGCCTATTCCTGGGTCGTGGCATTCAGTATCCAATTGCAAAGGAAGGTGCTCTAAAACTAAAGGAAATTTCCTATATACATGCCGAAGCCTATCCTTCGGGAGAGCTCAAACACGGTCCACTTGCCTTGGTAGATGAAGACATGCCAGTAATCGCGGTCGCCCCAAACGACGATCTACTTGAAAAGCTGCGGGCAAATCTGGCGGAAGTTAGCGCTAGAAATGGAAAGCTCTATGTTTTTGCTGATGAAAGCGTTCACTTCCAAGGCGATAAAAACTGCAAGGTTATTCATGTTCCTGAATCACCGAACATCCTCGACCCAATTGTGTTCACTATCCCACTGCAATTGCTCTCGTATCACGTTGCTGTAGTCAAAGGCACTGATGTTGACCAGCCGCGCAACTTGGCAAAGTCAGTGACTGTGGAATAAATCCTTCCTGTATTCCCGCAAACTCACACTGCCCTAGGCGAAGCAATGCCGACCCTCGAAAACAGGATCTGCAGATTTATTTTTAAGTCACTTTTAGTTACAAGAGCAGCCGTTCAAGTTTTGACGTTAAGACACTTTCGCCCCCTAACTCAATCAGAGATACCGATCTGCAAGCTCTATCCAGATCGGTATCACGAAAAATGCAGCAAGAGTTTGCACGGTAATTGTATTTGCCATGAGACTCTCGTTACCGCCTAGTTGTCTAGCCAGAATATAAGCTGAGGGTGGCGCAGGAAGCGCGGTTAGCAGTAACAGAGGAAAAGAGGGGGGAAAGAGAACACACACAGCACATTTCGCAGCACCTTTGAAAAATGGAAAATCTGTACTATGCTGACAGTAAGACCTCGGCCCTCTCGCCATTCGTTAAAAGGATTTGACGATGCCACGCCCCAGAAAAGAACTCGTCTGCCTTGAAGACACCCCTTACTATCATGTCGTTTCCCGCTGTGTGAGACGAACATTTCTCTGTGGCATTGATACCACCAGCGGCAAAAACTATGAGCATCGCAGACAATGGATAGTCAACAGAATGCGCCTTATTGCCTCACTATTTGCTGTCGAAATCTATTCTTATGCAGTCATGTCTAACCATTTTCATATTGTTTTAAAGCTCTGTCCTGAACAAACTGAACAATGGACACCAACTGAAGTCCTTGAACGTTGGACATCGCTCTATAAGGGCCCGCTCCTACTGCAGAGATTCATTGCCGGCGTTGCACTTCAGCCACCAGAATTGGAGACAGTGAACAGTTGCATAAAAATTTATCGGAAGCGACTAGGCGATTTAAGCTGGTTCATGAAGTGTTTAAATGAGCCCATTGCCCGCAAAGCCAATAAAGAAGACCAATGCACTGGGCACTTCTGGGAAGCGAGATTCAAATCTCAGGCTCTACGCTCTGATAAAGCCTTGCTGTCTTGCATGACCTATGTGGACCTGAATCCAATCAGAGCAACTATTGCCAACACGCCAGAAGAATCAGACTACACCAGTATTCAGGAGCGCATAGCACCGTGCTTTGATCTAGCAACAGCCATACAGGAACAAACCGAGCCACAATCCTTGATGCACTTCAATCTGCCATTAAAAGCCCTTGCACCTTTCAAAGAAACAGGCAGCGATGAAGACTCTACAGGCATTCCCTTTTCCTTCAAAGACTACCTTCAGCTGGTTGACTATACTGGCAGAATGATTAGAGGCGATAAACGCGGGTTCATACCTGGTCACTTACCACCAATATTGAAAAGAATACAATTTGACCCGAAGCAATGGGTGGAAAGCGCAACACAATTCGAGAAACATTTTTACCAGCGCTTTGGAAGAACGACGCTTATCCGCAACGCATCGTAAATACTCTTAAGAAATCCAATGCAAACTGAAGGCATAACGCAGCTTCTTGTCGAGCTGTGAATTTAATTCATGATGTTGCATAAAATCCGAGTATTTCGATCGAAAGAATAGTAGCACTCACCTTTCCACAGTAACGAGAATCCAAAGATAGTATTTTTAATCGCCACTTTTTACTGTGTGTGTCCATGTTCATTTTATCCATGTTCATTTTATAGAAAGAAGAGTAGCGCTCACCTTTCCACGGTAACGAAAATCCAAAGATAATATTTTTAATCACCACTTTTTACTGTGTGTGTCTATGCTTACTCTTTACTACTCTTTACT
>JAESUT010000132.1 GCA_016762995.1 Gammaproteobacteria bacterium | reverse complement strand
ATTCGTAAAAATTTTGAATTCAGTGGCGCAGCGCACATCGTAGCCGTAACTAGATGTGCCGTAAGAGATCACTTTCTCACCATTCACATAGCGAACCTGTCCAGCCTCGAACGGTTCTATCATTCCTTGCGTGGTTGACATTTCCCTGATCCAACGATCGGATTTAATACTCATAACACTCTGTCCAAGATTAAATTTTCTTCGAGCCGCGCTAACTACAGCCACGTGATTCTCTGCTAATTCGCGTAGCCGAGAGAACGCGAATCATAGAGGCAATCCATCATGGAATCATCCCTTATTTACCTTTTAGCCTCACCCTGCTCCTTCATTATGGCCATGCTTGAGGAGCGAGTCAGCACAAAAACAGGCTGAAAATATTTAGCCATTGCAGTATGATGCGGCGCCTATCAAGCTGACTATAGCGGTCCAATTTCAGCATTCAGAGTTAACGTCCAAGGGATCTTGCAACGTCGCAATCAGTTAGCGACAACGCCAGAATTCCTTAGCTATACAGATTGAATAGAATCAATATTTGGAGAAAGCCGTGAGGAAATGGCAGTGTTTAGTATGTAGTTTTGTCTATGAGGAAGCTCTAGGCCTGCCGGACGATGGCATTCCTGCCGGTACTAGCTGGGACGACATACCCGATGATTGGATGTGCCCAGAATGCGGAGTCGGTAAAGAAGATTTCGAAATGATCGAAATCAATTAGTAACAACACAAAGTGCGCGAGCAGTACTCATCCTAGCAATCGCACTAAATGATAAAGAAAAATGGCGGGTAGTGAACGTGAGTCAGCGAAAAATATTGGTTACTAGTGCTTTGCCTTATGCAAATGGGGGCATCCATCTTGGGCACCTCATGGAAGCCATTCAGACAGATATTTGGGTTCGCCTGCAGAAACTTCGAGGCAACGACTGCGTCTATGTCTGTGCTGATGATGCACATGGTACAGCGATCATGCTCAGCGCTGAACAACAGGGAATTACCCCAGAGAAGCTAATCGAAAATGTCAGCAATGAACATCAAAGAGATTTTGCAGACTTTCTGATTCACTTCGACAACTACCACTCGACGCACTCCGAAGAAAACCGAGAATTCTCCGAGCACATCTATAAGGCTCTAGACAAAAACGGGCATATAAATAGAAGAAGCATTACGCAGCTGTTCGATCCCGAGAAGAAGCTATTCCTCGCAGACAGATACGTCACCGGCACCTGCCCGAAGTGCAAAACGGCAGATCAGTATGGAGACAATTGTGAAGCCTGCGGCTCTACCTATAGCCCCTCCGAGCTAATCGATCCGCGCTCTTCGATCTCCGGCGCGACACCTATCGAAAAGGATTCCGAGCACTTCTTCTTTGCCCTTCCCGAATTCCGCGACATGCTCTCAGAATGGACACGCAGCGGAACATTGCAAGACTCTGTCGCCAATAAACTACGAGAATGGCTAGACACAGAACTGCAAGAATGGGATATCAGTCGTGATGCGCCCTACTTCGGATTCGAAATTCCCGACGCTCCTGGCAAATATTTCTATGTATGGCTTGATGCACCTATCGGCTATATGGCTAGCTTTAAAAACCTATGCGATCGCACAGATTACAACTTCGATGACTACTGGCAAAAAGGCCAAGATACGGAGCTATACCATTTCATCGGCAAAGACATTATCAACTTCCACACGCTATTCTGGCCCGCGATGCTAACGAGTGCCGGATACCGAAAGCCCTCCGCTGTCTACGTGCACGGCTTTCTAACCGTGGACGGTACAAAGATGTCCAAGTCACGTGGCACATTTATAAATGCGCGCACTTATCTCGACCACCTCAACCCTGAATATTTACGTTATTTCCTAGCGGCGAAGCTATCTAACGGCATCGACGACCTGGATCTAAACCTTGAAGATTTTGCACAGAGAGTCAATTCAGACCTAGTTGGCAAAGTAGTAAACATAGCGAGTCGCTGTGCTGGGTTTATCGGCAAAGGCTTCGATGGTTACCTTGCACAAAACCCAGACAACCCCGACTTACTCGCCGAAATTCAAGCGGCGAAAGACGAAATCGGGGATTACTTCGAGTCACGAGAATACAGCAAGGCAATTCGTCTGATCATGGCCCTCGCAGACAAGGCAAACCAGTATATCAATGACAAAGAACCTTGGGTTATTGCAAAGGCTGACAAGCAATCACCGGAACTGCAAGCCATCTGTAGCAGCGGCATTAATGCCTTTCGCCTGCTCATCTGCTATCTAAAACCGGTACTGCCCAACATGGCAGCGGATGTAGAGCAATTTCTTGCTATCGAACCACTGCAATGGGATGACGCTGATAGTCTTTTAGTTGGGCACAAGATTAATAAATTTAAGCCACTGATGACTCGCGTGGAAGCTGACAAGGTAAAGGCTATGGTTGATGCAACTCAGAAAGAATTTGAGGCACAGGCGAAAGTAAAATCTGCCGCGGCCCCGCAGCCTGAAGAAAATACTACGGGTTTCGAGAATGAGATCGATTTCAACGATTTCGCCAAAGTCGATCTTCGCGTCGCGAAGATCACCAGCGCCGAACACGTCGAAGGCGCAGACAAATTATTGAAGTTGGTATTGAATCTGGGTAAAGATAAAAACGAGGAAGACATTGTTCGCACTGTGTTTTCTGGCATCAAGTCTGCGTACGACCCAGACAAATTAGTAGGCATGCTGACTGTCGTCGTCGCAAATCTAAAGCCCCGCAAGATGAAATTTGGCATGTCTGAAGGAATGATTCTCGCCGCCGGTCCCGGTGGGAAAGAAATTTGGTTGTTCGAGCCCCATGCCGGTGCTCAGCCGGGCATGCGCATCACCTAGTTTTTGAAACTCAAGACCTAAACCTCATAAACTAGGATTGCAGCAATCATCTGCAAGATTATTCACCTCTGACAGGTCCCATCAACTGCAGATAGTGTTGCTAGGCTATGTTGCTAAGGCGCGCAACGCGACTGGCGCTGCGGCCGCGAACATATTAAGCTTCAGCATTCTTTCGCGTGTTGGCGAGCAACATCCTGCCAGTGTGAATATCAAAATTCGAACCAGAGGTCTTCTGCTATGCGTTTTCCCACCTGCTTTTCTGGCAAACCGCGCCGCATGTTCTTGCTAACACTGTATTTGCTTTCCTTCGTAGCTAGCAACGGCGCAGCCGCCCAAAACAGCGAAATAAGGGCAATCGAAGACTCGGTGATAAAAATTTACACCACGCAGTCTGCACCGGACTACTTTACCCCTTGGCGTTTGCTTACACCGAGACAAAGCAGCGGTTCAGGCTCAGTTATCTCTGGCAACCAAATTTTGACGAATGCACATGTCGTAGCGAACGCGAGTTACGTACAAGCACAAAAGCACAACGATCCCAAACGCTATCTAGCGAGAGTCACCTTCATCTCTCATGAAGCTGACCTTGCATTAATAACCGTTGATGAACCCGGTTTTTTTAGTGACCTGAAGGCGCTGAGCATTGGCGATCTCCCCGAGCCATTGCAGGAAGTCTCTGTGTATGGATACCCAATGGGCGGCAAATCTCTAAGCATCACAAAAGGCATCCTCTCTCGCGTTGAACAGCAGGTCTACTCTCATGCTGGCGCCTACCTGTTAGCCGGCCAAATAGATGCAGCCATCAATCCTGGCAATAGCGGTGGGCCAGTCATAGTCGACCAACAGATCGTCGGGGTTGTCATGCAAGCCAACAGCGGCAGCCGTGCAGAGAACCTCGGCTACTTCGTTCCACCCAGCATGATTCGGCACGTACTAACCGACAGTATAGATGGCGTTCACGATGGCTTCCCCGATTTGGGCTTTCGTACACAAACTCTCGACAGTCCTTCCGCAAAGAAAGCCTACGGACTAAGCGATGAACAGAACGGCGTGATGGTTATTAAAGTCTTCGACGATGCACCAGCACACGGCGTATTGCAGAAGAACGATGTCATTCTGCAAATCGATGATTTCGATATTGCTGAAGATGGCAGCATTCATCTTTCAGAAGATGTACTCACCGATTACAAACACGCCATAAATTTACACCACGTGGGTGACTCTGTTGATATCACCTATGTGCGGCAAGGCGAAGTTCGAACGACTAGCCTTGAGGCGCGCAAAGCTCTCGACAGTTACAGCCTGGTTACAGGTGAACAGTTCGATAAAATCCCTGAATACTATATCTACGGAGGAATTTTATTCGTCCCTCTTAATATGAATCTCATTAAACGCTGGGGAAGTGATTGGAGTCGCACGGCACCGGTTAGTCTCTTACAAGCACGCAATGAGTGGAGTTCACCGGAGCGAAGACAATTGGTGGTGGCGCTTCAAGTCATGGCCGCCGATGTAAACCTCGGTTATCACGACTGGCGCAACTGGATCGTCGAGGTCGTTAATGGCGAGCCGGTAAGAGATTTCGCGCACTTTTCCGATCTAGTTAAGAACAACAAAAACGATAACGTGGTAATGGAAAACAAAAATGGCTATCAGTTAGTGATAAACCACGAACAAGCCATAGAAGGCGAAGCCGACATCCTTGCTCGCTATCAGATACCCGCGAGCCATTCGATCAACCTTTTCGAGGACTAGAAATCGCAGCGTGACAAACTATCTCAGCATCATTGTTGCCGCTGCCCTCGTCAATAATCTAATATTGATTCAGCTTTTTGGCGTCTCCTCACTCTTCTATGCGACGAAGAGATTGCCTCAAGCTATCGAGTTTGCGCTATTTAACTTTGTTGTTCTTTTTCTAAGTTTGATAATTAACCTATCTATTTACCGCCTTATTTTGGTCCCGCTTCATCTAGAATTCTTTCGCCTAATCGTCTTTGTAGCGACAAGCGCCCTATTGACCACGCTTTTCTTGCATTTGGTCACGAGGCATTTCCCCTTCTCAGCAAGGCAGCAGGGTCTGCTTCTATTTCTAATCGGCGGCAATAGTGCCGTATTAGGAGCGACACTATCTAGCAGCACTAGCGTTCTAGGTCTCAGCGAAAGTATCGCCTACAGCTTCGGTGCTGCATTGGGCTATTCCCTGATGATTGTAGGATTCGCTGCCCTGCGCATGCGCCTAGAACTTGCGGATGTCCCCGCGCCATTTCAAGGCCATGCTATTCAACTAATTACCGCAGGCCTCGTAGCAATTAGCCTACTTGGCTTCGCCGGGTTGGCATAAAGCCATGCTACCTTTAATCTCGCATTGGCTCACACAGCTCATCATTGGAGCTAGCCTCTTACTGTTAACCACATTCGTGCTTCTTGAGATTAGTCGATACTTGCGCCTGCAGTTAAGCGCACAAAAGTCGCTTGTAGATCGGATAAATCGCGCACTGCCACAGACTCAATGCGGGCAGTGTGGACACCCAGGTTGCCTCCCCTATGCTCGGTCTATCAGTTTGGGCGAGGCAAGCAATAAATGTCCGCCCGGTGGCCGCGAGACAATTCTGGAGCTCGCCGAATTACTCAATGAACCTGTACGAGAGCTTGATCCAGCACATGGCCAATTTAGAAATTTCAGTGTTGCCGTAGTTAGAGAGGATGAATGCATAGGGTGCACCAAGTGCATTCAAGCCTGCCCCGTCGATGCGATTCTGGGCGGACCTAAACTAATGCACACGGTAATTGCGTCCGAATGCACAGGCTGCGACCTTTGCGTCGAACCTTGCCCTGTAGATTGCATTGATATGGTTAGCCACATAGCACCCTCGCACTCGACAGCCTTTTATATCGACGAGCGCAGCTCATCTGGATCGCTCTTATGAGCCTCCTAAAACAGCTAGCATCGAGAGGCTTCGGCCGCGACCGGGTGTTTGCCAGACGCACTGTCGGCGGTATCCAGCCTCTGCCTTTTAAAGAACATTCTTTGCGCTCGCAGATAATGGCCACGCCGATTCCGCCGCAGTTAACTATTCCAATTGGCGTTAATGATAGCGGTGCAATTACTCTCCTAGTCAGTATTGGAGACCAGGTGCTTAAGTACCAAAAATTGGCTGTTATAAGCATTGCCGAAAAAGGCTGTTCTGAGGTGCCCGTGCATGCGGCTACTTCGGGTGTGATAACTTCGATTGAAGATTCGATTGTTGCAGATCACTTAGAGCAGAAACAATTGTGCATAAGCCTCGCCACAGACGGCCTTGATGAAGCGTTGCAACCCGACCCTCCGCCAAATTATTCGCAGCTGCCTAACGCCGACCTAGTTTCCCTAATTCGTGACGCAGGGATCATTGGCATGGGAGGCGCTGGATTTCCTACTGCAGACAAGCTCAGTGGTTTTGGCGAATCGGCGGCCGAGTTTCTCATCATAAACGCGGCGGAATGCGAACCGTACATCACCGCAGATGAAGCGCTGCTCAGGGAGCGCGCGAATAAAGTTGTGTTAGGTGCTGATATTCTAAGAAAGGCCTGTGCAGCACAGCGTTGCATAATCGCTATCGAAGACTCCAAACCAGACGCAATAGCCGCACTCAAACAAGCCCTGCTAGAACAGATAAATCTAGAGCAGGGCTGCGAGCTCGTGCTTATACCCAGCAAATACCCCGCAGGCTCTGAAAGGCAACTCATTCAATGTGTTACGGGCATTGAGATAGCAACAGGTCAGCACCCCACTGAGAATGGCGTAATAATGCACAACGTCGGCACTGCAAATGCCTGCTATGAAGCAATAATAGAGGGAAAGCCCTGCATCAGTCGAGTCACTACCCTGTCTGGTCAGGCACTGAAGACACCGAAAAATTTTGAAGTGCTCATCGGTACCGCCGCAGACTTTCTATTCGAACTCTGCGGGATCGAGGCTAACAAGTCGCAAAACGGCATTGTTGGCGGCTCACTGATGGGGAGTAGGCTTGAAAGTAATAAAGCCGCTATTTGTAAAACGACAAACTGCCTCATCGCGGCTAGTGAAAATGAATTTCCGACTCCGAAAGCGGAACAGGCCTGCATACGCTGTGGATTCTGTGCGGACGTCTGCCCTTCTAGGCTACTGCCACAACAGCTCTTAGCATTCAGCAAATCATCAAATACCACACAGCTACTTGAACATGGCCTGCTCGACTGCATCGAATGCGGCGCCTGCGACTACGTCTGTCCTAGCCATATACCCTTAGTGAGTATCTATAAAAAGAGCAAGGAACTCGTTGAGACCCGCAACCAGAGCTTGGAGCACAGCAATTACTGGCAACAAAGATTCCAATTTCGTCAATATCGATCGAAAAAAGAGAAAGATCAGGCGCTGTCGAAAAAAGCAGACGCGTCTACACACTCTGCACAAGTAACCAAGCAGGCAGCTAAGCCACAAAAGGGGGAAGCAGACTTTATCTCCAAAGAGCAAGCCAGCCGAGATATCGCCGCGGCTGTCGCTCGAGTCAAAGCCCGCAGAGAAGAGAAGAAGAAATGAGCAGTCTACAGACCGGCGCCCCCTTCCAACACAGCGGTAGAGATATTGCCCAACTCATGCAAACACTGCTGTGTGCGCTGCTTCCTGGAATCCTCGCCTCACTCTGGTTTTTTGGTTATGGGGTTTTAATCAACATTGTCATCGCTATTACATTCGCTGTATTGGCCGAAGTGGCAATGGCGCGACTACGCAATCGAGATTACCGCCCCTATCTATCGGACAGAAGTGCTCTGGTTAGCGCTCTACTCTTCGCCATCGCCATCCCTCCCGGATCGCCTTGGTGGCTTGCGGCACTTGGAATCGTGTTTGCAATAGTGATTGCTAAGCACCTGTATGGTGGGCTTGGACAGAACCCATTCAACCCAGCGATGTGCGGCTATGCAATGTTGCTGCTGGCTTTCCCTCTTCAGATGACTGGCTGGCATATTCCTAGCGAAGTAATCAACGGGCCACTGGCCGTTGGTGATGTGGGCCTAGCACTACTAACTGCCGAGCGAGATGTTCTAAGCCCGTTGAGTTGGGGCGGGTTCAAGCAGGCGCTATTACTCGCCTTCCCTTTCGCCGCATCAAGCGCCATCGACATCAATGAATATATCGATGGACTAGCAATGGCTACTCCCCTTATCGAATTCAAGATGGCCGGCAACAGTGCGATATTGGCGGCTAGAGAGTCAGGAGTCTCCCTATTTTCTCGAGAATCAAAGACAGCTTGGGAAATAATCAACATCGCTTACTTGCTAGGCGGCCTATTCTTACTCTACAAAAAGATAATTAGCTGGCACATACCGCTGGCGATCATCACA
>JAESUT010000131.1 GCA_016762995.1 Gammaproteobacteria bacterium | reverse complement strand
GTATGCCTGATATGGGTGGTATGGGCGGAATGCCCGGCATGATGTAAAATCGGGCGCTGGGGCGGTCTTGAACCTCCCTGGCGGCGTTGGCTTAGGGCTTCCGATGCTCGTGTAGGACGACTACACTGCGCTTCGGGTCCCTAAGCCGCCTTGCCAGAGAGGTTCAATCCTCGCCCCAGCACCCGATTTTGAAGACTGGTTGATCGGAATCTCGATCAATGGAAAGGATGGGACCTAAAGGTTCTGTCCTTTTTTGTTTCTAGGGTATGAGTAAAGTCTGGATTGGGATTTTCGATACTCACGTATGGTCTATACGCTGCGCTTCGGCATCCATAAGCGCCTCGCCAGGAAGGCTCAATCCTCTCCCTAGAGACCGATTTTGAAGACTGGTAGAACTTGGTTTCTACTGGCATTAAAAAAGGCAGGACCGTGAGGTTCTGCCTTTTTTTGTGGTTGCTAGGAAATTTAGTTCTAAGCGCTTGCTAGGTTCTCGTTCGCGAAGTCCCAGTTGACTAGGTTGTCTAGGAATGAGCTTAGGAAGTCAGGTCTTCGGTTCTGGAAGTCTAAGTAGTAGGCGTGTTCCCAGACGTCACAGACTAGGATGGGGGTCATGCCTGCGGTTAGTGGAGTTTCTGCGTTGGCGGACTTTGCGATCTTGAGCGTAGTGCCATCGCTTACTAGCCATACCCAGCCGCTGCCGAATTGCCCCATTCCGCCTGCTATGAATTCAGCTTTAAATTTGTCGTAGCTGCCGAAGGCTTCGTCTATCTTCTTGGCGATATCGCCGCTTGGCGCGCCGCCGCCGGAAGCGCTAAGGCAATTCCAGAAGAAGCTGTGGTTGTAGTGTTGGCCTACATTGTTAAACAGGGCTCCGCCTGTTTTTGCCGTTTCTTTTACCAGTTCTTCCAAACTATCAGCAGAGGTGTTTGCATCAGCCAGTAATTCATTGCCTTTTACTACGTAAGCGCGGTGATGTTTGCCGTGGTGAAAATCCAGTGTGTTGGCAGACATATGTGGTTCTAATGCTTCTTTTGCAAAAGGAAGCTCAGGTAATTCTAGATTCATAATTTCTTCATTCCAGTAACAGGATATAAAAGCAAGGTAAACGCGGGCCCATTCTCTGAATGTTTTCAGTATTAACGGGGTGTTTAGCAGTGCTACGAGGTGCCTATTCTAACAGGAAACGAGGCTGGGAAAGTGATGGAAGCAGTATTGGTGGGCTGAGCTTTAAACACTACACGCACCGTAGCGAATAACGCTAGCGGTGCGTGTAGAGAGTATCTGTTAGGAGAGGAATTGCATGATAAGAACGAGTACGGCGGTAAGGGCAATGCCCATGTGAATTACACCAACCACACTTGTCATCGGGCCTTGTTTTCCTTTAATGCCGTTAAATGCCAGACCAAGAATTATGACGAGACAGAGGATTTGTGCAAGGCTGCCAACCCCACCGTCCATCGACATGGGCAGGCGTCCGCTACCGTCTAGATGCGAAGAAGCTCCCATGAAGAACAACATGGGAAGAGAGAATAGAGTATTCGTGCGTGATGCTAGGCCAGCTTTTGCGAGAGCGCCTGCAGCGGCTGGATCGGCTTCACCTCCGCCAAGCACAGCGTTGGTTGAGGCAATAACGATCTGCTGAGCTGGCCAAATGATCAGCCAGACGTTGAGGAACATTATCGTGCCCAACAGCATACCAATCATGATGTAGAAATTAACGGCGCTGCCAAGAAAGCCAACCAGAGCTAAACCCGATAGGAATGTAAGGAGGGCGCCGTAGCGGAACCACCAGAGAGCCCGTGGAACGAGTTTGGAAATTGCAGACGACTTGGCCGCGGCATCAGTTTCTTTGAAGAATTCAGTCTGCACGAAGTTGAAGTAGTACAGAATGCCGATCCAGGTGATGCCAGCAAAAAAGTGAATCCAGCGAAATAGATAAGAGAGTAAATTTTCTAATTCCATAGTGGGGCTCCAAGGCTCGTCAATTTAATTGTTCTTATGCCCATAGCTGCAATTGGCAGGCTGTCGGCAGGCTGTTTCGCAGTCTACCACCGGCCAGAATACTTAGCTATTGAGTGATCGCGGGGATGGAATGCAATGATGATTTCTAGGATAATGCCAACTATGAAAGACAACCACGATCTAGGTAACATCCCTCCCATAGTCCCGGATCGGGACGATGTGGACACCCATCACAGCAATAAGAGGGCCCAGGGGCAGGATATTGTGCGCCCTAGCTATCATACCGAGAAGGTAACAGTGAGCACGTGGCCAGTGCGTATCATGCTAACACTCATTGTCTTCGCCATGGGTGGCGCCGGTTACAGTGCCTATTTGATGTACGGTGAGTACCTTAATGATTGGGAGCGAGCGGAGTTACGTATCGCCGATTTAGAGAGGCGCCTCGCTCTTGCCGGCGAATCTACCGAAGAATCTGCATTCAATATGTTCGAGAGAATGGACTTCAATTTCTCGGAGATAGACAAACTCTGGGCCGCGCGCCGCGTAATTAATGCCTCCATAGGGGGGGTGCAGTCCGAGATTGCGAAGATCGGTCTGGTAAATAACGGTCAGGACGAAACCACAGCTGCAAATAGCCAGCTGATCGCATCTAGTAATCGGGCAGTATTGGCGAGTGAGACGAAGATCAATGCCCTGAACACAGATATCGCGGCAATAATGCAGTCAGTGAATGGGCTAAACACTTCAGTTCAAGAGCTAGATGCAATGCGTGGCGATCTTTCCGTGATACGTCAGTCGCTGAATAGTGGCGACAGCACTGTGCTGGGCCTGGTTGGCAGATTGGAGTACATCGAAGAATCCATGGAGTCGGTGAATGCCCACAGGCTGCAAATCAATGAAAGTCTATTTCGCCTCCAAGAAAACCTCGAGACGTTACAGATCTCAGCTGGTATTCAGTAACTGGGAATCTCACTCTCCGGTAAAGCGTGGTTCGCGTTTTTCGATAAACGCGGTCACACCCTCTTTGAAGTCAGGGCGAGCGGCGCAGTCAGAAAAATATTCGGCTTCCGCTTGCAGCTGTGACTCAAATTCACTTTCCAGAGATCGATAAAGCAGAGCCTTGGTGTTGCCGTAGACATGTGTAGGGCCATTTGCCAATCTACTTGCCAGTTTCTGTGTTTCTTTATCCAATTCATTACTTGGAACTACAAAATTAATCATGCCCATATCTTTGGCTGTCTGCGCATCGAAGCGATCACCCAGAAGGGCGATTTCCATGGCCCTCTTGATGCCGACAGCGCGTGGAAGGTGGAAGGAAGAGGACCCGTCTGGGCTTGTGCCAATCTTGCAGTAGGCGAGGGTGAAGAAGGCGTCATCACTAGCTATAACGAGGTCGCAGGCAAGCGCCATACTGACTCCAGCGCCTGCTGCCGCTCCCTGACAACTTGCAATAATGGGTTTAGGCATCCTGCGCATGGCAAACATGATTGGGTGAAGGTCGTGAATGCGTAGCATAAATTCCTTTCTGATTTCGTCTGCGGGTTTCTTGATGGTCTCACCCATGCCCTTTACATCACCACCAGCCATGAAGTGATCTCCGGCGCCGTTAAGGACAACGCAGCGGACGGATTTATCAATCTCCACGTCGTGTAGAGCGCTGCAGAGCTCGGAGCGCATCTCCATGCTGAGCGCGTTTCTAGCTTCAGGTCGGTTCATGGTGAGTGTGGCAATGCCGTCGCTAATAGAGACTTCGAGGTGGGACATGGGCTGATCCTGAGTTGAGGTGAACTGGCTGAATGGCGATCAGTATAGCGTCAGAGTTTGCTGGATTAACAGTCGGTGATTTTGATCTTGGCAATAGCTCTGGTTTAGGTATAATACGCGCCCTTCAAGAGCTAATAAGCTTTTTGATAATTGCGGATGTGGCGGAATTGGTAGACGCGCTAGATTTAGGTTCTAGTATCGCAAGGTGTGGGAGTTCAAGTCTCCCCATCCGCACCATCGAACTCCCCGTTCGGTGGCAGTACTGAAGTCAAAAATATTTCCACAATGCTAGTTTTCTAGGCCTTTAGGCTTTAAGTCATTTTTCTCGGCACTATTACTTGGGCGCCCGAAGCTTTAGAATCTTTTATCGATTCTGATTGAGCCTTCACTTGGATGCCTGCCATTGCCTGAAAAACGCACACTTCTCCTACTAGCCGGTGTCTTGCTCGCTTCTGCCCTAGCTCCTTTAGGTTCTACCTCGATTGCGGTGGCCATGCCGCAAATTGCCGCGTTTATGGAAATGGACCCCGGCACAGCGACGCAGCTGCTGGTTGGGGGTTACCTACTCATTTCGGTTATCGGTCAGGCGCCGGCAGGGAAGTTGGGGGATATCATTGGCTATCAGAAGGCTCTCTATATTGGTTTGGGCGTCTTTATGCTTGGATCGCTGTTGGCGTATTTGGTTCGTAGCATCGAGGTATTACTGATTTCCCGAATGATGATGGCCGCCGCGAGTGCCATGATCGTGCCGAATGCCTCGGCCATGTTGAGAGCGCAGCTCCCCGAATCCATGCTGCCCTTCGCGTACGGCATATTCGGAGCCACTATGGGAGCGGCAGCAGCCGTGGGCCCTTTGTTGGGTGGCGCACTAACGCAATTCTTCGATTGGCCAATGATCTTCCTGGTTAACGTGCCCTGGGCGCTGCTTGCACTCGGCCTGATTGTGATGACATCGAAGCCGCAGAAAGAAAAACGCAAAGGTCGGCTCGATTTGCGCAGCGCAGTACTGTTTGCTTTTGCTATTGGAGCGTTGCAGCTTGGATTTATCGGTGACACAGTCGATCTACGTCTGGTTGTTTCGGGTGTGTTGCTTCTCAGTCTGTTTATTTGGGTGCAGTTGAGGGTCGATGAGCCTGTTTTCGATCCGCGCTTTTTTACGCGGCCTGCCTATGCGGCGGCAGGCTGCACTACGGCGTTTGGCAATTTCACCATGTATGCGCTGTTATTCCAGCTGCCTATCTTTTTCGTAGATATTCGCCAGGTCGCAGAAATTGAAATTGCTGGCGCTTTAACGGCAATGACGCTTTGTATGATGCTGGGCGGTCCTATGTCTGCAGCAGCTGGAAGGCTAATTGGAATTCGCTATACCGCGGTGTTGGCTGCTTGTACTAATCTATTTGGTCTGTATTTATATTCTGATCTTGAATCGGCGCTGGTGCCGATGGATATTATCTTGCCTATGGCCTTGATGGGTTTCGCAGGTGGAATGGCAGGCCCCGTTGTTCAAGCAGCAGGCATGCTAGCTATCGAGAAAGAGAAAGCAGGTATGGCGGCTGGCGGGCTAAGTACTATGCGCTATCTCGGTGGTGCTCTGGGAATTTCCATTCTCTCTTTGCGCCTTGGGTCAGAATCGACAACTACCTTGGAGCAGCACTTGTCGATTATTCCCTACTATGCAGCTGCATTATTTATGGTACTAATATCTGCTTTCCTCTTGCCAGTCTCGAATAAAAATGTGAGTTCCACTAAGGGCTCACAATAAATAAGGAGAATCAAATGGAACGAAAATTTGAAGCGCCGGGCCCGGGTACTTGGACTCTAGACACCACGCACAGCAGTGGAGCGATGACTCTCTATTCCAGTCAGTGTTTCGAAGGATTGGCGAGAGGGTTCCATGAAAGTTTAGAGAAATACGGGATTTTACTGGATCGTGTACAGCCAGCCTTCATACACGGCTTCTTCTTTGCTCAGCAAGTAGGCTTAATGGGGAAGCCGGGTGGTAGCCCACCTCCGAAGTGGCTGCTGCAACTGATGTTTAAGATTCACCCTACGCTTAGGGCGCGTGTTAATGCCGCTCATGAGTCAGTACAGTCACGTCTCTGGCTGCAAGACCTAACGGAATGGGACGAGCTTAAGAAAGATTCCATCAAGCGAAATACTGCGCTGCAGTCTATCGAGCTGGCGACATTAGACAGGACGGCATTGATTGCACATTTGGAAGCTTGCTTCGAGAATGCCGAGGAAATGGTCTATCGTCACCACAAGTATTCCGTCGGATCGTTGATGCCGGTCGGTCGCTTCTTGGATGTCGCAACGCTTTCATCAGGACTTTCTGCGGTAGATGTCGCTCCTCTCTTGAAAGGCTCGACACCAGTATCGAAAGGAATAGGAGGGGAGCAATTAGCTGCCGTGGTAGAAGCAATTGCCGTGGCCGGTATTGTTAAAAAAGACTTGGCGGAGCAGGGTCCAGAAACTGCATTGAATGGATTGCGTGAAAATTCACTAATCAACGCTGCCTTGGAAGGATATCTCGGAATCACTGGGCACATGCTGATTGGCGGATATTGCATATCCGAGAAAACTTTACGCGAGTCTCCGAATATCATCATGGCGAGAATTTTCGAAGCTATGGAGCCAGTTATTGAATCTGGGTTTGATGCCGAGCTTGAGAAAGTAATAAGAGAGAAAATCCCTGAAGCAGATCGTGTCGAGTTTGATCTTTGTCTCGCCGATGCAAGGTCGGCAAATAGGATGCGAGATGAGCGAGGCATTTACAACGATATATGGGGCGCTGGTATCTCACGCTGCGCGATTTTAGAAGCTGGGCGGCGCCTGTTCGAGGAGGGGATTCTCTCCAATGCAGAGCTGTCCTTGGATGCCTCACACGACGAGTTAGTTGGCCTATTGAAAGGAGAGGCTCTCGCAACCGATGAGGTGCTGTCGGAAAGACGCGAATGGCGCCTAACAAAGAGCATCGATGAGGTGCCTGAGTTCCTCGGTGACCCACCGGTAGATCCGCCATCGGTAGAATTGCTGCCTCTGAAAATCCAACCAACACTAAGAGCATTCGGCTTAGTAATGGGTAACGTCTTCGATGAGCCCAAGGAGGCTACTGAGAAGATCAGTGGCCTCGCGGTAAGCCCGGGAATCTATGAAGGAACAGCCAAAGTAATTTTAAGTACGCGAGATTTTGATCGGCTCGAGAAGGGCGACATACTCGTCACCAAGAACACCTCGGCGGGATTCAATGTGGTGCTGCCAATCATCGGTGCCTTGGTAACCGATAGGGGTGGAGTTCTTAGCCATGCGGCTATCGTTAGTCGCGAATTTGGTATACCGGGAGTTGTCGGTACGAAGAACGCGAGTCAGCTGATAAAGGATGGCGATAAAATTCGTGTGAATGGCGATACCGGGGAGGTCGCAATTCTTTGAGTGTTAATTTTCACAGTCCCGTGCTTCTCAAAGATGCAATAGAAGAAGCCCAATTCGGTGGTAAGTGCGTCAGCTTAGGGTTCGCACTGCGAGCTGATTTGCCTGCTCCCCAGGGTTACGCATTGGGGGTTGAACTCGTTAGCGCAATAGCTGGAGAAGAAGAGCCCGCCATAGCGTCAGCGCTACCGCTTTTTGCAGAACTGGCACCAGCGGTTGCCGTCCGCTCAAGTGCGGTAGGCGAAGATTCCGTTGACGCCAGCTTTGCCGGCCTGCATCTTACGGTGCTAAATGTCATGGATGCAGAGTCTATGATAACGGCGATACAGCAGGTTCATGCCTCTGCCTTTAGCGCAGAAGCGATTGCCTATCGTGCGAAGATGGGCGTTCAAGGCGAGCCCGCTATAGCCGTTGTCATTCAGCAGCAAATCTTGAGCGAAGTCGCGGGAGTCATGTTTACCAAGAATCCGATTACCAACGCGAATGAAAGGTATATTGAAGCTAGCTGGGGACTAGGCGAGGCTGTAGTTGCGGGCATGGTCGTTCCCGACAGCTTTCGAATATCGAGCGAAGGAAGCATACTCGAGCAGGTGTTGGGCGATAAAGACGTTGAACTCGTTGCGACGGCACACGGCGAGACGAGGGAGCAGGAGGTTGACGAGATAAGACAGAATTCTCTCTGCCTTAGTGAGGATCAGCTCGATAGATTGCACGGTCTTGCGCTAAACTGTGAGGCCGTCTACGGTGAGCATATTGATATCGAATGGGCATTTCATGATGGACAGCTCTATCTGTTGCAATGCCGCGCGATAACTATGTAATGGCTTCGCCTATTCAGCTGAAACAGCAGTGGTTGCAATGAAAGATTTATTCAAACAATCTAAAACGGTTAGCGGTTCTAGAGGCGGGAATTCCGTTTCCAGCAAGAACGATGTGCAGCAGTTTTTGTCCAAGCTGGCATCGCTTCCGAAGACTAGCGGAGACGCGAGACTAATTTTTTCTCTGGATGCTACTGCTAGCCGACAGGGAACTTGGGATGTAGCAAGCCAGCTTCAGAATGAGATGTTTCTCAGTGCTCAGTCTCTGGGCGGGCTCAATGTTCAGCTCTGTT
>JAESUT010000052.1 GCA_016762995.1 Gammaproteobacteria bacterium | reverse complement strand
GGCGGCTGCCGTCAGTGCGGCCAGCCCCCAATAACCTATTTTTGGCAGATCGTGGCGCGCAAGCTCTATCACCAGATAGATGTAGATCACCATCAGATTGCCCGCGCCGATCAGGTACCAAACGCCAGGTCCTTTTCCTCCAGCCGGCTCAACGATTTTGAATACGATTGAGAATGTGAGCAGCAAGGTGATAACCCAGATGATCGGCTCTGAGTTCCATATGATTTGAGAATTTGGGCGCTTTGATCCTACCAGCCCATTGAAATAGGCAAGCATGCAGGCATAGAGCCCGCATGTGGCGAGGAGCGTAAGCGAGAATAGCTCGGCAGAACTGATCATGATAACCCCTTTTATTATCGGTTTTTATGCGTGGAGTAGTCGTTAATATACAGTATATTGAGCGTATTTCCCTGACCGATCGATCGAGCTCAATGCAAATTCGATCATTTCCATTTAGAATAAAACCACTCATTACTCAATCTCTGCAGGCGCAATTCAATGACAGTCTTACTATCTATACTCGCTATACTCTTTTTAGTATTAGCCGTTGGCCTTCCATTGATTGAAAAATACAGCACTAAGAAGTCTGATGAGGAGTTGGGCAAAATGACTCGCTACATGCCCGCGTTAATGGCTGTCCTGATAATCGCCATGGCTATTCGCTATTTCATGGGCTAGCGTGTCCTGTTCTAGATTTATCCATTCACTGACATCGGATTGGGAAGTGAACTCAGTCTAGGACTGGTGTAGCATTGGCAGCGCCCAACTAACTAAAAAACGACAATAATATGTTCTCAAAAGTAAGCAGATCGACCACAAGTCTCTTCGTCCTTTGCACTGCCCTACTAATCAGTAACACCCTACTTGCCGCCGATGGCCCCTGGAGCCTATCTGATGCTCTTGGGCTAGATAATGGCTTCACACTGGGTGGCGAGCACCAATCCCGCTTCGAGCACTACGATGGCAATGTCTTTGTCGGCACTAGCCCGAATGACGGTGCTTTCTTTCTGCGCACAACACTAGATGCCCGGTACAGGAAAGATGGCTTTAGCGCTCAAGTGGAGATGATGGATTCCCGACAAGGTCAAGCCGATAGAGACACTCGACTTAGCAACTCACACGTAAGTACACTCGATCTGTTACAGGCGAATGTCGCCTATAAATTTGGTGCCAATAGCGCTAATGAGATTCGCGTAGGCCGATTCACCCAAGACTGGGGAAGCCGCACTCTGATTGCTAGAAACCGTTACCGCAACACTATCAACACACTTGATGGTGTCTCGTTCAGTCACAAGCAGGCGAACGGCAATGAATTTAAATTCTTGTCGGCGCAGCCAGTACGACGAACGCCCAGAGACCGATTGAGTCTGCTCGATAATGATCACCGCGGAGATAAATCTAGCGAGGCACTGCGGGTTCATGGCGTGTTTGCTTCCTTGCCGAATCTGCTACCAACCTTTTTGAACAAAGATCTGGATCTAGAGACTTACTACATAGCGCTGAAAGAGAAAGACACTAGAAAATTACAAACTAGCAACCGCGATCTACACACGTTCGGTTTCCGCGTCCGCTCCACGGCAGCAGTCAATGAGTGGGACATAAACTTGGAGTCGATTTTTCAGACAGGCGAGCGCAGAGGGTCAAGTAACTCTCTTGATACACTCGATCTTGATCATCAAGCTTTCTATCAGCGAGTGGAGCTAGCCTACAGCTTCGATACGCCGTATCGGCTACGAGCGATTTTTGAATTTAACTATGCCAGCGGTGACGAGAGCCCATTGGATCGCGACAGTGGTCGCTTCGACACGATCCTCGGTGTATCGGCCTTCGAGTTTGGCCCAGTGTCTCTTTACGCGCCGATTAGTCGCAGCAATATAATTACGCCAGGCATTCGATTAACTGCGACGCTTTGGAAAAATGTAGCCTTAATGGCTGACTATCGGCATTTTTGGCTCGCCGAAGACAAGGACAGCTGGGGAAGAACCGGCCAGCGCGATGTAACCGGTAAAAGCGGCGACTACATGGGCCAGCATCTCGAGCTGAGAGTACGATGGAGTGTCGTGCCAGGTAATGTGCGCCTCGATAGCGGCTTGATCCTTCTTGACTCGAAAGATCTTATCAACGAGCAATCTACCTACTTTTACATAGGAACGAATATCGACTTTTAAATTTTGAAGCGCGCTAGTCCTTTTCACTATCGCAAAAAAAAGCCCAAACACTTGCGAGTGATTGGGCTTTTTGCATTCGGTGTTTTATGCGGTAGTCTCGGCCGCCTTATCGGCGTTGTACTGCATCTCAGAAATTCTTCTAAGCTGCTGCAATGAACTCAGGTGCGCATAGATCAAGGGGATCATTCCCTGCTTGCGCAAATCCAAGAAATCTTCATCGGACAATGCATTCAGTTTCTTCTCATCGATGGTATACACGCCATCGATGTTATAGCGCGGAGAGTCCGCGCGGTGTTGCAGCTGCAGCTGCTGAGTGACTAGCAGGTCCTTGTCTTTGAATATCTTACAGATGCCTTCGGTTTGCACAGTTTGCTCCGCCGTCTTAATTAGAGATTCCACCTTATTCTCTAGGTATTCCGACTTCTCTCCGTTCTCTTTGAACAACGGCGTGCCTTCTGTCTCGCTCAACATCGAACTTTCCTCATCGATGAGCACTGCAAGCTGATCGCTTTCTGCGTCTACTCTCACTATCGAAAAGGGTGCATTACTAAATCTGATGGGTACAACTTGTGCTTTCCATTCCCCATTTTGACAGTAGAGGTTCTGACCTTCTCTCAATCCCATAATGGCAACAGGAACGAACTGCTCGCCGCTGGAGTCTTTAACGAAGACCACTGGGAATTCTGAGCCTAGAGTGAAGAAGTCCTGTGTGATGATGGGGATCAGATGGTGATCTTTGTAGCGCGCATAGTCGCCAGATTCGGTGATTTTAAGTTTACGGTGTTTGTCGTTCTGCAGAGCTACAGGAGAAGCCATTCTTTACTACCTTTTCAGTTCAATAATCTCGCCACAGTTTACCTAGTATGGCAGCAATAAAACAGGTCATATCGCTGGCTTACGCGCTGTGACTATCTGAGTTGGGGCGGCCCTGGTTGAGGGTAGCTGCTGCTGAAGCTGGGTCGTCTGCGGCGGCCAGAAGCGTTTGTGCATCCTCCCTCTGTTTGGTCACAATCATCACACTGGCCTGCTTGATGCCCCATAGATAGAAAGCTAGCAAGACCATGAGGCAGATCACCCCTACTGTCACATGCCGCGAAATCAGCTGCTCCCAGCTCCAAGTGTGGTAGTTGATGAGCTTGAATGCATCGGTGGGTTCGCCGCCGGTGAGCCCATAAGGCACCTGTAAGCGATCGCTGGCCGAACGCAGCCATGTCATGAACATGTCGGCAAAGGCGGCGGCACCAATGGCGAGGAAGCCCCACCTGAGGCCTCCTTTGTAAAGCTGAGTCTCTTTGCCGAAGTAGAACGAAAGCATTAGCAGCGTCGCCAATACCATGCCTCCCCCGTCACCGCCAAACAGAATGTACTGCTGGGAATCGCGCTCTGTAATCATCAAGGTACCGATGCCCTGCATCAAAAGCAGGAACACCGCTATTAGCACCCAGCCACCAAGCATGTGCCGACGGCCGTAGTTGGCTAAGGAAACTATGCCGATGAAGAGCACAAAGCTCGCTGCGATGCCGCGATCGCTGGGACTAATGGTCTTCCATAGAGTGGGCACCGCATTGAATCCGCAGAACCACGCGACTGTCGCGTGACCAAACTCGTGTACCGGCATCGTAAATGCGATTCTCTGGATGCTGGTGCCAACACCGCTCAGCTGAACCAAGAAGGCGAATGCCAGCATGGAGGGCAATGCAGCTAGACAGATTTTTTTCTCGAGTATTGGATCTTCAATTGCCGCAGCCGTGTCGACGGCCTCCATCGTAAAGCCGTTATCAAGGGTGGAAATCGCCTCACTGTCCGCCTTACCGTGCTGCTTGATCGCTTCGGCCTTGGCGTAATCTGCGCCGCATTTCGAACAGATAGGACCCGCATCTTTAGGATGATCACACCAGGCACAATTGTTTGAGACTTCCATGCCGCCCTCCTTCTAATATCCCGCCTTCTCGCACCTACCTTCGCGCCTTCCTTCGCGCCTTCCTTCGCACCGGGAAGAGAAAGGCAGAGAGAGTCCCTAGAATTGACAGCCATCGGCTTTGCTCTTGCCAACAAAAATGCCGGCTACTTCGTTCCTGGCTTTTGTTCCTGCACCAACACCCAAGGCACAACGACCACCGCCCATAACACACGCTCTTCTGTGTTCCACTGCTGCGCCTGCTCGTCGCTTACCTTCATAATCTGCTTTTGTTCCAACCACGTTTTTACCTGATCGTGATTGTCGAACGTGAATTCGCAGGCCACATCGATCAGATCCAGATCGGCAGACACAACTATCACACTCTCGGTCTGTTGGTGCTCGTGTAAGGCGCCCCATTTTATCTTGGCGGTATCATGGTTTAGTTTTTTCCGCACTACTGCAGGATCGTTCTCATCTACTTCGTTCATATCTAGCCGTCTGTTAGATCTGCTATCTCTTGATCATTGTAGCCAAAGCGCTTGAGCACTTCTTCGGTATGCTCGCCTAATTTAGGTGCGGCCTTGGCCGGCAGTTTGTCGGCGCCGCTCACTTTAAAGGGGCTGTTAACAGTTCGCATCAATCCATGCTCGGGATGATCCAGTGGAATGATAATATCGTTCGCTGCTTTTTGCTTATCATTTGCAGCCTCTTCGTAGTTGGACACGACGGTATGCGGTACATCCGCCTGCTCCAACTTCTGCAGCCAATGTGCAATCGGCTGCTGCTGAATTGCCTCAGATATCTCTTTAATCAGCGTTGGCATATTGGCAATGCGTGCCTCATTGTCACAGAAACGGCTGTCTTCGGGCAGGTCATTGCGATCTATGGCATTGCAGAATGGACGCCAATTTTTCGCCGTATTCACCATACTCATCTTCAACAAACGATTGTCGCTAGTTGGATAGTGCAGCGAGATGAAATTGTAGGCGTTATCACGAGGACGCTTTTCTCTAAACTCCGCGCCGGCGAGTTGCGCCTGAAGCATGACCGCATTCGACCAAGCGCCGTTCGCCAAGAGAGAGGTCGATACCTTGCAACCCTCACCAGTTTTCTCGCGCTGATAAAGACCCGTCATGATAGAGCCGAACAGCGCCATGCCGCTGGGGTGATCGCCGGAGCCGTAAGGGAATTGCGCAAGCCAACCCTCATAGGGGAACACTTGGTGCTCGATGCCTGATCGCGACCAGTAAGAGACAGTGTCGTAACCAGGTTTGTGCGCCTCTTCACCTTCTTCACCGAAGCCGGTGGCCAATGCGTAAATGATCCTGGGGTTTATTGCGCGCATGGAATCATAGTCGATCTTGAGTTTATCCAGCGCCTTCAAGCGATAGTTGGTTATCAACACGTCCGCTTCACTGACGATTTTGCAGAGCGCGGCATAGGCATCTGGTGACTTTAGGTCTAGCACCACACTCTTCTTGTTGCGGTTGTCCACCTCAAAGCCGTAGGCCATGTCGGAAATAGGCAGGCCGTTAATCTTCTTATGCCAGTTTCGATTCAGATCGCCTGTCTTTGGGGGCTCTACCTTAATAACTTCCGCACCGTAGTCTGCCAGTATGACGGCAGCGGATGGCGCAAGAATCATGGACGCTAATTCAACAACACGAAGATTGCTGAAGAGAGGATTTGTGTCGGCTGTCATAGAGAGTATTTCTGAACCAATAGCTCTGAACCCATAGCTCTGAACCCATAGCTTTGAACCCATAGTGATGCAACGGAGTGTCAAGAGAAGCCCCGCTGGTGGGCACAAAAAAATCATGCACCACTGCCAGCATTGCTAACACGATTGAGTTTTAGCGCGGGCGCTAATCAGCGACCAAGCCTGCAATCTCAGAGGGTGTAGCACGTAGCGCTAGCGCCACCCTATCGAAGAAGTCTAGCTCGAAACTGCGAATAATTTCGTCACTGCGAATCACCTTCTTCAACGAGGCCAAGATGAGCATGCGTTCGCGTTCATCCAGCTTGCGCGTTGCTGTCGAGAGATAGTTCTCTAAAGACTTTGTCTCGAAGATTTCTGAGGACGATGCTGTGCGTATTTCGGCGACAGTGATATCTTGCCCAAGCTCTTCTTTGAGAACTTCCTGTACTTTCTCAAGCTCAACTGTTTCGACGTTGGAGTCGGCGCGCGTGACTCGTGCGAGCACCATCAGCATGACTTCCTTAAACAGTTCTTGTTTGTGCTTCGCTCTGAGCTTGTTCTCACTGAGTAATTTTGTGATCTTTGAAAAATCTACCAGACTCATAGTATTTCCTAAATTGTGCCCTGCTCGATTCCAGCAGCGATTAGTGAATTCAATAGTTAGGATAGCAGAATTGTTCACTTGTCAGAACATTTATGGATGAGCTCGCAATGTGTTTCAATAAGTTACAAATTTGCGCCCCGTACTTCGGCTTTCTCAGCCCCTCAAGACTGAGACCCCCTTGTTCCCTGTCAAAAAAATTGCCAAACTGCGCTTGTTCGCGGTGAATCTGTCGCTCTCACTAGACAAACTAGGGTGGCCAGTCAGTGAAACCTCAATACAATTCGAAAACAATAGGGAAGCACAAAAGCACTATGTCACTGCAGCATTCTACTCAGTCTTGGCTAAAAACCCTATTGAGCACGGGGCTCCTCGTGCTGGTGATTCTATTCAATGGAGCAACCTTCAACGGTGGCGTTCAAGCAGCCAGAAACAAGGATCACACCACGTTAAGGCTGCTCAAAGAGGTCGTGCCGGGCGCGGATAGCTTTTCGGAAAAGGAAGGCGAGGTTCCCGTCTACAAAGCCTATAAGACTGACGCAGACACTGGCGAGCAGACCCTGATCGGCTATGCCTTCGTCACCGCCGACACCCATCCCGAGCCTAGCGGTTACAGCAGTGAGATCGACAGCCTCATCGGCATGGATCTGGACGGCAACATAACTGGCCTAAAAGTCATCTATTACAAGGAGTCCCTGCGCTATACCTGGGGAGATTTCTTCTCTTGGGATGGCTACGAAGAACAGTTTGTCGGCAAGCGCGCCGAACAACGATTTCAGATTGGCAACGACATAGACGGCATTGTGAAAGCCACCATCTCCACCAAGGCGATGGCTAGAGGCGTTAGGCGATCTATCCGCGCAGTTACTCTCGAGTATCTGCGCTAGCCTGCGACTAAGCTTGGGCATAGGCATACGAAGACTT
Source organism: Gammaproteobacteria bacterium (assembly GCA_016762995.1). Taxonomy (GTDB): domain Bacteria; phylum Pseudomonadota; class Gammaproteobacteria; order Pseudomonadales; family Pseudohongiellaceae; genus UBA9145. Next base: position 996 of record JAESUT010000052.1, on the reverse strand, counting down.
CGTAGGTAAATTGCTCTCCCTTTCGATTCTACCTGATAGCGCTAGACTCTCTCGCGCAAGCTCTCTATTCTGGTTTGAAACTCGCTCACCTGAATAGGGCACCCCAATGCGTAACATCTTTATCTCATGTAAATCACTCACCCGAATTGCTAGTGTTTGTGCCGCCATGTTTGCACTCAGCGTAACTAATGCTCAGCCCTTTGAGGCGCACCCGTCAACACAGGAAGAGTCGGTCAAGGTAACACTGGAAACGCTTGCGCGCTGGGAGCAGGAACTCTCCAATTGGGGACGCTGGGGCCCAGATGATCAGCGCGGAACCCTTAACCTAATTACCGCCGCAAAGACTAAACAGGCCGCCTCCCTGGTGCAGTCAGGCGAGAGCGTGACCTTACAGCATTTCGTAACCACCGAGCCGCCCGCAATAGACAGCGCCGCCTTCGGCCCGACCGAACATTGGATGAGCCGAATAGACCCGGTTACCGGCGAACCTACTTTTGCCTTGGATGAGATTCAATTCTCTCTGCACGATGGCATGCTCTCTCACTTAGATGCGCTCTGCCATTACCGCACAGAGATCGATGGCGAATACATTATCTTCAATGGCTACCCGCAGAACCTCACTGCTGCTGGCTGTGAGGATCTGGCCATCGATCGCATGGGCACGTCCTATGTGACCCGCGGCATTCTGGTGGACCTACCTTTGATGCGCGGCGTTGAATGGCTAGACCCAAGCACGCCCATCTATGTGGAAGATTTGCTTGCCTGGGAAGAGTTTGCAGGTGTCACTATTAGCAGTGGCGACGCCCTATTCGTTCGCACTGGGCGTTGGGCCCTGCGTGATGCAAAAGGTCCATGGCAATACGGACAGGCCGGCGCGGGCTTACATGCCTCGGTCCTGCCCTTCCTGCGCGAGCGCGATGTGGCAATATTGATAGGCGATGCGGTGAACGATGTGCAGCCTTCCGGGGTGGAAGGAATCAATAGGCCCATACATCA
>JAESUT010000180.1 GCA_016762995.1 Gammaproteobacteria bacterium | reverse complement strand
GTGGCTATATCGGCTTGGAGGCAGCTGCGGTACTGGCAGAGCAGGAAGTCAGTGTGACAGTGCTTGAGATGTCCGAACGTATCTTGCAAAGAGTTACCAGCCCAGCGATGTCGGACTATATGCAGCGCCTGCATGAGTCACATGGCGTGCAGATTCATACCGGAGTCAAAGTTGAATCGATTCGGGATGAGGGGCAGGAAAAGCGTATTGGCTGTGCCGACGGCTCAGAGTTTCAGGCGGATTTCTTGCTAGTCGGCATAGGAGTAGAGGCGAATGTAGCGTTGGCGTTGAATGCAGGCATTGAATGCGGGTCTGGCATACGGGTGAACGAATATTGCCGTACCAGTGACGAGCATGTCTATGCTGCCGGTGATTGTACCAATCACCCTAGTCTACTTTACCAGCGTCAGATTAGTCTGGAGTCGGTTCAGAATGCCAACGATCAGGCGCGTGTTGCGGCAGCCAATATTTGTGGGAAAGAACGGGTATACGATGCAGTGCCTTGGTTTTGGTCGGATCAATACTCTGTTAAGTTGCAGATGGCCGGCCTTAGTACTGACTACGATCAGCTTGTCATGAGGGGCTCAGCCGGCGGTAAAGCCGAGGCAGGCTTCGCCTTATTTTATTTGAAGGAGGGGGTGTTGATCGCGGCGGACTGTGTAGCCCGTCCCAAGGAGTTTATGGTCAGCAAGAAACTGATAAAAGAGAGAGCGAAGATTTCGGCAGAGCATTTTCAGAACGAAGAGATAGAGCCTATAAATTTCTCTACCGTCTAAATCTAATCAGACTCCGCTGTATGCGCAGCCGCTGGTGCAGGTTTCGCGAATTTCGATGGATGAGAGCTCATTCAGTTCGGGCTTAAGCTCATTCCATATCCAGCGTACGAGCACTTCGCTGGTTGGGTTCTCTAGCCCTGGGATCTCATTCAGATAGTAATGATCCAGTCGATCCAAGATCGGCTTGAATGCACCCGCAATCTGGGAAAAATCCATGACCCAGCCAGTGTCGGCACCGGCAGAGCCCTCGACCTCTATTTTAATTAGGAAGGAGTGACCGTGAAGACGGGCGCATTTGTGACCCTCGGGTACATTGGGGAGTTTGTGAGCCGCCTCGAAGCGAAATTCCTTGAATATTTTCATTGCCTTGCTCTAGAACCTTGTTGCTATGCTGTTCAATGGCGCAACATACTATCTCGTCCGTTTTATGTATAGGCCCTTTGGCATATAATCATCCCATCTCGCAGGGAATCCTATCGGATCAGGCGTTACATGAACCTTTCAAGCTGGCTACAGCCCATTCGCCGTTTTGTCTCCGAAGGCAAGAGACTGCCTATCTATTTGGGCATCTTTAGCACCTGCTTCGTATTGTGGCTACAACTCAATCCTCCCGCAGTCATCACGAATATTATCGAACGGCTCGAGTTTTTGGTCTACGACCAGCGATTCAGCATCATGCCAAAACATGTTAAGTCCCCTAGCAACAAGATCGTTATCGTCGATCTCGACGAGCGCTCATTGCAGGCCGAGGGGCAGTACCCTTGGAATCGAATCAAGGTTGGTCAGCTTACGGAAAAGCTACGCGACAGGGGTGTTCTTGTAGTTGGTTTCGACATTACCTTCCCAGAGCCCGACCGAAATATTCGAGATCTATTGGAGAGCGTTGATCTTTCCCAATTTGATGCAAGCTTCAATGAGACATTAGCGGAGATTGAGCCACAGATTGATGCTGACCAATATTTCGCAAGAGCGATGCGCAGCGGAATTGATGTGATCCTTGCTATTAATTTCACTACGCAGTCCGCGGTCGCCTACAACGAGCTGCCGGAGTCCATAGTTACTATTGGGGCTGAGTTGGCCCAAGATGTTACCGTCTCAGATATGACGGGGTACACCGGTAATATCGAGGTCTTGCAATCTGCTGCCTACGGGATCGGCAGTATGAATCAGGTGCCCGATTTGGACGGCGTCGTCCGCCGTGTCCCACTGATGATTCGTTACGGTACGGAGCTATTCCCTACACTTTCATTGGAAATGATTCGAGTTTATAACTTCGCGGAAAGCTACGAGCTCATCACACAAGACTATGATGGTTTACAGGTCGTGCGTGGAGTTGGTGTCGGCGTCGGTGCTGGTAGATTTGAAATTCCAACCGACGGCTTTGCCAAGGTTATCGTGCCGTATATTGGTCCTTCATCGGAATTCGATGACAGCTCATACCCTTATATCTCCGCCACGGATGTATTGAGAGACAATCTGAGTGAAGAAGAGAAGAGTCAGTTGCAGAATAGTCTTGTGCTTGTTGGCACCAGTGCTCCAGGCCTTGGTGATATTCGGGCGATGCCGCTGGACATTGTCTATCCTGGAGTAGAGGTGCACGCGAACATGTTGAATGCTCTTTTGGATTCGGTTGCCACGGTGGAAGTGGAATCCGGTGAGGCATCGACAGAGTCGGTTTTTTCAGGCTTCACCCCGCCTACGGATATTTATTTCCCCTACAGGCCGGATTGGACTGCAGGGGCTCTATTTGTGGGAATAACCATTCTGGGCTTGCTCATGTCGATGGTTTTTCCAATCATGGGCGCGGCGAGCATGGCTGCAACGGGAGCCGCGTTGCTCACGGGTTCGGTGTGGGGGAATTTTCAGTTGTGGGATACCTACAAGCTAGACTTCCCGTTAGTTCTGATCTTGATTTTGATCTTGCTAGTTACAATGATCAATCTGATTTACGGATTTCTCAGTGAAAGTCAGACACGCAAGACAATTAAAGGCATGTTCGATCAATACGTTCCACCGGCCCATATTGATTCGATGCTAGACGATCCCGATAATTATAGTTTCGAGGGTGAGAGTAAAGATCTCAGTGTGCTGTTCGCCGATATTCGAAATTTCACTAGCATCTCCGAAGCCTTGAGCGCGACAGAATTGAAGAAATTGATGAACGATTTCTTTACTCCGATCACGAAGATCATTTTCGAGAACAACGGCACCATCGATAAATACGTTGGCGACATGGTGATGGCTTTCTGGGGAGCTCCCCTTGAGGATCTCAACCACCGAGAGAATGCAATCCGGGGAGCTCTGCTGATGCTAGAGAAGGTCGATGAGCTGCGTCCAGTGTTCAAGGAAAGGGGGTACCCCGATGTAGTGATCGGTATAGGTATCAACTCGGGCATGATGAATGTGGGCGACATGGGTTCCATTTACCGCCGTTCTTACACGGTGCTAGGCGACGCGGTAAATCTAAGTTCAAGGCTTGAGGGGCTCACGAAATTCTACGGCATAAAGCTATTAGTAGGCGAGGCGGCGATAAAGGGTTTGGATGGCTTCCTGTTTCGACACATCGATAGGGTAAAGGTGAAGGGGAAGATCAAGGCCGTGGATTGTTACGAGCCTATTTGCGAGTTAAATAAGGCAAGTGCGGAGCTTACCGAGAGGGTGTCTGAGTATCACAAGGCGCTCGATTACTATTTCGCCCAAGACTGGGCTGGGGCTGAAAGCATTTTCAAAGTTTTGCAGGAGAATGAGCCAGAGGCTCTTTTGTACAAGGTATATTTAGAGCGAATTGAGGTTCTGAGGCAGCAAGTTTTGGCCGAGGATTGGGACGGTTCCTTTACTCATACAAGTAAGTAGGCAATTAGTGCTTTTTTTTGCTTTTTTTTGCTTTTTTTTGCATTTGTTTGCCTCTGAAAGCGCCGTCATTGTTGACATGTCGACCTAAGTCGGTAAAATGCGGCTCTCTCTGTGCTATGGGTGATTAGCTCAGTTGGGAGAGCGTCGCCCTTACAAGGCGAATGTCGGGGGTTCAAATCCCTCATCACCCACCACATAGTTAGAAGTTTGCTGCGGACCGGTAGTTCAGCTGGTTAGAATGCCGGCCTGTCACGCCGGAGGTCGCGAGTTCGAGTCTCGTCCGGTCCGCCATTTTTCTACTAAGATTCCTGCGATATTTTCTCCTGTTTCACCGTCTGTTTCATTACCTATTTCATTACCTATGCCAGTAGATATCTCTATTAGCAAACCGCCTATCGATGCACTGCACTGTGAATTACTGCAGCGCTTCAGGGTGTCTATCAATGTCCTGCGCCTGGATAAGTGCCATTCGCTGCTGTCGGGCAATAAATGGTACAAGCTGAAATACAATTTGCTCGAGTTTCAGCGACGACCGGAACTTCCAATTCTCAGTTTTGGCGGGGCCTATTCTAATCACCTCCATGCGCTAGCCGCTGCTGGTAAGCTAATTGGCATGCGAACTATTGGCGTCGTGCGAGGAGAGATACCGGAGCCATTGAATCCAGTTCTCGCGTTTGCCAGTGAGCAGGGGATGACCTTGCTGCCGGTAAGTCGCGGCGACTATCGGCGCAAGCAAGAGCCGGATTTTCTGCAACAGTTGCGGGTCAGGTTTGGCGACTTTCATCTGCTGCCGGAGGGAGGGAGCAATTCCTTAGCTATCAAGGGCTGTGAAGAGATTGCATCGCTACTAAGATGGCAGAAAGCCGATTCAAAAAAGCTAGTCGCTCTGTGCTGCGGTACCGGGACCACGATGGCGGGCTTGATTAGCGGTTTATCGAAAATCGAGAGTGCGGCTGAGAGTGCTCCTGAAATACTGGGAATCAGTGTTCTAAAGGGTGACGGCTATCTAGAGTCTGAAGTTTCGGATCAGTTACAGAGCTGTGGTTACACCGGTTCCATTACTTGGCGGGTCGATGACACTCACCACTGTGGCGGTTATGCGCGTAGCAATCCTGCCTTGCAGTCATTTCTGAGTGAATTCGCGGGGTTCTCCGATTTGCCGTTAGAACCGGTCTACACCGGCAAGCTGTTCTACGCCCTATTTGATTTGATTGAGAGGGGCGTAATCTCGGAGGGGACTGAGGTAGTGGCGATACATAGCGGCGGAATTCATAAATAAAGTCAATAAAAACAAATAGATAATGATTTTATACAAAGTATTGTGGGATTATTGAATAGTCGTTACAGTCGCAACTTGCGGATAGCAATATCCTAGACTAGTCGCTAAACTAATAAGTTCTCGGGCCCTCTTGTAAAGCCTCTCGCCCAATCTGACTGAGGAGAGAATTAATTGAGAAGAGCTAGCGGTTGCTAGCTAATCATAGCCATGTCCCTATCGCCTCCCATCATGCAGGTTTCTATTAGCAACGGCTTGCACCGAATCCTTGCCGTGTTCGTCCTGCTTTGGCTGACTCCACTGCATGGGCAGCAGGCGTTCATCTACCCGATACAGCAACTTGATAGCCAGCAGCCGCCACCAACCTATGCGGAGATCTCACAGCCGATAGCGCTGGATAGCGCTCAGTTAGAGGGCATTCACATGGGTGCCACTCTGAGTCTGCAAATCTCCGATAGCCGGCAGATACAGTTGCAGGTTGTGACGCTGGATCGCTATGTGAATGGCGATCGGGTAATCGGGGCAGAAGGACGCGACGACGGTAGCTTCTACTCGCTCACTATCACCCAGGGACAACGTAGCCTATTCGGTCATCTGAGTAGCGAAGACGAGACCTATCAGCTATATGCGATCGCGAATGCAGACAATGCGCACTATCAGGGCTGGCTTTACAAACCTGGCAATCTCGCAGGCATTGAGCAGGGTTTTCAGAATGATTACATTATTATTGATAAAGCCAGCAGAGGGGATGCGCTGCTTAAGCCGAAACCAGAAATAATATCCATTCTTCCAATGCAGACCGATGGCGTGAACTCGCTGTCATCATCTACAGATGCAGCCCCCGATTCGGCGGCGGTTAGCACGTCTGGAATCGATCGTAGTAACTTTCGCGTCACTCAAAATTTTTCTAGCATTAGTGTATTAGTTGGCAACACGATTGATGTCAGCCTCGAGTTTGAAAATATCAGCGATCAATCGCATAACGATTTGTATGTGGAAATATTTTTCGTCCTCGAAAATAGCGAGCTAGCTGCAGCTCCAAATGAGTGCCGCGAGCAATTGAGTCTTTCCCTGCAGAAAATCCTTTACTGCGAGCTTGGAAATTTCTTACCTGGAGAGAAAAAGTCCTTCAGTTATAGTGTCGCGACGGATGATAGGGCAAAACCCCGTGTCACCAGCTCGGTAATAATGGGTGATCTGCGTGTCGATGGTATTGTAAATGTAGTTGAAGATATTCGAGTGGATAGCGATGGCGATGGTATTAGTGACTTCAATGAGATGTTGCTATCTACCGATGCTACTAACCCTAGTTCGGTGGACAACAGTAACTCTGTTATCGACCTGCTAATTCTCTATACCCCAGGTGCGGTTGCCAGCTATCCCCATGGTGTCCAGACTCGCATAAACCAATTGATTAGCGTTGCAAATCAGATCTATGCCGACAGCGGTGTCAAGATCACACTGCGGCCGGTTTATCACGGCCTAGTTAACTACAACGACAGCGATGATATGGGTACGGCTCTCAATCATCTCATCGAGAAGACGGATAGCGCGTTTAGCCGTGTAGATAGTTTACGAGATACCTATGGAGCCGATCTAGTTATGTTGTTTCGGCCAGCGCAAGCCGGCGAGGGGAGTTGTGGGCTGGCGCCGGTCGGTGGGTTTAATACCAATGGAGACTTTACTAGTGTGGCAGAGCGAAATACTGCCTATTCGACTATTTCGGTGGATTGTCCGATAGATCTAATTGTTGCTCATGAGCTGGGACATAATATGGGGCTAAGCCACTCGCACTTAGAAGACGGCAGTGGCGGCACCTTTAATTTTTCAACCGGCTACGGGGTCGAGGGCCAGTTCGTTACGGTAATGGCCTACCCCGGGGCGTTCAACACGCAGACGCGAGTATCACTCTTCTCCAATCCGTTTCAAGACTGCTTAGGGTTTGACTGTGGTGTCGATGCAGAGCATGAATTTGGCGCGGACGCCGTGCAGTCTCTAAATCTTGTTAGGCACCAGATTGCTAACTATTTCCCCACGCGAGTATCCAATCTACCGAATGCGCGCATAGCCACGCTTTCTGGAGAGGCGAGCACAGCAATTATTTCTATCGCAGCGAGCCGTGATGGAGGCTTATCTTTCACCAAAGAGGTCGACATAACCGATTCGGTTAGCCTCGAGGCGAATGTACTGATAGACGAGCGGCACATAGGTCAACAAGGTAGCATCTATGTACTTATCGGGCTCGAGGGCCAAGGTTTTTTTCAGCTGAACGAGGCGGGGGTGCTGGAAGAATGGGACAAGACACTAGAAGGCTTGATCGCGTTTAGTGGCAAGCGTTCGCTACGCAAACTGGAACACCTTACAATATTGGATGGTTTTCGATTCGCGAAGGCATTCTCAAGCCAGACGCTGGCCGTGTATGTTGCGTATTGGGTAGAGAGTAGCGGTGAGTTGGTGTACACGCGAGAACCCTATCGAATTCACATCAAGTAGTTGCTGACTTTGCAAGACTCCTGTCAGTCCTCAACGCTGCATAGACTCCGCTTAGTGCCTCAACAGTCTCGATGCCATCGATAATTCCTGCGATGCTCATCTTATAGTTAAAATGGGGTCAATCTATCGGATCAGAAGATTGTAGTGTGCGTTGGGGATGTGGTGAATTGAGGGCTATTCGCTGTGATATACTGGCGCGCTCTTGGGGTGAGGTGAGGCAGTCTTGCTGCACTAGAAATCCTGAATCAAATAGCTAAGGATTTAGCGATGGCAGAATTCAACAGCATAGGGCTCGTGGGCCGTCCGGGTCATGCCGGGGTGGTTGATACGCTGCGCCGTTTGTTGGCTTTTTTGAGCGCTAAAGACCTGACTGTTTTTGTAGACGATTTAACCGCTACACTGGTGAGTGGTCATGGGCAGAAGCAATGCACGCGAGCAGAACTCTCTAAGTTTTGTGACTTGGTGATTGTGGTCGGTGGCGATGGCAGCATGCTAAACGTGGCCAAGTTTGTAGCGTCGGATCAGGTGCCCGTTATTGGTATCAATCGCGGACGCTTAGGTTTTCTAACTGATATCCTTCCAGACGAATTAGAAGAAGGTATCACGGCGGTGTTGGAAGGGAATTACAGTGTTGACTCTAGGTTTCTCCTCGATGTTGTAGCAAGGCCGAACTCCTCTAAAGGCGCCAAAGATCAACCTCTCGGTTCTGCCCTGAATGATGTCGTATTGCATCCCGGCAAGGCTGCGCAGATGATAAAGTTTGAGTTATTTGTTGATGACATCTTCGTCTACAGTCTTGACTCGGATGGACTGATCGTCGCGACACCCACAGGCTCTACTGCCTATGCGTTGTCCGCCGGTGGCCCTATCATGCACCCGAGCCTCAACGCCGTTGTGTTGGTGCCCATGTATCCTCATTCACTCGGCAATCGACCCATCGTAGTTGATGGCGATAGTGAAATTCGCATAGTAGTTTCTCCGCAAGAGACTCTCGAGCCACAGGTTAG
>JAESUT010000179.1 GCA_016762995.1 Gammaproteobacteria bacterium | reverse complement strand
TTACTGACAAGCTTAGGCATAATTAGACACCTATGATTTGATAATGCTTGGCTGGAGTAGGGCTGGAGTAGGGCTGGAGTAGGGCTGGAGCGTTTTGTGGGTGTTCTTTTCGAGGTGCATAAAAAAACACCAGTCCAAATCTCTTCTTTAAACTGGTGCTTAGTCAATACTGAAATCAATTAAAGGGCTTTGCATAAAAGCCTCCTATTCGAATTAGTTTAGACGGCTGCGTAAACGATTGCGGCTGGAACTGCTATTGCCGCTGCTACCAGTAGAACACTGATAACTGTCGCTTCGATAACGGGCCGTGCTCTGTTGAGTACCTTGCTCATTACTTTCTCCTTGGTTTATTGGTTGGGTTTAAGCTAAGTGGGTATTTCCTCTCAGCTACGGGGCGTATAGTAACACGTTATGTGAAATTAGGTAACACTATCTGAGAATTTAATGCCTTGTGTGGCTGTGTGTAACTGTAAGTGGCGGTTAAACTAGTTTATAAATTTCAACGGCTTAGGGAATGTCCTGCCGATTTATCACTGCTATGCAAGAAATTTCTTTGTCAATTCAGATGATAAAGCAGTTCTAACACAATGAAATATAAAGATAATAAACGGCGTAACAATAGGTAACACATGAGGCTCTAGCCTGATCAAGCTAATGCTACCCGAGGGTGGTCACAGTCATTGATGGGAATAGCGGCGCAGTGCGGCATCCCTTACACTTGGAGCACATCTGTATCGGCTGTGGAATAGAAAAGGAATTGTTCATGCGCATAATGACATTTAACTGCAACGGCATTCGCGCTGCTGCAAGAAAGGGGTTCTTCGAGTGGTTGCCGGAGGCAGATGTTGATGTGGTTTGCTTGCAGGAAACCAAGGCGCAGGTCGATCAGCTTAGTGACCCGGTGTTTCACCCTGAAGGCTATCACTGCCACTATTTCGATGCGGTGAAGAAGGGGTATTCGGGCACTGCGTTGTATTCGCGCGAAAAGCCGAAGAAGGTAAAGAAGGGTTTAGGGTTTGAGTTGGCCGATACGGAAGGGCGCTATATTCAAGCAGACTACGATGGATTGAGTATAGCATCGCTCTACTTGCCATCAGGCTCGAGTGGGGATGAACGCCAGGCAAGGAAAATGAGTTTCATGGGTGACTTTATGAAGCACATGAAAAAGTTGCGTAAGAGCAAGCGCGAAATTATCGTTTGTGCAGATTGGAATATCTGTCACAAGGAAATTGATCTAAAGAATTGGCGACCGAATAGGAAAAATTCTGGATTTTTACCCGAAGAGCGAGAATGGTTGGACGTTCTTTATGACAAGGTGGGTTACGTAGATGCTTTTCGGCGGGTGAACGAAGAGGCTGATCAATACTCTTGGTGGTCCAACCGTGGTCAGGCGCGTGCCAATAATGTGGGATGGCGACTCGACTACCAAGTTGTTACTGAGGGCATCGCGAAAAAAGCTAAGTCGGCGGAGATCTATACAACACAAAACTTCTCCGATCATGCGCCGGTTATCATTGATTACGCTGAATAGATTGAACAGAATCAGGAGAGGATTACAATGTGTAGAGGCAGTGACAAACGGATAGAGAAATGATGCGAAATACTTCTTATACAAAACGCTTTAGACGCACACTCGTCTCGATGCTGGTTGTTATGCTTTCGATGATAGGCGTCAGCGCTATTGCACAACCCCTTCAAGCGATTATAGATACCTCAAAAGGTGTGATCGTTGTGCAATTAAACGAGAGGGCGGCCCCAACAACTGTTGCAAATTTTGCGAATCTGGCAATGCGCGGTTTTTACGATGGGTTGACATTCCATCGAGTGGAGCGGAATTTCATGGTACAGGGTGGCGACCCATTGGGTAATGGCACAGGCGATGCGGGTTATAAATTTTCTGGCGAGATCGTGCTGCATCACAATCAGCCTGGCATTATTTCAATGGCCAATTCGGGGCCAGGCACTGATGGCAGTCAGTTTTTCCTTACACACTTAGCCACACCTCATCTGAATGGGAAGCATTCTGTCTTCGGGAAGGTGTTAAGTGGCATGCCGGTTGTTAATCAGCTAAGACGCCGCGACACGATAAACAGTATCGTGATTGAGGGTGATACCGGTTCATTATTCGAGCGCAGAAGAGAGCGCCTAGACGAATGGAATGCAATATTGGATGCGAAGTTTCCAGGCCTGCGTCCTGCGCAATAACGTGCTGTAAGGCGGTCTTAATATTTGGCGCGCAAAGGATTGAGTGTGCTTAAAGAACGCGTTTAAAGGGTTTAACAACGACACGTTGATAAATGCCCGCTGCCACGTAGGGATCTGCATCGGCCCAAGCTTGTGCTTGGTCTAGGCTATCAAATTCGGCGATGACGAGGCTGCCGCTAAACCCCGCCTCTCCGGGTTCGGATGAATCTATTGCCGGGTGTGGTCCAGCCACTAATAACCGATCTTGTGATGCGAGTTTATTCAAGCGATCAATGTGTGCGGGGCGTGCTGCCTTTCTTTTTTCAAGACTGTCAGGGATGTCTTCACTCATGATTGCGTAGTGCATAATTCCTTCCTAAACCGATTCTTCGTCGGATGCTTCGCCGTCATCTTCTACTTCGATATACTTTGCCAGGATTGGCATTTGCAGGAAGACGAAACCAAAGGTTAGTATCAAATTACCGAACACCTTGAATTTTATCCAAAGGTCTTCGCTCAGAGTAAACGCCACGATCAAGTTGATTGCGCCGAGTACGATAAAATAGAAAACCCACATAGTATTCAGTTTGTACCAAACTTCTTTGGGCGCCTTGACCGCATGCCCCATCATATGTTCTATGGCTGGTTTGTCGCCGAATTTTCGAGAGGCTATGAATATCGTAGCGAAGATCCAGTTTACGATGGGCGCCTTCCACTTCAAGAAAACGATGTTCTTAAATATGATAGTGGGAAGGCAGAAAAGGACGACAGCGGCCAGGGTTATCCATTGGAATTTGTCCAATCTTTTCTGGTAGACGAAAAGCGAGCCGTACACCAGTACGGAGGCAGCGAGTAAAAATTCAGCTGCGCTAAACATGCCTCCAAAGGTGTGATCATAACCCGCGACATTGATTACGCGTTCATCCATTGCCCAAACACTAAAAAACACCAGCAGGGGAATGTAGTCAATAAACTGTTTCATATACAAAAATCTCTAAAAACCCAATCGCCGCCATGGTAATCGATTTGCAGAAAGGTGTCTGCTTTTGTAGGTCAATGTAATAGAATCAGCTGTTTTTTGCAGAACTGGGCCGCCTCAACATTTTGGTTATTAGACAAGTGAGTACATGAGCGATTTCTTGCAGGTACATCCTTCCCACCCGGAAGATCGGAATATCAAGCAGATTGAGAAGGTGCTGCTTGCGGGCGGGGTTATTGTTTACCCCACAGATTCAACTTATGCGCTCGGCTGTCATATAGGTGATAAGGGCGCCTTGGATCGTATTCGTCGCATTCGGCAGCTCGGAGATAAGCATAATTTTACTCTTGTTTGCAAGGATCTGTCGTCCTTGGCCAGCTACGCGCAGGTACATAACAGCGCCTATAGAATACTGAAAGCCTACACGCCTGGGCCCTATACCTTTATTCTCAAAGCAACGCCAGAGGTTCCAAGGCGGCTGCAGCATCCGAAAAGGAAAACCATCGGTTTGCGGGTGCCGGATAATGCGATTGCTCAGGCCATTCTAGAAAAAATGGGAGAGCCGATCATGAGCACGAGCTTGATTCTTCCCAATGAGGACGAGCGCCTAATAGATCCCTACGATATGCAATTGAAGATTGGAAAGCTTGTGGACCTGATAGTAGATGGCGGAGCCTGTGGCGTCGAAGCTACCACTATGGTCGATTTGGTAGATGGCATTCCAGAGGTGATTAGAGAGGGAAAGGGCGACTCAGAACCCTTTCGATAGAGATAGCATTGCAGGTTATAATCCTCATTCGAGGCACACCCGGTTTACACATATAAAGGAGAGCGAATTGTCCAAGGTGGATTCACAGCAGCGAGTATTATCAGGCATGCGACCTACGGGGCGTTTGCATCTTGGGCATATGCACGGCGTGCTCAATAACTGGGTAAAGCTGCAACATGAGTATGAGTGTTTCTTCTTCGTTGCTGACTGGCATGCGCTGACAACCCATTACGATGATTCGATGTCGCTACAGCAGCATGTCATCGATATGGTAATTGACTGGCTGGCCGTGGGGGTGAACCCAGGTTCTGCAGCTCTTTTCGTTCAATCTCGCGTGCCTGAGCATGCGGAATTGCATTTGCTGCTCTCGATGATCACACCGCTTGGTTGGTTAGAGCGCGTCCCGAGCTATAAGGACCAGCAGGAAAAGTTGAAAGAGAAGGATTTGGCCACCTATGGCTTCCTCGGTTATCCCTTGCTGCAGGCTGCCGACATTCTGATTTACCGCGCGGGTTACGTGCCTGTGGGAGCGGATCAGGTTGCTCACGTTGAGCTTACTCGCGAAACGGCCAGAAGGTTCAATCATATCTACGGGCGCGAACCTGGGTTTGAAGAGAATGCTATGGCGGCAATCAAAAAAATGGGCAAGAAGGCGGCGAAGCAATACAGCAATCTTCGTACTGCCTATCAGGAACAGGGCGATCATGAAGCGCTCGAAAAGGCGCAAGCTCTGCTCAAGGAACAGCAGAATATCTCTATTGGTGACTCGGAGCGGCTATTTGGCTATCTCGAAGGCGGTGGCAAGATGATATTGGCCGAACCGCAAGCGCTGCTGACTAAATCCGCGAAAATGCCCGGTCTCGATGGGCAGAAGATGTCCAAGTCTTATGACAACACCATAACTCTACGGGAGCCATTGGAACAGATAGAGAAGAAGATAGCTAAGATGCCTACTGATCCAGCCCGTATTCGCCTGACCGATCCCGGTGATCCGCAGAAATGCCCTGTATGGCAATTGCACCAAACTTATTCTACAGAGGCCACAAAGGAATGGGTTGTCGAGGGCTGTAAGAGTGCTGGAATAGGCTGCTTGGAATGCAAGAAGCCAGTCAGTGACGCGATAATTGCAGAGCTGGAGCCTATCCAAAAAAAAAGCGGCCCAATATGAAAAGGATCCCGATTTAGTGAGGTCTATCATTGTTGAGGGCTGCGAGACGGCGAGAGAGGCCGCGAAGGAAACACTGCAGGATGTTCGTGAGGCAATGGGCCTCGGAAAATGGTAATTGATTTGGAAGCTAGAGGCTGTTCAGGTGAGCTTTTGCTACCTATATGAGGTAAAATTCCGTTCATTATAAGATCTCAGAGTAGACCAGCAGATTGACCATTATCGGCACCGAAGCAGACCCGGACAACACTGAGCTACAGGGGCTTCCCGTAACTCCCGAAGTGGTTGACCCCAATGCTCCAGAACAGCATGAACTGCCCTTCGCTATAGTGGCCGGGGAGGCCATGACGGAAGTCCCCAAAGATCTGTATATTCCACCTGATGCCTTAGAAATATTTCTCGAAGCCTTTGAAGGTCCTCTCGATCTATTGCTCTATCTTATCAAGCGACAGAACATCAATATTCTTGATATCAATGTTGCTGATATTACTGATCAATATATGAACTATGTCGACCTTATGGAATCGTGGCAGTTCGAATTAGCTGCAGAGTATTTGGTTATGGCGGCGATGCTCGCCGAAATCAAATCGAGGCTATTGCTACCTAGACAAACAGAGGAAGAGGCGGAAGAAGGTGATCCGCGTATGGAGCTTATTCGCCGGCTGCAAGAATATGAGCGTTTCAAGCAGGCCGCTCAGGATGTCGATGAGTTGCCGCGCATGGATAGAGACATTCATCGCGCCGGGGCCACGCTGCCAGAGATCGAGCGAATTAGTGCCGATCCAACAGTGGACCTAAAGGAAGTGTTAATTGCGCTTTCGAACGTTCTCAAACGCGAGAACAACTTTGGTCACCATCACGTGCAAATGGAGACACTTTCGACCCGCGAAAAAATGTCGGAAATATTAGTCCGCATATCGAATCAGAAGTTTGTGCCGATGGTATCGCTATTAATACGCGAAGAAGGCCGGCTAGGAGTGGTGGTGACATTCTTGGCAATAATGGAGCTAATTAAAGACTCCATGATCGAAATAGTACAGTCGGAATCCTTCGGGCCGATTCATTTGAAATCAAGAAGCTAAGGAGTCGCAGCTCATGTCTATGATCACTTTGGTTGTTAACCTCCTTCGGGCGCGCCTTGGTGCACAGAGCGAACATAGACATGAACAGAGACCTCGCAGTATGGGTACGTACGCAGCATGAGTGATGTTGATAATAAAGTAAAAATGATCGTAGAGGGCTTGCTGCTCGCGGCTGGCCGGCCATTAACCTTGGATAATATAATCCAAGTGTTCAGTGAAGAAGAGCAGCCGGACCGTAAAGAGCTGAACTCGGTAATGGATAGCATTGCTGAGGATTGCGCCGACCGCGGCTTCGAGCTAAAAGAAGTGGCTTCTGGGTTTAGGTTTCAGGTGAAGCAGGAGCTTAGCGAATGGGTGGCAAAACTCTGGGAAGAGCGTCCTCCGCGCTACACTAGGGCGCTGCTAGAGACTCTGGCCTTGGTTGCATACCGACAGCCAATAACGCGCGGCGATATCGAAGAGATCCGTGGTGTGGGAGTGAGCTCAAATATAGTTCGTACTTTGTTGGATAGAGAATGGATTCGTGTGGTTGGTCATCGAGATGTGCCCGGTCGGCCGGCAATGTTTGCTACCACGAAACAATTTTTGGACTATTTTAATTTAAAGAGCCTACAGGAACTGCCCCCACTTTCTGAGGTCAAGGATTTAGCCGTGGCAGACCCCCAGTTCGATCTAGAAGATGATCTGGCGGGCCAGCGTATTCTCGAACTTCCAGAGGATGCGATAGACGAGAACAGTATCGAGTTGACTGAGTCTGACCAAGCTGACTTAGTCGCTGAAGAAGAGGCCATCGCGCTCTCTAAGAAGCCGCTTGATGAGATTTTGCAGCTGCCACCAGAGTTGCAATATCCTACTGTGATCGATGACGATGACGAAGAGCCAGATGCTGAGGATGTGGAATTCGAAGAAGAATTTGGCATCAAGAAGTTGGATGAGACGCTTGACTCACTGGAGGCGGCAGACAGCAAATTCAATGAATCTGAATCTGAATCTGAATCTGAATCTGAATCCGAATCTGAAACCGAACCGGCTATAGTCGAAGAAGGCGCTTCAGAAGAAGAACCGACAGAGATCGAATTTAGTGTGAATGATGATGACGCCGACACTAAGATTCAGCACTGATTGAATCGTCGGCCTAGTAAAGCTAGCCGTAACAACCCCATTAACAGAAAACGAACAAATCATGACTGAGAAGCTTCAAAAAGTACTGGCTCGTGCAGGTTTCGGTTCGCGTCGCGAAATCGAGACATGGATCGCAAAAGGCCGCATCAAGGTCAATGGTAAAATTGCCATTGTAGGCGACCGCGTGACGGACGACGATAAAATTATTGTCGATGGGAAGAAGTTGGCGCCGCAAAAGAAAATCCGCGAGGATCGACGGGTGATTCTTTACAACAAGCCAGAGAACGAAGTGTCTACTCGAAATGATCCGGAGGGAAGGCGAACAGTGTTCGATAGACTCCCTCCCTTGAAGCATGGTCGCTGGGTTTCCGTTGGCCGTCTCGATTTAAACACTAGCGGTCTCATGTTGTTTACGACCGACGGAGAGCTCGCCAATAAGTTGATGCATCCAAGCTCCCAGATTGAGCGAGAGTATGCCGTTCGCATCTTGGGGGATGTTACCCCGGAGATGGTGCAGGAGATGCACAAGGGCGTGATAATCGAAGACCATCTCTGTCGCTTCACCGATATCCAGCACTACGGCGGTGAGGGTGTTAACCAGTGGTATCACGTTGTGTTGCTGGAAGGCCGTAATCGCGAAGTGCGTAAGTTGTGGGAATCACAAGGCGTGAAAGTTAGCCGCTTGAAGCGTGTTCGTTTCGGACCGCTATTTATCCCAAGCTCGGTAGTAAAGGGCAGATACAACGAGCTAGGCAAGACTGAGATCGATAAGCTTCTTAAGCTGGTTAACAAAGAGAGTGAGCGACCTGCTCGCAGTAAATCGGACTAAAGTGCTTTAAAACCCCTCACATTAAGCGCCTGACCGTGAATGCGCTTTGCTTCTTTACTCATCAAATAGAGATAGACTGGCATCAGTGATTCCGCCGTCGGCTGGGTCTGCGGATCTTCCGCAGGGTAGGCATCGCGCCGCATGTTGGTGCGAGTCCCGCCAGGGTTTAAGCTATTTACACGTATCGAGGTCGTGTTCTCTAATTCCTCTGCCAGTGTCTGCATTAAGCCTTCTAGGGCAAATTTAGAAACAGCGTAGGCTCCCCAAAATGCTCGACCGATGCGACC
Source organism: Gammaproteobacteria bacterium (assembly GCA_016762995.1). GTDB lineage: Bacteria > Pseudomonadota > Gammaproteobacteria > Pseudomonadales > Pseudohongiellaceae > UBA9145. The sequence continues at coordinate 109 of JAESUT010000179.1, read as the reverse complement.
TACGCTGGAAGAGATGAAAAGCAGTCGTGCATCTTCTGACCTGTTCAGGGCAGGCAGTAGAGACTGAGTAAGCCGAAACACAGCATTGACGTTCACCTGCATTAGATCG
>JAESUT010000051.1 GCA_016762995.1 Gammaproteobacteria bacterium | reverse complement strand
CAGTTGCGGCGTCGAAGGAGTGCTATTCGACGTCCATGGCTGTACAGTTATTCTTAATCCCCGGCAGTAATCGATCTGTTCGGCCGCTAATTCTATAAGCCACTAGCCCGACCCATTCCCTGATTGCCGTTCTCAGCACGATAAGATTCTCGCCGAATGAGAAATTTAGCCGAAGCAAGTTTCCCTTCTGTGAATAATGATCTACAGGGTAGGGCTGCACTAGCCACTGCTGCTGACAAAATACGCCGATCGAGCGTGGCATATGAAATGCGGATGTAATCAGTAACCAATTTTCGTCATTCTTGGGTGTGACTAGTTGTTTGCTGTTTCTAGCATTCTCAGAGGTGTTGCGTGACTCACTCTCAAAAATAATAGCCCGTTCCGCCAGGCCCAGTTGATCGAATACAATTCGCGCCATCTCGGCCTCTTTGAATTCCTGTTCAGTGACGGCACCATTGCCGCCAGTAAACACGAGTTGGGCGTTAGGATACAGGCGGGCGAGATAGAGAAAGTTTGTGAGTCGGTCTGCCCTGCCGTTAATCTCTGGCTGTTGCCAGATATTAGACATTCGAGGCAAGAGGGCACCACCGAGGACGACTATGCCATCTACTTCACTAGGCAGTGCTGCATTCGTTGTGAAACGATTCTCCAGCGGTGCGATCAACCATTCTCCAACCGGAAAGAAGCCGATAAGCACGAGTAGTAGGGCACAACTGGCAAGCAAGGATCTCGAGACTCTCTGCCAGTTGAGGATGGCAGCGATCCAAGCGGATACCCCAAGAATGACGATCAGGCTGTCTGGCGAAATCAGCGCCCAAATAATCTTCGAGGCCAGAAAGAATACTGTGTCCATAGAGGCTCTGGTCAATTACTCAAGGGTGTGAAGGCCTAGAATGCTAACCCAAAAAAGAGGGAAGCACATCGCTATTTTAAGGGCTTATGGCAGCGAATTTGCTACTATCCGCTAACTGAATCAAATTTAACTAGTAGGAGTTAGCAATGACGATCCAAGTCGGAGACAAGGTTCCATCGATAAATTTCAAGCATATGACTGCAGATGGGCCGGCAGACATAAGTAGTGACGAGGTGTTCTCAGGTAAGAAGGTTGTGTTCTTTGCCGTACCTGGTGCATTCACGCCGGGTTGTTCTCTGACTCACCTACCTGGTTTTGTAGTGGGTGCAGACGCTCTCAAGGCAAAAGGCGCGGATACAATCGCATGTATGTCAGTGAACGATGCCTTCGTCATGGGTGCCTGGGGCCAGAATCAGAATGCCGAAGAGATACTGATGCTAGCGGATGGTAATGGCGATTTCACCAGCGCGATTGGCCTTGAGCTCGATGCCAGTGGTTTTGGTATGGGTAAGCGTGCTCAGCGCTTCGGTATGATCGTTGAAGATGGGACTGTCACTTATCTAGGAGTCGAGGCCCCTGGCGAGATCAAGGTAAGTTCGGCTGAAACAATGCTTGAGCAACTTTAAGTCTTTGTAACTGGGTATTTGGGGTGGGTCTCACAGTGGTTAGCTGTGCTGCCGGCCTTAAATACCAGGTAGAGCTTTCTAAGCTTACATCTGCTTTTCTAGTTTTCTGTAAGAAAATATTCAGACAACTAGACTAACTAAAGTACCGCAGCAGAACTGACTGGAATTACGGAAGATTAACAATATCAATAAGGATGCCTCATGACAGCTGCCATTCAACAAGTTGAAAGCACGCCTATGCGAAGTAGAATAGGCCTGTGGCTAGGGCCGTTGGCATTTATTCTGATGTTGATGTTCGTTGATCTTGATCCGAATAATCCGCTCGTGACTCGTATGGCCGCCGTGATATTGCTAATGGCGATATGGTGGATCACCGAGGCCATACCGCTCTCCGCAACGGCACTATTGCCCATTGTTCTATTTCCACTCATGGGTATCATGCGCGGTCGCTTAGTGCCTGCGGCGAATCAGATCGACTTCGATACGGTTAGTATGCGCAATGGCTTAAGCCCATCCGATCTGGATATCGTTTTCCCGAATGTGGCTGGCCAGTACATGGATTGGATCATCCTACTGTTTCTTGGTGGTTTTATCATTGCTACGGCGGTAGAGAAGTGGAATCTACACAAACGCATTGCATTGAATATTTTGCGCGTAATCGGCGGTCAGCCACATCGGCTCGTTCTTGGTTTCATGCTCGCCACCGGCTTTCTCTCCATGTGGTTGTCGAACACCTCAACCGCGTTGATGATGATGCCGATGGGTATGTCGCTAATTCTTTTGTATGAGGAGTTAAATCGCGAGGCGGCAGCTAAAGGCGCCATCATAGACAAGCGCGCTGAAAATTTTCCTCTCACGATACTATTGGGTATAGCCTATTCCGCTTCAATCGGGGGGTTCGCGACACTTATAGGCACGCCGCCGAATGGCATTCTGGTGACGCAGTTGCCACAGTTATTTCCTTTGGCACCCGAAATCACCTTCGCGTCCTGGATGATGTTTGCCTTGCCGATGAGCGCCACCTACATGTTGATAGCCTGGTTTGTTCTCACTCGATTAGTTTTCCCTCTGCCCCCTACGACGCCCTTCAGTGGGCGTGATTTTATCCGCGATGAAATTGCAAAACTCGGAGTGATGTCCCCCGAGGAAAAAAGAGTCGCGTGCGTGTTCGCCAGTGCAGCCCTGTTGTGGATGACGAGGAAGGAGCGTTTATTTGGGGCCGATGTTGATATATATGGATGGAGCCACTACTTGGATTCGTTCCTCGCATTCGTAGGTTCCGATCCAGTGGGCTATATGATCGATGACGGAACCGTTTCTATCGCGATGGCATTGCTGCTGTTCATCATTCCGGCAAGTAAGCAGGTGGGTGGCCGCCTAATGGACTGGGACGATGCGAAAAAGGTGCCATGGGGCATTTTGTTACTATTCGGTGGTGGCTTGGCGCTCGCGAAGGGCTTCACAACGTCTGGCCTAGGCTTCTATATCGCAGGACAGCTGCAGTCGCTTCTCGGCGACGCTAGTCCTCTGGTTATTGTGATAAGCACAGTGGGATTTATCACTGGGCTCACCGAGGTAACGTCTAACACGGCAACAATTTCGCTGTCTCTGCCGATCATGGCCAGCTTATCTCAGGCTATTGGCGTGCACCCGTTACTGCTGCTCATCCCTACGACCTTGGCTGCTTCCTGTGCGTTTATGCTGCCCGTTTCCACGCCGCCTAATGCAATCGTCTACGGTTCGGGTAGGGTGCCGATAATGAAGATGGTGGTGGCAGGCATCTGGCTCGACATTATTTCAGTGCTGCTGATCACGGTCTTTGTCTACACATTGGGCCATTTCACCTTCGATGTGTTGGGCCCTATTCCAGACTGGGCGCTCCCGCAAGCTACTGGTTATTAGAAATAAAATTTGAAGAAAATGGAAAAAGCAGGAATTTGTGTTGGCTACTTCCTCTTTATGCTATGTTTTGAGCTAACTGGAGAGTAAGTTAAGTACAACGCAGAGAATCAGGGGGCCAGCCACTGAGCAAGTACTGGGAGGATTCGCTAGGACGCGACCTAAAAAGGCAAAAAATATTGCCATCCCAACAAGATAATAATTAGTATTTGAGTTTTTATGATCGGTAAGCAAAGTGATAAAAAAGCAGCGGTAGGGTCCTGTCCCGCCGGCGACGACAAGTGCACGAATCTTTCAGAGGTTGGACGCCTTCAGGAAGAGGTCAGGCAGTTGGCGGCGTTAGTGCGTACGGATGAATTGACGCGCCTGTTTAATTTCCGTTACTTCAATCAGGCGTTAAGCCTAGAGATGGAGCGTACTCGCCGTTCTGGCCAGCCCACCTGCCTCATCATGTTAGACTTGGATCATTTTAAAGCCGTCAACGACGCCTACGGTCATGAGGCTGGCAACGTCGTGCTTGGTCACATATCCAATTTAATTAAGCGGGCTGTTCGCAGACTGGATATTCCTTGCCGCTATGGGGGAGAGGAATTCACTATCATTTTACCCGATACGACTCTGAAACAGGGGGTTCGCTTCGCAAATCGCCTTCGCTTGATCATCGAGAACTCGCCAGTTAAGACCAATGATGCGTTGTTAGGAATCGAGGCTAGCTTTGGGGTTGATGTCTACATGAAAGATGATGAAGTGACAGAAAAAGAATTCGTAAAGAATGTCGACTCTTTTCTCTACCTCGCCAAACAGGAAGGCCGCAACAAAGTTTGTCACTCCTCGATTAGTGGCGAGGACAGCAGTGACTTAGCGGCGACGAAGTTCTAGGTTGGAAACACTGCCGCCGCTAGATAAGTTCTTAAGCCAATATTTTAGTTAGTTTTCTGTTTTCGAGTTTTCGATCATCTGTGCAAGGTGGTAGAGAATTGCCGCCGTAGCACCCCAAATCCTGAACCGTTCAAACTGTAGCTCTAGAACTTTTCTTGCATGATTGTCATAGGTCATGGATGTTGAGTTGTAGGAGTCTGGATTCATGAGAAGGGAGAGAGGCGCATGGAAAATTTCTGCAACCTCGATAGGGCAGGGGAAAAATTCCAGACCCGGCTCAATAAGCCCAACAATGGGTGTGATCTGAAAGCCAGAGGGAAGTGCCATGTCGCCCAAGCGACCTATGACCTCCACGTTGCTCTGGGCGAGGCCAATCTCTTCCTCGCTCTCTCTTAGTGCTGTAGCAACCACATCCGAATCATCCGGCTCTTCGGAGCCTCCAGGCAGACTTATCTGTCCCGGGTGACTATTCAGATTCTTTGAACGCACGGTGAGCACAATTTCGCTCTTCTTGCCTGGTCTGTGCCGCGTTATAGGAATAAGTACCGAGGCTTTTCGCAGTGCGCCTGGACGCTCAATCATCATCTTATTGACCGAGTTATCAGGATGAAAAATCGGCTCTGGATTGTCGTTCTTATTCTGAGAGAAATAGGCAAGCAGGTCATCGAAGGCCCTCTCTGAATCACTGTCTTCTCGGTTGTTCATTGTGATGACCTTGTCGTTCTTAAGATGTTATTGGCGGAAATAAAAATGCCGACATAGTGTCGGCATTTTTATCAACGTTGCTGGATACTACTTATAGTTCCAAGTAACTCCGAAAAACGCTCTTACAGGCTCGCCAGGAAAATAGCGATCGCCATTGAACGTTGTCCAGTCTGCGCGCTCCGCGTATTTCTCATTCGTTGCATTAAGCACATTCAGATGAAAGGTCAGGTCGTCATTAAACTGATACTGTGTTCGCCAGTTCAATATGTCATGCCCTTCGTAGCTCGCTGTGTTCTCAGGATTTGTGTAGTAGTCGCCCATGTTAACCAGTTCGAGTTCGGTCATGACTGAGCTGATTGGTCTCCACTGTAGACGCAGATTGCCGAATGTATTCGGTGCAGTATCCACATCATTTCCATTGATATCGACTCCACCGGATAGCTGGGAATTTTCATAGGTATGTTTGGCTAGATTAAAGACACCCTGAACTGAAAGTGACTCTGTAATATCCAATCCCATAGAAAACTCGATACCCCGATGCGAAGTATGGCTGTCATTGAGGTTTTCTCTAGCGCTGTTGGCGAAGATTTCGTTCTTCTTATCCATGAAATACCAAGAGGCAGTATAGTTCCAGTTTTCACCGGCGCCTTTCACTGCTACTTCATAGCTGTCTAGCTCTACAGAATCTAAGCTTGCTACTGTCTGTGAGTTTTGTAAGCGGTACAACTCAGTAGCTTGTGGCGCGCGAAAGCCTCGCTGTACTCTGAACTGCAGGTCATGGTTGTCATTAAGAGCATAGCTCAGGCCAAGCTTTGGAGAGACGTTGGTAAAACCGTCGTCTCTGTCAGCAGGGCGGCTATAACGACAACCGAAGCGACAGGCCACGCCAAATTCATCGGTGCGTCCGTCGATCATATTGTTGTCGTAGAAGTACTTCATGTTCTCAAGGCGCAGACCCAAAGATATGTCCCAGCCGTTGCCTAGATCCTGCTCGTAGTTGATGAAGGCTGCAAGTTGGCGAATGGATATGTCGAAGTCGTAGTGCTTGCCCTGTGGGATAGAGTTGCGCAGGAAGAATGAACCTGTAGTTGGGTTTGGCTGAAACTGCTTTAGTGAGCCGTTGGTATCTTCGATATCGAAGCCCATCGCAAGATTGGCACCGCTATCAAGCTCTTTGTATGCCGCAAATTGAAAGCCGATGCTGCGATGCTCAGTGTCCTCGATAGGCTGTCCGGGCAAGAAATGCTGCATGAATGTCATATTTACTTCGCGGAAGTAAGGGGTCATCACCACTTCCCAGTCATCAACCTGTTGCGTGATCGTGGTCCAGACACGGCCATTCACGCTATCGCGGAAGGCTTCAGGATTAGGGTTGGTATCACGTAGCGCGCTGTCTTCAAAGGCGTCGGTGCCTGTAACAAATCCTGCAGTCTCCTGGTTGAGATTTATCATCGTGAAGCCGCCGTCGAGGTTGGCGCCATTTTTTGTAGTGTAATTGTAAAGCCAAGAAACTTTTTGCTGATCTACGCCGCTGTCATCGCGGTAGCCTTCTTCGCTAGTACCGTTAACTAGTAAAAGTTGTTTGAAATTACCGTAGTCGTGGCCGAATGAGCCTCTGAGTCGCTGTGAACCACGAGGTCCCTGCTCGAGCATAACTTCGCCGGCATCGCCTGCTTTAGGCAACACTACATTGATCAAGCCGTGAACGGCATTCGATCCCCAGAATGCACTACCTGGCCCGCGTATGACTTCAATACGGGATGCACTTTCAGAATGCGTATCAAACATCTCGTTCACGTTACAGAACCCGCTAGCGCGAACTGGTATGCCGTTTTCAGCAACTAAGAAAGAGCCACAGGCGCCTGCACCGGTAAGTACCGCAGAGCGAATCGCAACGAGGCTCTCTTGCCCATTGTTACGGTGGATGCTTACGCCAGGAAGCCGGTTCAATGCTTCCTGCAAGTGAGTCAGGTTGATTAAATCCAATTCCTGTTCGCCGAGCACAGAAACCGCTGCATTCACGTCAGCGAGGCCCGCAGATTTTCTGAGGGTGGAAGTAACCTGGATTTCTTCTATGGCTTGCTTGCCATTTTGAGCAAGTGCTGGCGCAGCTGCGAGAGCAGTTGCAGCGGCTATGCTGGTAAATAGTAACTTGCGAATCATTCTAAATCTCCGAATCGGTGCAAACCCTCTCTTCAGCTTGTCCGCTCTATGGCGAATCTTTTAAGTGGAAAAGAATTGGTCAACTATCCCTTGTTTTAAATTATGACCGAATTGAGGGGTAGTCCCTCAGTGGCTAGTGAGCTAGCTTCGATATCGGTCTTTCTTGCGGCGGTTAGTTTTAGAGCCGGCTAATATAGCACAAGTAATCGGCCTATTCTTCCGACTTTGCACCCCTGATATTTACCACGTACACTGGCTCTCAAATCGAGGTAAGCCGCGTGGTATATGCGGTAGAGAGAGATGTCAGGCGCGCCCTGACAGGGGGAAATGCAGAAATGAAGACAAGAATTACAGAATTACTAGGTATCGAACATCCTATCGTGCAGGGAGGAATGCAATGGGTTGGATTAGCCGAACTCGCATCGGCCGTATCCAATGCGGGAGGGCTGGGCATCGTGACTGCCCTCACGCAGCCAACGCCAGAGGATCTTCTCAAGGAGATTGAGCGCTGTCAGTCCATGACCGACAAGCCATTCGGGGTCAATCTGACCATCCTGCCGACCATTAAGCCAGTTCCCTACGATGAGTATGCTCAGGCAATCGTCGATTCTGGGGTAAAGATTGTCGAGACTGCGGGCCGCAATCCTGAGCCGTTCCTACCACTGTTCAAAGAGGCGGGCATCAAGGTCATTCACAAGTGCACCTCGATACGCCATTCATTGAAGGCGGAGAAGATTGGCTGTGATGCGGTCAGCGTAGATGGGTTCGAGTGTGCTGGTCACCCTGGTGAAGATGACGTCACCAATATGATTTTGCTCCCACTAGCAGCAAGAAGATTGAAGATACCTTTTCTTGCCTCCGGTGGGTTGGGAGATGGCAGGGGCTTAGCTGCCGCGCTAGCAATGGGTGCCGATGGCATCAATATGGGGACGCGCTTCATGGTTACCAAGGAAGCGCCCATACATGACAATGTAAAACAGAAGATGATTGAAGCCACCGAACTGGATACGGCGCTCATTTACCGCTCGTTTAGAAACACCGCACGCGTTTTCAAGAACAGCGTTGCAAAACAGGTTATGGAGATAGAGTCTCGTCCAGGCGAAACAAAATTTGAAGATATCCAGCCTCTAGTACAAGGCGTAAAAGGCAGGGAGCTATTTGAGGGAGGTGATCTAGATAAAGGAATCTGGTCTGCAGGAATGATCGTGGGTTTAATAGATGATAACCCTAGTTGTGAGGAATTGGTTACACGGATAGTTGCCGAAGCCGAAGACATTCTTTCCAATCGCCTTAGAGAAATGGTTTCTGGGTAGCTCGCCGTAGACAGATAGTTACAAGTGTTAGGTGTTAGGGAAAAACTAAATTAGAAGGAAGCCAAAAGAATATGCAAATTAAAGACAAGGTTATCGTAGTAACTGGTGGAGCAAGTGGCATAGGAAAGTCACTGTGTGAAAGATTTGCTAGGGAAGGCGCTAAGGCAATCGTTGTGTCAGATATTAATCAGGAGGGTATCGATGCAACGGTCGCAGATATTTCTGCGAGCACGCAGGCGCTAGGAATTAAGACAGATGTTGGTGACGAAAATGACGTCAACGCCTTGGTGAGTAAAGCGCTGGAAAAATTCGGTCAGATCGATTTATTTTGTTCCAATGCAGGAATATTTACGGCTGGCGGAGAGAATGTCAGCACCGACGCTTGGCAATCGAT
>JAESUT010000178.1 GCA_016762995.1 Gammaproteobacteria bacterium | reverse complement strand
AATAGACAATTCAGCTACCTGCCTAATTCCGTTACAATAGCCCAGCAATCCCGCTCCAAGACTATACAGAAGCACGCATCAATGAGCCTCACCACCCTCAGCATTACCCAGCCCGATGACTGGCACTTACATCTGCGCGACGGTGAGGCACTCAAAACTACCGTTGCGCACAGCGCGCGAGTTTTTGCCCGGGCAATCGTCATGCCCAATCTTAAGCCGCCAGTAACCACCGTGGCGCAGGCGCTTTCATATCGGCAACAAATCCTTTCCTGCGTGCCTCAGGGCAGCGATTTTGACCCCCTAATGACGCTCTATCTAACTGAGCAACTTGACTCGCAGGAAGTGCAGCGGGCACACGAAGAAGGGTGCATTCACGCCATCAAGTTCTATCCTGCGGGGGCGACTACGAATTCAGAGAGCGGCGTGACGGAACTCGAATGTGTCTATCCTGCGCTGGAGAAGATGGCAGAAATTGGCTTGCCTCTTCTTATCCATGGAGAAGTCACCGACAGCAAAGTAGACATCTTTGATAGAGAGCGCGTCTTTATAGAGACGGTCCTCGCACCGCTGACACAAAGGTTTCCAGACTTAAAAATAATCCTCGAGCACATCACTACTAGCGATGCCGTCGAGTTTGTTACAGAGCAAGGCGAGAACATAGCCGCCACGATTACCCCGCATCATTTACTACTCAATCGCAACGACTTATTGGTCGGTGGGGTCAGGCCGCACTTCTATTGCCTGCCAATACTAAAAAGAAACACCCACCAGCGCGCTCTCATCACAGCGGCCACTAGCGGAAATCCAAAGTTCTTCCTCGGCACTGATTCTGCGCCGCACGCGATAGAAACAAAGGAAACTTCCTGCGGCTGTGCCGGAATTTATTCCGCTCATGCAGCACTTGAGTTCTATGCTGAGGTCTTCGAAGCAGCAGATGCTCTAGATAAACTGGAAGGCTTCGCGAGTTTTTTCGGTGCCGATTTTTACAATCTGCCCCGCAATCAGACTCAGATCATCCTTAGCAAAACCCCCAGCACTGTGCCGAAAGAATTCGTATTCGATGGTGGCAGTGTCATACCAATGCGCGCAAACGAGTCCATCACCTGGTCCGTAGAAGAGGCAACACAATGAACGACTCGGGCTTAGAAGAAGAAAACCACCTGCTCGCGAATAGGTTTCGCACATTTCTACCAGTAGTGGTCGATATTGAAACTGGTGGATTTAATTCACAGACAGACGCGATCTTAGAAATATCCGCGGTGATATTGGGCATGGATGAGAAAGGTGTCATTGAAATCGAACAAACTTTCTTCCAGCGCGTCATTCCCTTTGAGGGCTTAAAGCTTGAAGAAGCTGCACTGAAATTTACCGGCATAGATCCTTTTCATCCGCTTCGCATCGCGCGACCGGAGAGAGAGGTCATGCAAACGATGTTTGACATGATCCGCGATGCGGTAAAAGCCAAACATTGTAAACGAGCCATACTAGTCGGTCACAATGCACACTTCGATCTAGGTTTCGTGAATGCCGCAAGCGAAAGGCACAACTTAAAGAGAAACCCATTTCACCCTTTCTCTTGTTTCGATACCGCCACACTGAGCGGCCTGGCATTTGGACAGACAGTTCTAGCGAGGGCGTGCGAGACGGCGGGAATTGACTTTGACAACGACGAAGCGCACTCCGCACGCTACGATGCACACAAGACTGCCGAGTTATATTGTCAGATCGTTAATAGATGGCAGGAACTCGGCGGCTGGCCTCTTGGTCAAAAATGAAATAGCTAGGCCAGCACGCAGAATAGTAAGAATCGATTCTTCTAGATCGATAGCAGTGCTTCAAAGGGATTTAAGAGTCGTCTTCTACTGTATCAACCAAAGTCTGTAGTTCTCCCTTCTCATGCATTTCGGTGATGATGTCGCAACCACCCACAAGCTCGCCCTTCACGAACAGCTGCGGAAAGGTCGGCCAATTGGAGATAGAAGGCAGCGTAGAGCGCACATCTGGGTTTGCCAAAATATCGACATAGGCAAAGCGCTTCCCACAAGACATCAATAACTGCGTTACCTGCGATGAAAAGCCACACTGGGGTTGTTCAGGGTTCCCCTTCATGTAGAGCAGAATGCTATTCGAATCGATTTGCTCTTTGATAGTTTCTTCAATGCTCATTTGTACTGCCTCGATTACCTAATTGGTAACTCATTGATCGTGATTGCTAGCCTTCTCTTCTGAAGACCGTATGCCAGCGCAGAAGTTTACAACGGCTATGGCGTTTTGTCAGTATTGCTGTTTACTTCGTTTCTAAATTCGGCATTAAGACCGCCTCCAACTAAAGAAATGGAGACTAGTTAGGGGATTTCAAGTTAGTGGGTTCTCCCCATGCTCCACCACCTGGTGTTTCTATAAGCAATCTATCACCCTTCTTTACTGCGACAGAACACTTTCCCGGAAGCGCCTCGCCATTCAACGAGTTTCGCCCTCTCATGCCATCGCCTCCCTCGTTAAGTCCCCATGGAGAGACTAGCCGGCGCTCGCTAAGCAGAGTCAGCTGGGCATGATCAAGAAACTCATACTCGCGCACAATTCCCGCACCGCCGCTATGCTTGCCCACGCCGCCGCTGCCACGACGCACGGCGTAACGGTGTACACGCAGTGGGTAGTGCATTTCCAAACTTTCAATTGGCGTGTTCAAGGTATTGGTCATGTGGCTGTGCACCGCATCGCGGCCTTCCGTAGTTGGTCCGCCACCAATTCCACCAGCCAGCGTCTCGTAGTAATCCCAACGGCTACCTGTCTCATCGTCTATATAGCCCATGGCTACGTTATTCATGGTGCCCTGACTCGCTGCCGGAATTCTATCTGGCAATGCCTTCGCCAATGCGCCAAAGACAAGATCAACGAGGCGACTGGATGTTTCCACATTCCCGGCGGCTACTGCCGCTGGTCGATTGGCATTTACGATTGAACCAGCTCTAGTCTGCAGATTGATGCGTCGAAACAATCCTTCGCAGGCAGGCGACTCCTCTGGCAATAAGCAGCGCACACAGTAGAATGCTGCTGCCGCGACAACCGATTCGGGGCAGTTCAAATTCCCAGTTACCTGATCTGAGCTATCGCGAAAATCCAGCTCTAGGGAATCGGGCTTTATTCGTAATGTAAGCGCCAGTTTTATATTCGACTGCCCGCAGCCATCGTCATCCAAGTAGTCCGTGAAGCGATACTCCCCAACTTGCAAGCCAGCAATAGTATTGGCAGTAATCCGATCAGCGTAGTCATTCAATTCCTCCATGCCCTTCTGGTAATCGTCAATACTCATCGTCGTTAACAAGGTTTGCAGTCGCTGCACGCCAAGTGTATTGGTACCGGCCTGCGCGGCGAAGTCTCCACTCAGCGAATCCCCTTGGATCTGTAAAAGCGCGAGTGCCTGCTGCTGTAATTGCCCTGACTTAAATAACAGAGTTGGCGGAATTATTAGCCCTTCCTCTTCTAAGCTTGAAGAAATAGGCATTGAACCTGGAGTATCACAGCCAATGTTTGCGTGGTGTGCTCGGTTTGCAACAAAGCCTAGCAAACTCCGCTCGTTATCGACAAAGACCGGCGCAATCAAGGTTACGTCGGGCAAGTGAGTTCCCCCCAAATAGGGATCGTTAAGTACCAGCATATCGCCGCTACGCCATTGTCTATTTTCAATGATGGATTCCATAGCGAAAGCCATGCTGCCCAGATGCACGGGAATATGAGCCGCTTGGGCAAAAAGCTTGCCGTTTGTCGAGAACAAGGCGCAAGAGAAATCCAAACGGTCCTTAATGTTGGGCGAAAACGCCGTGCGCCGAAGCGCTGTGCCCATTTCATCGCAAATGGCTGAAACTCGGCTGGAGAAGAGCTTTAACTCTATTGGATTCATACAATACCCTGCAAATAGCTATGCAATTACCTACTCAATCCACACGGACAATTGCCTCGGCTAACAGTTCTAGTTAAAATAAGGCCATTCAACAGGTGGCGAAAGCTGCCTTTTTTAGTTTTTGGCGCTGCGAATTCATTACTACCAGCCAACTTGGTTAGACGCCTCGAGCCCGAAAACTTCCAATACTCTAAAAGCAGATGCCATCGATGAGTGTAAAACATTTTCTTACCCTGCAGGACCTCAGCAGCGATGAATTAAATCAAATTATTCAGCGTGCCGGCGAACTGAAAAAGAACCCAGAGCTGGCGGTCCCGCAGCCAAGAAAGACGCTAGGGCTAATTTTCGAGAAACCTTCGACAAGAACTAGACTCGCCTTCGAAGTTGCCATGAACCAACTCGACGGCTCGGCTGTGTTTCTTGCGAATTCAGACTCACAACTCGGCAGAGGCGAACCTATCGAAGATAGCGCTCGCGTGCTGGCTGGCATGGTGGATTGCGTTGCCATACGCACATTTGAGCATAAGAAGCTTATGCGCTTTGCCGAGTATTCCTCGGTGCCTGTCATCAACGCGCTAACTGATGACTTTCACCCCTGCCAGTTGCTCGCCGACGTACAGACCTACGTCGAACACCGCGGAAGCATAGCTGGAAAGACAGTAGCCTGGATAGGTGATGGCAATAATATGTGCCACTCCTACATCAATGCAGCCGATAAATTCGATTTTCAGCTTAACATTGCCAGCCCTGAAGGATTCGAGCCGAACGCCGAATTGGTCAAGACGCACAAGGACCGTATCCAGCTTAGTCGAGACCCGAAGAGAGCAGTGCTTGATGCCGATTTGGTAGTCACTGATGTATGGGCCTCCATGGGTCAGGAAGGGGAACAGGATCAGCGACTAGCGAGTTTCACAGGTTTTCAGGTGAATTCGCAACTGATGGCCTTAGCGAAGTCCGACGCCTTATTCATGCACTGCCTTCCTGCGCATCGCGGCGAGGAAGTGAGCGCCTCAATTCTCGATGCGAAAGACAGCGTGGTGTGGGATGAGGCCGAGAATCGCATGCATTCACAGAAAGCGCTTATAGAGTTCCTTCTTTCCCAGTAATATGGCGGACTTCCGTCGAATTGTGCACCACTATATGTAGTGGTGCACAATATCGAGACAATCGCCTGATTTGGCACGAGTTTTACTCTCTTTTCTACACTTTTTTGAGTCACCGGTACACGCCGCGATTGCGCTCGAACTGGCTTCTATTTTCCCCAATAACAACAACAGCATACTCACAATTTACCCACATATTGCCCACATATTACCCACAGAGAAAATACTTGCATTAACATGCCAAGCGCTTTATCTTGTGTCTACGATTTGTAGCTTGTCTATATATTGTATTAGTTGAGCGAAAATCAAGAGCTAGCATCTCTTAGAGATACTAATAAAAATTATTGTGATGCTGGGTGGTTAGCGATGTTATACCTCCTAATAATAATAGAAGCACTTGATCAGAAAGGACTTTTTAATCCTGTTTCCGGGCTTACCTTTTGAGTTCCCAAAAAAATTCAAAATATAGTTAAAGTCCTACCGCAAAAACACAATATATAGTGTATAGCTTACCGATTTTCGGCCACGGGTCGATTTCGCTGCCAAATCTGCCCAGATGGGTTCTATTTCGCCGAAGTATTTGAGGTGACGGGGTCTGAATCAGTGGGTTTTACCCCCTTAGGGTTTAACCAAAGGCGACTAGCTAATTTGAGCCAGTTACAAAATACAGTTACTTAAGAATAATACTAAGCAGTAGACACCAAATTCGGAGCTAATAATGCAGACAGATGTACAGACAGCAGTTGATCCTGCCTCCCCCGCCACCTCAGCAAGCAACGAACCAGCAGCTCTTTCAGCGACAGCCCCCGGACAGCTGCGTGTTATTAAACGTAACGGCTCCGTGGTTAGCTATTCTGAATCCAAGATATCCGTAGCGATTACCAAGGCCTATTTGGCCGTTGAGGGTGGAAACGCGGCCGCGTCCTCGCGCATCCACGAATCGGTTCAGCAGCTAGGCCATCAGATTACCGAAATTTTTCGTCGCCGCATGCCTTCAGGCGGCACGATTCATATTGAAGACATTCAAGATCAGGTTGAACTCGCCCTGATGCGCACTGGCGAACACAAGATAGCAAGAAGCTATGTTATCTATCGCGCCGACCACGCGCGCATTCGCGAACGGAAGAGCGAAGAGACAAAGCCCAGTCAGGCCGAAATAATTATCACTCTAGACAATGGCGAAAAAGGCCCCCTAGATACACAGCGCCTTCAGACCGTTATCAACGAAGCCTGCGAAGGACTAGAAGATGTCTCTGCCGAGGACATTTACCAAGAAACACTGAAGAATTTGTACCCTGGCGTAAAGATGGAAGACGTTCGCACCTCGCTGGTGATGACCGCTCGTACCATGGTGGAAAAAGATCCAAACTACTCTTACGTAACCGCCAGACTGCTGATGGACACGATCCGTGCCGAGGCCCTTGGCTTTCTCGGCATCGCCGAATCGGCCACTCAGTCAGAGATGCACTATCGCTACGCGGCAACCTTGAAACCTTACATAGAGAAAGGCGTAGAGCTTGGCCTAGTCTCACCTCACCTATTAGAGTATGACTTAGACATCCTTGGCGAAGCCTTGCAAGCAGATCGAGATATGCAATTCACCTACCTCGGCCTACAAACACTTTACGACCGCTACTTCATTCACAGCAACGACACGCGTTTCGAACTACCGCAAGTATTCTATATGCGCGTCGCAATGGGCCTAGCCAGCAATGAAGAGAATCGAGAAGAACGTGCGATCGAATTTTATAATCTGCTCTCTAGCTTTGATTATATGGTCTCGACTCCACAGCTGTTCAACTCTGGCACGCTGCGCCCGCAACTCTCTTCTTGCTTCCTAACTACGGTACCAGATGATCTGCACGGCATTTATTCGGCAATCAGAGACAATGCCATGCTCTCCAAATGGGCTGGCGGACTTGGCAACGACTGGACGCCAGTTCGTGCACTAGGCGCACACATCAAGGGTACTAACGGTAAATCACAGGGCATCGTTCCTTTTCTAAAGGTCGTTAACGACACCGCGGTCGCGGTAAATCAGGGCGGCAAGCGCAAGGGGGCTGTATGTGCATACCTGGAAACTTGGCACCTTGATATCGAAGAGTTCCTCGAACTGCGCAAGAACACCGGTGATGAGAGACGTCGCGCTCATGACATGAACACAGCAAACTGGATACCCGATTTATTCATGAAGCGGGTATTCAACGACCAGGATTGGACTCTCTTCTCTCCAAACAATGTTCCCGATTTGCACGACCTTCACGGCAGAGCATTTGAAGAGGCTTACATAGAATATGAGCGCAAGGCGATGGCTGGCGAGGTGGAGGTCTACAAGACTATTAAGGCTGGCGATTTATGGCGCAAGATGATTTCGATGCTGTTCGAGACTGGACATCCTTGGATCACTTTTAAAGACTCTTGCAACGTACGCTCTCCGCAGCAGCACATCGGCACGATTCACTCCTCGAATCTTTGTACAGAGATTACTCTGAATACAAGCGAGGAAGAGATCGCCGTCTGTAATCTCGGTTCCGTGAACTTAATGAACCACGTCTCTGAATCCGGATTGGATCAAGAAAAACTTAAGTCGACAATTAAGACAGCTGTACGCATGCTGGATAACGTCATCGACATCAATTATTACTCTGTACCGCAGGCGAAGAAGTCGAATCTGAAGCACCGGCCAATCGGCATGGGCATTATGGGTTTTCAGGATGCCTTATACACACAGCGCATCCCCTACTCCTCCGATCAGGCTGTAGAATTTGCCGATGTTTCAATGGAAATTATTAGCTATCACGCTATTCAGGCTTCTAGCGATCTCGCCGAAGAACGCGGCCGCTATGAAACTTATGATGGTTCGCTCTGGGATCAAGGCATACTTCCAATCGACTCTCTTAAGCTTCTTCAAGAAGAGCGCGGCGAAGAGTACCTAGACATCAACTTAGAACAACGCCTCGACTGGGATAGCCTGCGAGCACGCATCCAACAAACCGGCATGCGTAACTCGAATGTACTGGCTATTGCACCGACCGCCACAATCGCAAACATCATCGGCGTCTCGCAATCCATCGAGCCTACATATCAAAACTTATATGTGAAATCGAATCTGTCCGGTGAATTCACCGTGGTAAACCCATTTCTAGTTCGCGACCTGAAACAGGAAAACCTTTGGGACAGCGTGATGGTAAATGACCTGAAATACTACGAGGGCAGCGTACAGAAGATCGATAGAGTTCCTGACAACATCAAGCACATCTATGCCACTGCCTTCGAGGTAGAGCCTCGCTGGCTCGTCGATGCGGCAAGTCGTCGTCAGAAGTGGATCGATCAGGCGCAATCTCTCAACCTCTACGTGGCTGGCGCAAGCGGCAAGAAACTAGATGTTATGTACCGCATGGCCTGGTTAAGAGGCTTAAAGACTACCTATTATTTGCGCGCACTTGCGGCGACAACGACAGAGAAGTCTACGGTGTCTGACAACAGTCTTAATAAGGTGTCTAGCGGCGAAGCGGCGCCGGTACCCATGGCATGTTCTCTGGATGATCCAGAATGCGAAGCCTGTCAGTAACAATATTAATAACAACAGCGAGCGCAGGCATAAGCCGCGCAAAGCACTGTGCTAGCGACTTTTCTAGCATGAAATAATAAAAGTAAGAAATAGATTAAGGAATATTATGCTGTCATGGGATGAATTCGAGCAGGAGGATGGGGCCATACCCCTAGTCAAAGCCGCCGCTACCGAGCCTGTCAAGATTGAAACCGTTAACCGGGAGCCAATTGCATCTGCTGCCGACATCACGGCCGCTCCCGTTAGCCCACGAGAACAAGTTGCAAACTTCCAATCGAATCTTGATGCTACAGCAGAAAAGAAAAACCCTGATGTCCTGCAAAAAGCCATCAACGATTTAGAAGAACTCAATGTCGACGTTGGGATGGAAGAACTTGAAGGCGCCGCTACTCGAGTCGCGGTCGATGACAAGCGCATGATTAATTGTCGCGCAGACTTAAATCAGCTCGTTCCTTTCAAATATGACTGGGCTTGGCAGAAATATCTGGACGGTTGTGCAAACCACTGGATGCCGCAAGAAGTTAATATGACTGCGGACATTG
>JAESUT010000130.1 GCA_016762995.1 Gammaproteobacteria bacterium | reverse complement strand
CTGGCAGCGGGTATCATGACGGCAATTGCAGCGAGTTTCGGTGACGAGGCAGTTGCCGCCTTCGGCGTAGGAGCCCGGCTCGAACCCATGGCCACCCTGATCGTCTTAGCGATGTCCTCTTCCCTGCCTCCACTCATTAGCCAGAATTTTGGCGCAGGCAAGATCAATCGGGTTGAGGAAGCCTATCGACTCTCGATCAAATTTATTCTCGGCTGGCAGATGGTGGTTTATATCGGGCTTGCCTTAAGTGCAGGCGTGATCGCCTCGACATTCTCAGACGACCCCGAAGTTATTGAGACGATAAAATTGTTTCTCTGGATTTTGCCACTGGGCTACGGCATGCAGGGCATCATCATTCTGACGAACTCCTCATTGAACGCCCTGCACCGGCCAATGTCAGCTCTTTACCTAAGCTCTGCACGCTTCTTTGTGTTCTACGTGCCACTAGCCTACTTGGGAAGCCAATGGTTTGGATTGCTAGGATTTTTCGGGGGCGCTTTATGCGGAAATTTCTTGATGGCCGCTATATCATTGAGATCATTCAACAAAGCAATCTCAGGGGAACAGGCAATTCACGCGAATTCTGTTGAGAATACTGCCTAAGTGGCTGAAAGCTGAAACTGAGCACAGGCCATCACAGCGCCTTCTCACTCTTTTGATTCGCTCTACTGATTGAACTTGACCCGTCTAGCTGCGAAACAAGTTTTTCACACCGTCCAATAACGAGACAGCGGCGGGCGGCGGCACAGGTGTATCAGCTTCTGTTTTAGGGGCAGGCTCAACGAGGTTGAAACTCTTGTCCTCGACTGTCGCACTGCCTGGCCCATCGTCGTAGCTCAGTCGGTTGTTAACCTGCTGGAAGGCCAACATCTCCATACAAAGATCGTTGTAGTCTTCCTGCGTGAGCAACTCCGGCTGCTCCTTCATATTCATTATAAACTGCTGATCGTTTGCTGCGGAGAGGTAGTGTAGCTCCCTCTTCGAGCTTAGTAGCAAACCTTCTTCCTTCGCGATGTTGTAAAGCGGTGTTCCGCGCAGAGGAATATAAGGGAAGAAGAAAAAATGCTCAGGTGCGATAGTTTTATTTAACTCAAGGGTCTTGCGCATACTCTCAATAGTTTCTAGCGGCGCGCCTACAATATTGAATGTGAGCCGGTTGATGCCTGCCTTCTTGCAGTTAGCAGCAGCATCGATTACCTGTTTGTTCGTCATCTTGCGACCCAGCATCTTCGCTCTGAACTCTTCGTCACCACTCTCTATACCAAACCAGATCGTGTGGCAGCCTGCCTCGGCCGCCATCTTGCAGAATGCTTCGTTCATCACTTCTACGCGCGAATTAATCGAGAAAGGAAGACCAATCTGTTCCCCATAGAGCGGAAAGAACGCTCTAACGAATTTTAGATTGGAGAGGAACAGCTCATCCCAAAATTCGAAATAACCCACACCGTATTTGTCGCGCAGACGAATAAGTTCATCTACCATGTCTTGCGGGTCATACTTTCGAAGAAATGTCTTCTTGGTTTTCCAGCCCTCTAAGATTGGTGTGTTGCAGCAGTAGGTGCATCGATATGGACAGCCTCGCCCGGTCATAACCGGCAAAACAAGTACTCCCTTTGGTCCGAAAATTGAGGAGTTTACATCTTTAAAGCCATCCTCCTTTTCAAAGACATCGTAATCGGGAAAAGGCAACGAGGCTAAGTCGCCGATCTGATGCGGTTCTGTTTCATAAACAGAACCGTCGACTAGTTTTTCCCACATGCCATCAACAGGACCGTGTTTCGTTCCCTGCAAATGCTGTACGAGGTTGCCTATGGCGTACTCACCGTCTCCTATGCAAATGTAATCGACATCGGGACTCTCTATCGTTTGCTCTTGCGAGAGCATGGCCTGATAGCCGCCGATCACAAGCGGCAGGTTCGGCATTAATTTTTTGATTTCCGCGAAGTACGGCTCCATTGGATACCAGTGCGGGCTCATGATCGAGAAGGCAATGACATCAGCATCTAATGCCTGAATCATGCGTGCATAATTTTCAGGGGAATATTTCTCCGCATCACGCAGAATCAACACCGGCTCGAGCAGCACTTCGACGTTCGGAAAGTCACGCTTCAGATAGGCTGACATGCTCGCGATTGGCATCGCTATTTCATTGCCATCAGGGGAATAGAAGGAGAATGCAAGTCGCAGCGTTTTCTTCTTGACGCTGCCAAACCAGCGCGACTTATCCTGCGGATACGCAGGACGATCATTGCCAACCGCTATAACATCTACCTTGGAACTCATAGCCTAATCCTAAATACTCATTTCGAAGTGCCAATACACGCAAACAGTAAGACCAAGCTTACCCACTAAAACAAACAGCTTTCACTCATTTGGTATCGACTGAATAGCGCCAAAGTATACCAGTATCCCGCATAATAATCATGAGATGCAGAGTGCACAAGACCTTGAAAAACATGTGGTTAATGGTTAACGTCTCGCTGCGGTTTCCAGCACTAAGGGATTGCTTTATGCTTTGGCTGATATCTGACAAGCCCCGTAACCGCAGGCTTATCAAAAGCAATCTACCGATTCGGAAACACGCCCGCTATGAAAGCATTAGATGCTCTACACCTGAGAAGTTCCGTTCCCAAGCTGAGCGGCCCTCTCCCCTCCCAAAAAATGCTTGAAAACATCTACAAAGCCGCGTTCAGGGCAGCAGACCATGCCGTGCTTAGGCCCTGGCGATTTTTGGTCGTTACAGCAGACTCAAGGGAGAAGCTAGGCGAACTCTTCGCCAAGGCCGGCGCAGCAAACGATGCAGCCCTCGATCAGGGCGCTTTAGAAAAGCTACGCAGCAAGCCACTACGCGCGCCCCTAGTCTTAGTTTGTATATCTAGCTTCAAGCCTCACCCCAAAGTACCTGAGATCGAGCAAGATTTATCAGCCGGCGCCGCCACACAAAACATGCTACTCGCCGCTTTCGCCCAAGGCCTAGGCGCCATGTGGAGAACCGGCTCATTAGCTTATGACCCTATCGTTAAAGACGGCCTAGGACTGAGCGCCGAGGAAAAAATCATTGGCTTTCTTTACATAGGAACAGTCGATGGCGGGACTAAGCAGTTGTGCGAGCCCGACATTCAGTCTTATTTTCAAGAATGGTAGGCCAACAGAGAGAGCTTGGTGATGATTAGCGCAAGCCGAGCTATCTGTCCAATTGCTACCTAAGCCACATAGTGAGTCTATCTAAGCGAGCCCCCCTCACTAGCCCCTTCGCAGCGGCATCTAAACCCATATCATGCTCCACCCTACTGCATGCAAACGTCTACAGACGGGAGCAAGCTAGAAACGTCGTTCTCATTCATTCTTAGTTCATCTGCATTTCGTATTATGAAACCTGGCAAGAGGAGAATTACGATGACGAACCCAATTAGAGCAACGCTACTAGCCTTAACCACAATCCTAATTTTAGGATCGAGTGCAGCTTATGCAGATCATGCTCGCGGCCGCAATGCCTTAGAAAGCTTGCTGCTAAACGTAGCGCCCACTTTCCTAGTAAGTGGGGCTGTTCAGCATGCCGCGAACTACTCACCCCAGCGTTCTCGTCATGGCCGCGAGTACCATGGCCGCCACGACAATTCGGCGCGCGGCTCAAATGGCAGACGCTCCAACTGGGATAGCTATAACAGAATGAGCTTCACCAGCGAACCAATTCGAGGCGGAAGCTCGCGCCGAACACGGATCATCGAGAACCCTTATCCAAACAGGCCCGTAACCGGAATTAGTTTCACTGGCATTGAGCGCGATGCAGTCCATATAAATGATGTTATAACCTACCCAAGGAAAAGACTAATCAGCCATACCGGCTATTCACTTAGTCTTTATCACCCCAGTCAATTCTTAACAACCAGGGGGTATGTCGACTACATCAGCGTCAAGGCGAAACGAAGGGAATATTTTACCGTGACCTTTCACTACGATTAACCTGCACGCCTAGCTCGGAATATTCGGCCCTAGTTTTGGCTTAAATAATCCTATGGCAGCTCTGGCCCTCGAACTATTCGAGATCAAGGCCAACGCTGCCAGGGAATTATTCGGAATTACCCTAGGGCACCTCTGCTATACTGTTCTCGTTCAATTAGAATAGACGACGATGCGAACCACAATTTTTTCTACACCGGTAGTCACACCACTGCTGCGCCTTCTAGCAATTTTGATCCTCAAGCTTATTGGCTGGACATCAATCGGCAGCAAAGTATCTGTTCCAAAATATGTCCTTATTGCTGCCCCCCACACCAGCAATTGGGATTTTCCCTTAATGCTGCTGGTTGTTTTGGAATTGCGATTGCAGCTTTGTTGGATGGGCAAACACACCCTCTTCTCTTTCCCCTTTTCTGGCATCATGAGGTGGCTAGGCGGCATTCCTATCAATCGCGCCAAGTCACACAACGTTGTGGATGATATCGTCGAGCAGTTTAAGAGACACGATAATTTTGTAGTGCTAGTGCCACCCGAAGGCACTAGACGCAAGGTAAGTAAATGGAAGACCGGCTTCTACCACATAGCAAATAGTGCCGAGGTGCCAATATTGATGGGCTATTTGGATGCGCGCAACAAAGAAGCCGGGCTCGCAGACTTCTTTCACCCTACTGGGGATCTAGATAAAGACATGCAGGACATTCGCAGCTTCTATGCCACAAAAAAAGGACTAAATGCCGAGAACAGCTAGGCAAGCTAAGCTCGCGCTGGCTCTCCTCCTTCAGAACTCAACGTTGCACTCTTATTGCCATCTTCAATGCCGTCAGCCGAGTATTGCAAACACTTGAGAAGGCTCTCGAAAACAAACTGCGCATACTCTATCTTACCAATTTCTCGCAATTTGAACTTCCACCGTTTCAGGTGCCACTGCTGCAGCTGAGCCGTCACTTGAGAGGCTAGTAACTCAGGTTGATCGCAAACGAATTGCCCGCTCGCCACGCCGGCGTGGATTGCGTCCAATAATATGCCCTCGAAGCGCAACTCAAGCTCTAAAGTTTGCTGTTGCTGCTCCTTGGGCAAGCCTTTCAATTCCATGAAGCAGAAGTAGTACCAAGGACTCAGCTTCTCCATGGCAAATATTTCCCCATAAACAATTGCACGCAAGCACTGCAGTGGCTCGAGGTTATGAGAACTTAATCCACCGATGATCTGATCGATAGTATTTCTTAGCACGCCTTCTATCACTGAAGCGAGATCGTTCTTACTTCCGATATAAGCGTAGAGGCCACCCATACTTATGCCGGTCTCTCGGCTCAGATCTCTCAGGCTCATCGCCTGAAAGCCTTTGGTATTTGCTAGAGTGAAAGTGGCCGAAAATATTTTCTCAAGGTTGCCGATGGCAATTTTTGGGTTCTTAATCTCCATCTTGTGTTTATGCATCTCGAAAACACAGCGCCAAAAAGTCTCCCCCTCTAAGGTCCAAGCCTCATCAAAGGACTCCATGCTAATTTCGATTGGCCAAGCTGACATTGTTCTCCTACCTTCTCTGATTCGTTTCTGTCTCTGCCTGTTAATCACAGCATCGCAATACAGGCGTACTAGACGCAAGAGTTAACCACAAAAAACCTTTCTATTCGAATAACATGAGACCTTTTAGCTGAACGCTTATCTAACATCGGCGAAGTTCAACTTACGAGCTTCAAATCATTACGTTGGTGCCGTTTTTGCTGCGCTACTAGCAGCGTTAAAACCAATATGAGGCGGTGGCAGCTAGGCCAGCGATTACACAGAGCCCCAGCGAGACGCGGCGAAGATTCTGGTGCGAGATATGATGCATCGTGCGCATCGCCACCCAGTATCCCGCTAATGTGGCAGGCATCATTGGTAGCGAAATCATAATATGTTCCATACCAAAGCGCCCGATGCTGAACAGCATCACCAGAGACATAAAACAGCTAACCACAAAGAAGGCCGCTAGATTCGCCCGAATAAAGTCGTTCTCTTGGTGTTGCATCACCAATGCCATAGGCGGCCCGCCGATTGAGGTGCTAGTGCCCATGAATCCTGAAAGAAAACCCGCACAGAAAAGCGACTTCCCATTTGCCTTAAAAACGATATTGCTCATACTCAGAGCCACCGCAACGAGAACGGACAGACCCAACCACAATGCAAGCGCTTCCTGATCGATCCAAAGCAGCAGAAAACCACCCGATATAGTCCCTGGGACTCTCCCTAGAATCGCAAACCTCAGACCCCGAAACGAGATCGAGCGCCAGTGGCTATAAGAATTTGCAACCGACAAGGTTAACGCCGAGATAGTAATCGGCGCGGGCACATAAAGCGGATCTATCAGGAAAAGAATGGGAGCCGCGACAATAGCCAAGCCGAAACCGATTGAACTCTGCACAAACGAGCCAATGAATATTACAAATACGACTATTGCGATTTCCATATACGGTTACAAATTAGGTCAATTCAGCATCGAGCTAGCTAATAATAAAACGTGGAGTGAACTAGCGCCTACGTTCGTGACGATCAAACAACTCTTCAACGATACCCTGCGTCTCAAGTAGGGCACATAAGCGCAGAGCGGTTCTCTTCATGATTGCCATGGCTCACAATTAAGGGCACGATAATACTCGCATCTAGGGGCAAGCTCCAGCGCCGGACAAGCTCCATGCAGAGCTTACACAATCCTATGACACCCTAAGTTGCCGCTAGCGCACAGGGCTCTTACAATGCGAGCAATTAGACAATAATCTCAGCAACAGCCTCAACAACAAGGAAGAAATTCATGAAATCACGCGCTGCGGTAGCATTCGAAGCAGGCAAGCCCCTTGAAATCGTCGAAGTCGATCTGGAAGGCCCAAAAGCTGGAGAAGTTCTCGTTGAGATAAAAGCCACTGGCATCTGCCATACCGATGCGTTCACCCTGTCAGGCAACGACCCCGAGGGCGCTTTCCCCGCCATACTCGGCCATGAAGGTGCTGGCATTGTCGTCGAAGTCGGCGCTGGTGTTCGCTCGCTAAAGGTTGGCGATACCGTCATTCCACTCTATACACCCGAATGCCGTGAGTGTGATTTCTGCCTGAATCCTAAGACAAATCTCTGCCAATCGATACGCGCCACACAGGGTCAGGGGCTGATGCCAGACGGCACAAGCCGCTTCTCTCTTGATGGCAAACCTATCTTGCATTATATGGGGTGCTCTACTTTTTCCAATTACACGGTACTGCCTGAGATCGCCCTAGCAAAGATTCGCTCAGACGCACCATTCGACAAGGTGTGCTATATCGGCTGCGGCGTCACCACTGGCGTGGGCGCAGTAGTGTTCGATGCCAAGGTGGAACCGGGTAGCACGGTTGCGATTTTCGGGCTCGGTGGCATCGGCCTGAATGTTGTCCAGGGAGCAGCGATGGTTGGAGCAGACCGAATCATTGGTGTCGACCTCAATGGCGACCGCGAGAAACTCGCCCGCGAATTCGGCATGACCGACTTCATTAACCCAAGGGACATCGACGATGTCACTGAGGCTATAATCGAGTTAACCGGCGGTGGCGTAGACTATTCTTTCGAGTGCATAGGCAATACCTCAACCATGCGTCAGGCGCTAGAATGCTGCCACAAGGGATGGGGCGAGTCTTTTATCATTGGCGTAGCTGGAGCCGGGCAAGAGATCTCTACACGCCCTTTTCAGCTGGTAACCGGCCGCTCGTGGAAAGGCACCGCCTTTGGAGGCGCACGTGGCCGCAGCGATGTACCCAAAATTGTCGATTGGTATATGGATGGCAAGATCGAGATCGACTCACTCATTACACACACGATGCCGCTGGAAGACATCAATAAGGCATTTGATCTAATGCATGAAGGCAAAAGCATACGATCTGTTGTGCTCTTCTAACTAGCAGCTCTAACAAGCCGCTCACAAATCCGTTTTTAACACCATTAGGCGAGTAATCTGTATGAAATACCTTCACACAATGGTCCGAGTAAGTGACCTAGATAAGTCTTTGGAATTCTACTGCGAGCACTTAGGTCTCAAACAACTTCAGCGCCGCGATTTCGAGGAAGCCAGGTTTAGCCTGGTATTTCTCGCCGCCGAAGGCGATACAGATGCACAGGTAGAACTCACCTATAACTGGGATCCTGAAGAGTATGAAGAGGGCCGTAATTTTGGTCACCTAGCCTACTCTGTAGATAACATCTACGACACTTGCCAGAAACTAATGGATGCCGGTGTCACTATCAATCGACCGCCGCGCGATGGCCATATGGCGTTTATTCGATCGCCGGACAATATCTCGATCGAACTCCTGCAGCGAGGCGACGCACTGCCGGCTACCGAGCCGTGGAAGAGCATGGAAAATAGTGGCAAGTGGTAGCTATAATCGCCTGCCGAGCTTGAGCTAAACTGGCCGCTCGTTTATTATAGTGTCACTTCGAAATACGCTATTCCCAGCGACGCACCTCATGCACGCTAGGGTACCTCTAAAGCACTGGAAAGATCACTATGCAACTACTTGATGGCAAGTCTTGCTCGGCGGAAATTCGTCAAGAAATAGCCCAGACCGTCTCTAAAATTAAAGCCAACGGCCAGCGCGCGCCTCACCTCGCGGCGGTACTCGTCGGAAATGACGGCGCGTCGCAAAACTATGTAGCCTTCAAGGTAAAAGACTGTGCCGAGGTAGGCTTCGAGTCAACCACGATCCGTCTTGAGGACACAATTAGCGAGCAAGAGTTGCTCGCCAAAGTCGATGAGCTAAACAACAACGATGCGATCGATGGCTTCATAGTGCAATTGCCACTACCTAAGCATATTGATGAAAACAAGATCATCTTGGCTATCGACCCTTCCAAGGATGTCGACGGTTTTTGCCCCGAAAACGTGGGCCGCCTGAGCCTAGGCCTGCCCACTTTTATATCGGCCACACCCAATGGCATCATGGAACTGTTAAAACGCTATGAGATAGATACCGAAGGAAAGCATTGTGTGGTGCTAGGCCGCAGCAACATTGTGGGCACGCCCATGGCAGTATTGATGTCGCGCAACACCAACCCAGGCAACGCCACCGTTACCATCGCTCATAGCAGAACAAAAAACCTCACTGCACTTTGCGCTAGCGCCGACATACTAATCGTCGCTATTGGCAAGACAGAGTTCGTCACCGCTGACATGGTAAAAGAAG
>JAESUT010000129.1 GCA_016762995.1 Gammaproteobacteria bacterium | reverse complement strand
AGAATAGGGCAATCTGTCTCTGGCTGGGAATCTGATCGAGGATCCATTCGACATCGTCGATGAAACCCATGCGCAACATCTCATCGGCTTCGTCTAGGACTAGGGTGCTTAGTTGATGTAGTTTCAGCGTGCCGCGACGCATGTGATCCATGACTCGGCCTGGTGTTCCGACTACCACATGTACGCCACGCTTCAATGCACGTATCTGGCCGCTGTAGTCCTGCCCGCCATATACGGGTAGGACGTGAAAATCTTTTATATGAGTTGCGTACGTCTGAAAGGCTTCGGCGACCTGAATGGCGAGCTCGCGCGTCGGTGCCAGAACCAGGACCTGGGGGTCTTTCTGCTTTAGGTCTAATCTCGAAAGGATGGGCAGGGCGAAAGCGGCGGTCTTGCCCGTTCCAGTTTGTGCCTGACCGAGCACATCTCTGCCCTCGAGTAGCAAGGGAATAGTCTGTGCTTGAATAGGGGTAGGCGTTTCGTAACCCACATCAATGAGCGACTTTAATACAGGCTTAGTCAGCGCCATTTGCTCGAATGAGGTGATTTCTTCGCTACTCATAGTATTGCCTTGCTATGCCCGTGGGGCGGTAATCTGCGGATATTTAGACGGATAATTAGGCGGATAACTGGATGAATAGCTAGGCCGCTAACCGTACCAATAGTTAAGAGGGTGCGAAGGATAGAGACTATCCCTTGCTAAGTCCATCTCATAAACACTGGAATACACCACTAAACCCGCTATTTTTGACAATTTCAAGTGGTATTCCTCTACAATCGAGGAAATAGTAAGAGCTGTGGACGGCCGCCTTGACCTCAACTGTCACTCTACCTAGCTGGATATTCTTATTGCTGCTGCTGGCCGCCAGCTACGCGATAATAATGAGTGTGCTTTTTCCCAGCGTTCGCTGGTACCTCCGTCGCCGCCTGAACAGGACTGTCGACAAGCTGAATAGCAGTCTGCAGATCAAAATTCGACCGTTACAACGCAGTAAGCGGCAGATTTTGATTGATCAGTTAATGTTTGATCGTGAGATCATCGCAATAATCGAGGAGCAGGCGCAGCGCGACAATATTCCTCGAGATGTACTGCAGCAGAAGGTAAAGGGCTATGCCCGTGAGATCGTTCCCTCCTTTAATGCCTACATTTATTATCAGGTCTTTTATTGGTTAGCGAAGAAGGTCTCGCGTTTTATCTATCGCGTACGCGTTGCCGCCGTGGAGCCTAACCAGCTGCAGGCAGTAGATCCGGATGCGACGGTAGTCTTCGTGATGAATCACCGCAGCAACATGGATTATGTGCTGATCAGTTATCTTGCCGCGGAGCGTGTAACACTCTCTTATGCAGTCGGCGAGTGGGCGCGGATATTCCCCCTAGAGATGTTGATTCGCGCGATGGGTGCATTCTTCGTGCGCCGTGGATCGCAGAATCCACTCTATCGCAAGGTTCTTGAGCGCTATGTGTATATGGCCACTCAGAGTGGCGTCTGTCAGGCAGTATTTCTAGAAGGGGGCTTGAGCCGCGATGGCTTGCTGGGCGAGCCTAAGCTCGGTTTTCTGGATTATATACTGCGCAACTACGATTGGCAGACGGACCGGGATGTCGTGTTTGTACCCGTTGGGATCAACTACGATCGGGTCTTGGAAGACGAGAATCTCCTAGCCTGGGATAGACAAGAGGCGCGACTAACGACCGCTGCGCACCTAGCCAAGCTTTGGCGCTTTCTGCGGATCAATTTATTTGCCGGTTCGCGTAAGCGCTGGAACCGCTACGGCTACGCTAGTGTGAATTTCGGTGTGCCGATTTCTATGCGTGATTACAGCGAAAAACGGGGCATTGAATTTAACCACCTCGAAAAAGAGCAGCGCATTGTGAAGGTAATAGAGTTAGCAGAATTGCTAATGGAATCGCTACGCTATGTGATGCCGATAATCCCTGTGCCTATTATCTGCGCTGTACTACTGCGCTCTGGTGAGAAACCTAGGACCTCCTTGGAGATTCTTGGCGATTGCGATACTTTGATTGATGAGATGATAGAGAAGGGTGCTGCTATGAAAGCTGAGGAAAAGCCGAGGCAGCGAACGCTGTCTAGAAGTCTAGCTCTGCTCAAGTCTAGAGATTTTCTTATCGAGACGGATGATTGCTATCAGATTAATCCTGAATACAAGCCACTGATTCAGTACTACGCGAACTCCATAGAGCATTGGTGGAATGATTAAGGTTGGCAATTTTGATAGTATTGGTTGAAAGTGAGTTGCTGCTGTTGGAATGCAAAATGGATTCCATCCAGTAACATTTGTAAACGCTCGATCCTAAGTTACTTCGGTAACATTCACAAAAGCTCGTTACAGTGTTCTCATTAACAAAAGCTCGATACTATGTTCTCCACACTAGAAACAACTGAATTAGCCACGTGGGTTGCGGTCTCACTGTGGGGCTACCCCATTATGTTGAGCCTGCACGTGATGGGGCTTGCCGTTGTTGTTGGCATCTTCTCCATGCGCGACTTGTGCCTACTAGGGCTATTCCCTGGTATTCGGCCATCTACGTTTCTCGGTTTGGGTAAGTTAGGTTGGGTGGGTTTTATCGTTAACGCCCTGTCAGGCTTCGCCTTGTTTTCTTCTCAGGCAACGGTATTTGTAACGAGCGTGCCTTTTTTAGTGAAGATAGTTTGCATCGTTGCAGGCATGGTATTGGCTGGTGTCATACAGTCACGGCTGCGCGCCGAGGTAGCTTTAAGCGATGCGGTGGTGGCGATCAGCAAGTCGACAAAAATCATCGCCTCAATATCACTCATGCTCTGGCTAGCGGCGATCATAGCCGGTCGCCTGATCGCGTATATTATTTAGGGGCCCAGCCGTGGAAACATTTGCAGAGTCAATTGTCGGTGGTTCACTCAACTTGTTTATTCAGGATACTTACTGGCTGTGGCCAGTTATGGAGATTAGCCATTTCATTGGGCTATCGCTTCTCTTGGGTGGCTTACTCGTTATCGATTTGCGCATGGCTGGGCATTTCCGCAGCTTCGATCCGGCGGCTACTCATCAATTATTACCCTTCGTCCTGATCGGATTCGGCATCAACCTGCTCACCGGCATATTGTTTTTCTATGGTGACCCGCTGCGCTATTCGGTGAACATAGGTTTTCAGATCAAGATGGGCTTAGTGGTACTGGCTGGGCTGAATGCTGCTCTGTACTACTGGAAAGTAAGTCCGGTAATGCAAGGCTGGGATGCATCGACTCCCTCGCCTCCAATGGCTAAGTTTGTAGCCTACACGTCACTTTTCCTTTGGGCAGGCGTCCTACTTTGTGGGCGTCTCATTCCCTACGTGGGAACCGGTTAAAGCATTTCTACTCTTCATTCTGCACATCATCCTTACGCGGAAGAAAAATCCTAGCCACAGTCTCATCCTCGTGAAACATAAGATGTTTCAGCGCCGCCAAACTGTGCAGCACTACTAACACGGCAAGTGCCTTGGCTGCATTGGAATGAAAGACGAAGGCGAACTCCGACAAGCTGCTTCTATCTGGTATTGCCCAGGCCATGAGCGGCCCCGATATCAGCATTACTACCAGCACTAGTAGCATGGAAGAGTGTGCTGCCTTGGCAAGTCGATGCGTTAGCAGGGATTGTCCGTTAACGCGGGGATGGCCCGATTTATAGCGCCATGCTATGCGCGCGACAAGGGGTAACCAGGCAACTAGGCCGATAGTGATGTGCAGTGACCTGCGTGCATCGATCTGCTCGACAGACTGCGAGGCAATGCTTTGACCGATAAACCAAAGCAGAATAATGGTGAGTGCTGCAAACCAATGCAGGCCTATTGAAAGCCATCCAAATGAGTTCTTAGTATCGAGAAGGGAACCGGGACTGTTCATGACGAGAGGCGGGCAGACCCTTGCTGGCCTCGAATCGAATTTGTAATCGGCAATCGATGATGCAAATTCGCTTCGTTCAGTTGCGGGTTAGGATATCTCCGGACCATAAAATGGTCTAGAGATATCCCTCTTGCTAATACTTCGATGGAAAGAATCGCACAGATGCGCGTGACGATTCAGGGTCGCAATCGTAGGCTTGTAGCTTGTAGCCCTCAGATGCCGGAAGCCATCGAGTGGTGTAAGAAGTAGGCTCGAGTAAGAACATCGCGTCTTCAACTTCTAATGTTACTTTCAGGTCTTCTCCGTCCCTCCAGTAGCGTTCGCGGACTATCTTCTGCGAGGAAGAGGGAATGCCGTTGTAATCATCGAAGCCGGCAACATCGAACACGAAGTGCGTAGTGGTAATTACTAGAGCGTCATCTTCATAGTGACCTACAGAAAAACCTTGAACGCCGAAGTCCGTTGCCTTAGGTGTCCGGCCGTCTAGCCATATGGTGCGTAGCTGATCATCTTTCTCATAACGAAACAGGACGCGGTCGGGCCATTGCACGACTTCCATGTGATAAGGGTCGTATTGAATAGCCGGCGAAGAGGCGGGCTGGCAGTCGTACTTTGGCGCCATGATTTCTTCCCAGACTTCTTGATAGGCTAGGGCGCGCGCATTTAGTTTGGGGAAATTCTCATCGCCCCATGGAACAGTTTCGCCATTCACTGGTCTTGCGCCAAAGCCACCGTCCCAAGTTCCCGCAATATCTGGAATATCATTATCGATCTGCGCGTTTACTTGGCCTGCGGCAGCGCCAATCGCAAGAGAAAGCAAGACTGCAAAAACAGGCTTCCCTCTCATGAATTTAATTGCTCTCATTTAGTTTCCACCTTAGTGCTGGTTGCATTCTGATTTGCTATTTTACGAGGTCGCTTTAGAAAATTGGAATGCGGCCTCGTTCAGGTTTATAAGGATAATTTGCTAGTAATCTATCGCGGTGGCTGAGTGCGTTCCTCAACACGGCCGCCTTCTAGAACGGGGCTGCCATCAGAGCGAGTCATGCGTACACAACAAAGGCCTGTAGAGCCGTCTGCGCGGGAGCGGCTGCCAGTTGCTTTTACGACCATACCTATTGGGAGTGAATCGGGAGTCCAGCCAGCGCGGCGTATGCTTACGGGGGCGCCTAACTCGATCTGCCATTCGACAGTCGCGCCGCTTTCGTCGGCCACATCTAGGTAAAGGAAAGCGTGTGGGTTTCTAAACACGAAGCGCGTAACGGCGCCTTCGATCTCGACGCGATTGTCAGGATCGTAAAAAGGTGTGCTCGAATGATGAGCGAGAACGGGTATAACTACGAATGCAGCTCCTAAGGTCGCCGCTGAGGCCGCTGCTGTTATCCATCGTTTAATACTCATTACTCTCTCCTGTAGTCCGAAATAGCCGGATTCTTGTGATTTACAGGGAGAATAATGACTATGGCAGCTGTAGTCAACGACGCGCTGACGCCAGCAATCTAGCCGATTGGCAGCCAGCCGGTTCTAAATTTGTTCGAATGACTCCAGCGTAAACAGGAGCTGTTCTGCATCACTTAGAATAAAAATTAGATTACGAAACGCAGCAGCTCCTGACACGGCAAGTTCTGGCAAGAAAAGCCTGCCAGTTTCGGCATCGAAGGTCGCTATCTTGTCGACGGTCTCGGTCAGAACCTCGACACTGCTAAGGTCGAGTTGCACCACGACGCTGGGTTCGGTTGCAGTAATTGAGAATGCCATCGAAGCTAGACCTAGTGTTCCAGCATCTACGGTAAGGCGTAATAGGCCGCTGGCTTCATCGAAGAAATTCGGAGCCGTCGCCACTTCTTCTTCCACAACTACTGCTATGTTTACGAAATTGCTCGTCACGACTGGGCCGCTAACATAGTTGATTAAGGGAAAATCTGAAAGGCCGGCGAGTGTAAAAGTCGGCTGTGCCGCGATTTTGTCCACCACTATCATGCCGTCGCCGATGACGCGCCCGAACGCAGTGAAACCGCCATTCTGGGCATCAAGATTGGCACTGTTGTCGGCAAGATTTACAAACCAACCGCTGGTTGCACTATTCGGATTACCGCCCAGCTTCGCCATGGCTACCGTTCCTCGTGTGTTGGAGACGCTGAACTCGTTTTGTATTGCTGCATCCGTGACGACGGATACTAGGTTGCTAGTGCTAACATCGAAGGAGAATGAGCCTCCCTGAATGATAAAGGGTGTTGGGACGGTTACAGAGCGATGTATCACTGTGCTATTGAAGCGTCCAGAGCTGACATAGTTAAGAAAATTGGCAACGGTGATGGGTGTAACATCGTCGAATAGCTCTATGGAGAAGTCTCCAAGGGAAGTGATTACACGAACGGTGGTCGCCGACGCTGATTGAGCAGTAAGCAGTAAGCATGCAATTAGGGCTGGCAACAGTTTGGAGAGGAAGCGGCTGTCAAGATTACTGTGATTCATGTAAAGACCTTTTGCTGAGAATCAAATGGAGTGGGCGTCGTTAGAGTAGTACGGGATTTCGTCAAAAAACTGTCGCGGTAGTTGAAGTATTTCTCGTACAGGGTGTCGATTCGCTTAGGGGAATTATAGTCTAAACGGTCTTGCAGTAGTGCACCTTTCTCTAGGATTTTATATTGAAATTGCTGTGATAGACTCGCCTCAATGCGTCTATTCCTTCTGCTACTTCTCTTTTTACCCGTGCTGCTGGCTTGCAGTGCAGCTCCTTATTCCTCCACCGTGGAGTTGAGCGCGAGTGCGGATGTCCGCGAATTGACAGTGCTCTATAGCAACGACGAGCACGGCTGGATGGAAGGGCGTGAGCCCGGGCTAGGAGCTGCAGGTCTGCTAGGTCTGTGGCGTGAGAAGGAGGGCTACCTTGAGAATGGGCCCTTTCTCTTGCTGAGCGGGGGCGATCACTGGACAGGGCCAGCCATTTCGACTTGGTTCGAAGGCGAGGGCATGGTGGAAGTGATGAATGCCATGGGCTATGACGCTACTGCAATTGGTAATCATGAATTCGATTTCGGTTTGGATAACCTAGAACAGAGAGTCCGTCAGGCTAACTTTCCTTATCTGGCGGCTAATATTCAATGGAGGGCAAGCGAGACTCTGCCGATTGAACTAGGCATTCTTGCCTATACCACGACCGTGGTGAATGACCTGACTATCGGAATTATTGGGCTGTCCACGATTAACACGCCAAGTACTACAAACCCAATTAATATTGCCGATCTCGTTTTTCTGGATTATGAGCCGGTACTTCGTGAAACGGTAAAGCAGCTAGAGGCGCTAGGACCAGATTTAATATTCGTCGTGTCCCATGTGTGTATGGCGGCCTTGCGTCCGCTAGCTGTGGCAGTAGCCGATCTGAATATTAGTCTCATGGGTGGTGGGCACTGCAATGAACTGGTCGCAGAAAAAGTGGGTGAGACTATTCTTCTTGAAAGTAATGGCCATTTTCGTAGCTATGCACGCGCGCATTTCGAATATGACCTTGGACGCGATAGTTTGATTAATTCCAGCTTCTCAGTCGAGCACAATGAGGCGGGCAGCCGTGATGAATCCGTAGCGCAGATCGTTGAGAAATGGCGCGCCGCGACCGAGGTGGAGTTGAGTGCGGTGTTGGGTTTCAGCTCGCGAGAGTACCCGGCAAACGACGATCGATTGCAACGTGCTGTGATCGAGAGCTGGCTACAGATCGATAGTACAGCTGAACTGGCTATAAACAATCGGCTCGCCTTGCGTGCGCCGCTC
Source organism: Gammaproteobacteria bacterium (assembly GCA_016762995.1). Taxonomy (GTDB): domain Bacteria; phylum Pseudomonadota; class Gammaproteobacteria; order Pseudomonadales; family Pseudohongiellaceae; genus UBA9145. The sequence goes on along the minus strand of JAESUT010000129.1, from coordinate 1,686 downwards.
CCGCGAGGAGAGGTGACCCTTGCCGACGTAGTTGGATTGCTGCCTTTCGAAAACACAATCGTTGCTGTCGAGTTAAGTGGCGCCGAAGTCTTGCAGGTGATTGCAGCAGGGCAGAGACCCTTTGTTGCCGGCCTCATTCGCACCGAGAATGACTGGCTGCTGGCTAAGACGGGACGGATAATCGATACAGGCGAGACTTACCGGGTGCTGATAAACAGCTTCATGTACGAGGGAGGCGCGGGATATGATGCTATTGCCGAGTATGATTCGGCCGGCTTCGATACCGAGATACATTATCGACAACCTTTAGTTGATTGGTTGCTTGAGCAAGCAAGCACCCCAGGCCAGCCACTAGCACTGCCCTAATACGGAGGACCGCAGAGTCTAATCAGCCATGGAATTATTGTCAGCTAGTCAGGCTCTATTCGGTATCGGGGCTTTTGTTGCCATCGCTATTGCTCTTAGCGAGCCACGCACATTGCCAGGATGGCGACTGCTAGTAGCCGGTTTGGGTCTGCAATTCCTGTTTGCCTTCGCTGTATTTAATCTCAATTTTCTGCAACAGATTCTGGGTTTGATAAATAGCGGTGTCAGTGCAGTAGTCACCGCGACCGAGAGCGGCACACTGTTTATCTTCGGCTACCTTGGTGGTGACCCGCTCAACGTAGACTATCCATTTTCGATCAGTGAGCCTGGTGCCACGCTGATTCTAGCTTTCCGAATCTTGCCGTTGATACTGATGTTCACAGTGTTGTCAGCGATTCTCTGGCACTACCGTATCTTGCCATTCATCATTAAGGGCTTTTCAATAGTCCTGCGTAAGAGTTTGAAGGTGAGTGGAGCGGTCGGGTTTAGTAGTGCCGCCAATATATTTATCGGCATGGTCGAGTCTCCCGCGCTAATTCGCCCTTATATTTCTGTGCTAACGCGCAGCGAACTCTTTGTTGTCATGACCTGCGGCATGGCTACCATTGCGGGCTCGGTCATGGTGTTCTACTCGATAATCTTACAGGGAACCCTAGATGACCCGCTGGGCCATATCATTACGGCTTCGGTAATTAGCGCGCCGGCTGCAATTATGATCGCGCTAATCATGGTGCCGGAAAAGGACGCAGCAGTCAGAGAGGAAATAGAGCTGAGTGTCGAGTACACAAGCTTGATGGATGCGATCACAAAAGGCACCTATGACGGTGTGCGCCTGATGGTGAGTGTGGGTGCAATGTTATTGGTGCTGATTGCTCTGGTAGCCTTGCTCAATAGTTTGTTCTCGCTAGTGCCGTTTTTCGGTGATGACCCGCTCACCCTACAACGCTTGTTTGGTTATGTGTTTGCACCGATGACCTGGTTGATGGGAATTCCGTGGTCGGAGGCGCAGATTGCTGGCACCCTAATGGGGACGAAGACTGCCTTGAATGAGTTGCTGGCATTTCTGGCTCTCGCGGAATTGCCTGCTGGTAGTCTCTCCGAAAAATCGACAATAATTATGACTTACGCACTTTGTGGTTTTGCCAACTTTGGCAGTTTGGGCATCATGATTGCGGGGTTGAGTGGCATGTGCCCAGAGCGGGCAACAGAAATAGTAGAGCTCGCGCCTAAGTCACTAATCTCGGGCACACTCGCAACTTGTATGACCGGAGCAATTGCGGGTTTATTAAGTTAGTCGCTACTGAATGTCCCCGTTGAAAT
>JAESUT010000200.1 GCA_016762995.1 Gammaproteobacteria bacterium | reverse complement strand
TAAGGTCTGCGGCATTGATGGTCGCGGAAATCAGGATAGCTCGCTCAGGCATCCCCGCCTCATTCATTAACACCATTTCGTAAGCATTGGTGCCGTGATCGTTCACACCGGCATCTGTGCCGAAGGCAATTTTTACGCCTTTTTCATAGGCGAGTCGCAGTGCATTCTTCATGACAGGGCCTACTTCAAGGGCCTTCTGCCGGACTTCAGGAACAAAGAAGTCAGGCCGCTCAGTAGCGATTCGCTCGACTGTATGACCTGCAATTAAAGTGGGGACTAGATAGGCGCCTGTTGCAACAAATAGGTCGGCTGTCTCCTCATCAAGGTAAGAGCCATGCTCGATGGAATCTACTCCGGCTCGCAGAGCGGCTTCCAAGCCGATTTTACCGTGCGCATGCGCCGCTACTTTTCGGCCCATGGCATGAGCGGCCTGCACTAAAGCAATCTGCTCTTCGTCGGTAAATTGTTGGCCGGTACCGGTAGCGGTTTGGCTAAGTACGCCGCCGGTGGCTACATACTTTATGTGGTCAGCCCCGTACTTTATTTGTGTACGCACCGCTTTGCGGCACTCGGCCACCCCATCGCAAACCCCCGAATGAGGATGAGGAAACACATCATCGCGATATCCACCACCATCTCCATGACCACCTGTTGGTGTTAGCCCCGTTCCAGCGGCCTTAATTCGCGGGCCCATGACAATGCCCTGATTGATTGCATCACGTAGAGCAAAGATAGCATTCCGGTCTGCACCAACATTTCGGATAGTCGTAAACCCAGCACGCAGTGTTCGCATGCCAAACTCGACTCCCATTAAGGTGCTAAGTTGTGACGAACGAGTAACTCGAACCTCACGACCGTTCGGCTCCTGTTGGCTTAGAATATGCGTATGAGAATCGATGAGACCAGCCATTACAAATTGCTTACTTAGATCGATCACTCTGGCATTAGCAGCACCATTCACTTCGGCAGGCGAGACATAGCCATCGCGCACTTCGACAATTTCATTGTTTCTAACAATAATACTCTGCTCAAACTGGACTTCCTCCCGCGCATCCGCGAGCAGCGTGCCCGCATGAATAATCTTCCATTCATCGAATGCCTGAGAATGTAACGTTGTACTGAAAACCATTGAAACTAGAAACAGCGCACTTCTTAGCATAACAACCTCTTTAAAATTCAATTTATTCCACGGTGTATAGTAGCAAAAAATACGGGGACCATCGGCTCAATGCTTGCCGAGGATACCTGCCATGTTGAGCACTTAGTCTGGTCGCCACATTACATAACTATCAATCTGCAGTGCATGTCGCAGCATTTCTCGCAGAGGTGCCGCACGAGCATCGATACTGATAGGCTCCTGCTCTGCATCTTCATTGAGCGACTCCTCAGGAATCTCAGCCTGCACCACGAGGGCTGTTTCGAGACTAGCAATCGCCTTCGAAATATCCCCTCCGCTAATAGAACCTTCGGTTTTTCCGTCCTGCCCCGCCATCTTTAAGATCTGCACTGCAATTTGGCTCTGCATGATGAAAGGAGCCGCTTTTTTACTCTCGAATCTTATAAGCACAACATTCTCCGTCTGTTGAGTTTCACTTAACGAAGAATAGTCGCCTGAAGGATCAATTCATAGCAGTGCTCTAGGTTCAGTTTTGGTGCACATATCACTCCCTACATCCACTCAGCATCGTTAGATAGTGAGAATTTAAGTAACATTTTTTTGTGTATTTTTGATGCGCCCCTGAGAACATAGAATGGCCGTTCCTGAAAAGTTGCTAGACTAATTACTAGTGTGATATACCTTTGTAATCGCTTTATGGGGGGAGGAAAGACAAAAATAATAAAGTGTGTAAATTCAAAATGCCATCTTACGAAAATATCAAAAATCAATGGAGTAAGTAGAATGAATTCCCACTACGAAAATAAAAAATTTAGACGCAAAGCCCTCTGCACCAGCATCGCACTCGGCCTGCTAAGCACGCCGTTTTACGCATCAGCCCAGCAGGACTCCTCCGTCGAGGAAGTCGTTGTTACCGGCTCCTTTATCCGGCGCAGCGAAGGCCTCACCGCCGCCTCTCCAATCACACAGCTCTCTGCGGAAGACCTGACCAATCAAGGCACATTGAATATGGCCCAGATTGTTCAGAACATGACGTTCAATAATGGCTCGGGGGTTACCAATTCCATTCAGGCCAGTGGCGCCAGCAGTAATTCCGCCGCCTTCAACCTGCGCGGCCTAGGCACACGGGCGACGCTGCAACTGATCGATGGCAAACGCACCACCAATTCCAATGTGCAATGGCTAATGCCAAGCATAGCAATTCAGCGCATGGACATCGTAACTGACGGTGCCGCGGCACTGTACGGCACCGATGCGGTGGCTGGCGTGGTCAATATACTGCCCTACAAGTCCTATGAAGGCCTCAAGATAGAACATTTCAATGAAGAAGATTCTCGCGGAGACTTCAGGGATCAGACAACCTCATTTCTATGGGGAAAAGCATTAGGAAACGACGTCGACCTAGTAGTTGCAGGCTCCTTCCGGGGTAACGGCACGCTAGAGTGGACCGATAGACGCAAGTTGGCTTTAGCCGGCTTAACAGACAACAGTGGTGCCAACCCAACTAACTGGAATGTGCCGAACCGAGACGACCAGGGTAACTTGACTACCGGAAGCGTCAGAACTCCAGACCCTCTCTGTGGTACAGATCCGGTTACCGATCCATTGGTGCAAGGTGGCAACAAGTTTGGAACCCTCGCACTAGGGCGTTGCTGGTTTCCTTTCGCTGACACCAGAGACTTCATAGAACAGAAGACACAAATCTCACTCTATTCCAATATCAGCTGGGAAGTGAATGAGGACCTGTCACTCAGCAGCCAGCTACTCTACGGCAGATGGCAGGGTCACGGTCGCCAGAATCAGGGAAATCCGGGCACACGTTTTGCTGACTTGGCAGATGTGCGTGGCGAAATCCCAGGCAACCCGTATCGAGCTACTAGCGGTGACGGTAGAGAGTTGTTTGCAATGCCACGATTAGGCGCAGGAGGCATGATAATGACTGACTCCTTCGGCAATCAGCAACCATTTCGCGATGCCAACGGCGTTGTGCAATTGGCTACCAACCAGTTTGCTAATATAGCAACCGATCCTAATGGCGGCGTCCCCTTCAACGAAGACGTGCCTTTCAGTAGCAGCTATCTACCCTTTGGACTAGCCAACACGAACCCCGCAGCATTCGGCGGACCCGGCAGCGACCAAATCAGTCGCAAAGAGAATGACCAGCGCGATACGCGCCTATCATTTACTGCCGACTTCACAGTGCCATATCTAGACGGATGGGAAGGTTCAGCGACCTATATGTATGGCCAATTCCAAGATGTCAGCGCGCAAACGCAGGATTTCAGCTTCAGTGCCCTTCAGCAGGGTCTCAATTGCGATGTAGTCAATGACACAAGCGCTTGTTTCAATCCGTTTGGCGCTACTGATGACTCCCCTTATCGCAATTCACAGGCATTAGCCGATGCCATCTACACACGAGATCGCCACGAACTCACAGACACCCTGCAGACCTTCGATCTAGTGATCAACGGTACAATCTCTCCAGGTGGATTTGAGTTGCCCGGCGGCACAATCGGTGCTGCTGTTGGTTATCAACGCCGTGATGAAGTTGACGAAAACATTCCTACAGTGCATGAAATCAGAGATGATCGCTTGAACAGTATCGGAGCGCGTCCTACAAAGTTTAGTCGCGACAGTGACTCATTCTTTGCCGAGTTTTCGTTTCCTGTACTTACCAATCTTGAGCTCAGCCTCTCGGTTCGCGATGAACAGTTCAGCACGGGTCAGGGAGACGTCGTAAAGAAATTCGGCATCACTTACAGCCCTGCTGACTGGGTAACGCTGCGAGCTACTCAGGGCGAGGCCTTCATTGTGCCGACCCTGAATCAGCTGAATGCGCCGGACAACTGTGGACTGAGTAACGTGGACGATCTGTTCACTTCGTTCTCGGGTTTCATCACCTCCTGTAAAACGGGTAATTTGAACCTAACATCAGAGACGGCGGATAGCTTCTCGGTAGGCGTAGATTTAACGCCAATCGATGGCATGGACATTCATTTGACCTACAGTGAAACTGACTTTGCAGATCGGATTGTCGATACCACTACTCAGGATATCGTGAGAGCGGATTTTGCAAACTTTCAGCTTGCTACGGGTTTCGCAGCGACCGATGCAAATCCTTTTCCTTCGATTGATCAGCTAACAGCATGGGTTGCTAACCCAGCCTCGGACAAGCGCGTTCAGCGTGACCCGAATGACATTGAAACCACTACACGCATCAACCGTAGTGATACCAATGCATCGACTATGCTGGTTCAGTCTTGGGATCTTCAGGCGAATTACAACTTCAATCTAGATGCCATAGGATTCGGTAGCTGGGGTGATTTTCGAGCTAGCCTAAATGCCACCTACACGGACACCTACTCTTGGCAGGAATCTATATTGACGCCAGTGCGGGAAGCTAAGGGACATCAGAACAACTCCTTTGGTGCGGTTCCGGTCATTCCTGAATGGCGTGCCAATGTAAGTTTAGGCTGGTCGCTAGGCCATCACAGCATCAACACCACGGTACGCTATATAGACGACGTGTTATTCGATGCGAATGAGTTTGGCTTTCAGCGGTTACTACGCCCTGAGAATCTTTGGAGACATACCGAGGTGATACGCGCATGGACACAGACTGACATGTTCTATACGTATAATGACTTGGAAGTCTTTGGCGGTAGCGCRACAATGAGCTTTGGCGCACGCAATCTKTTTGATCGCGAAGCACARAAGACAGGCATGATCGCCAGTGTTGTCTCGCAGATTCAGAGCCCATTAGGACGYATGCTCTATGCRCGYGTTAACTACGAGTTCTAAGACAGCGAAGATGTAAGCTTCCGCAAGGAATGAAAAGCCCAGCGCCCAAAGCGCTGGGCTTTTTTATTGCACGAAACCAAAATGGTGATGATCTAGCTACCAAAACATTTCATCGGAATTCCGCCCCGATTCAACACCTATAAGCTCGCCTAAAGGCTGCCGTATTGCTAATAATTATCTACACTAACCCACGTTTATGCCCTACCATTCAATACCATGACATTGACACTCAAAGACATCGAGGAAGCCGCTGCGCGGATTTCCTCGGCCACCATCAATACACGATTCGAGCATTCGCGGACCCTGTCTGCAATGGCTGGCACTGCGCTCTACCTAAAGTTCGAGAATCTTCAATTTACCGCSTCCTTCAARGAYAGAGGCGCCCTGAATAAGCTTCTGGTTTTACAGCAACAAGGTGAAGTCAAAGGCGTTATCGCCATGTCTGCCGGAAACCATGCAAAGGCGGTGGCCTACCATGCGCAGCGCCTTCACGTTCCTGCGACCATCGTCATGCCAATCAACACACCAAATGTAAAAGTAGAAGATACCAAAAGTTTCGGCGCGCGCGTCATCTTGAATGGCAGCACGCTCGATGAAGCCGCAAGTCATGCGGTACAAATTGCCGATGCAGAGAATCTAGTATTCGTACATCCCTACAACGATTTAGACATTATTGCGGGCCAGGGTACAGTCGCCTTAGAGATGTTAGCCGCTGCTCCCGACCTAGACTGTATAGTCGTTCCTATTGGCGGCGGCGGCCTAATAGCGGGAGTAGCAACGGCGGCGAAGGCTATCAATCCGAAAATAAAAATCATTGGCGTCGAAGTCGAGGCCTACCCTAGCGCTCACAATGCCCTAAATGGAATTGAAATGAGTAAGGGAGGCTCTACGATTGCCGAGGGTATAGCGGTAAAACAGCCGGGAGAATTGAATCTAGAAGTCATTCGGCGGCTGGTAGATGACATACTTATTGTCAGCGAAGAATCGATCGAAGAGGCAATAAATCTTTTCCTCAGCATTGAGAAAACCGTCACCGAAGGGGCCGGAGCAGCCGCACTCGCAGCAGTACTCTCCAACCCTGACACATTCCGCGACATGAAGACGGCTCTCATTCTAAGTGGGGCCAACATCGACTCACGCATACTGGCGTCAGTACTGATGCGACGACTCGTGAGCAAGGGGCGGATAGTGCGCTTTCTCGTAGAGATAGATGACTCGCCAGGCACCCTCTCTGATGTATCCGAAGCCATCGGAGAATTTGGTGGCAATATTTTGGACGTATCGCATCAGCGAATGTTCGCGAGCGTACCTATTAAAAAAGCCGAGCTCTATCTCACTGTAGAAACTCGCGATGCTGCACAAAACCTAGAAATTCTCGCTAGGCTTAAAGAGTTGGGTTACAACGCTAAACTTTTAAGAGAATAGCTTTTCCCCAACAAGGCTAGGTCTCCATCATCAGTAATATGACGTTCAACGTAACTACCAACTCAGTCTAAACTACTGTTGTATCTTGTAGACTCTTCGCAGCAAACCAATCGACCGACTCCGCTAGATGACTAACGCCAATGAAGGCGAGGCGAGCCAACGGACAGGTTACGCAGCGCGAGAGTCTTAATCAGGAGCAATGCTGTAAATGTTTTCGCCATGGTGGCTCAAGCTTGTCGCCATAGCACAGTAAACTAGAGTGCGCTAAACTGACCATTCATTGCGATCTAAGGAAAACAAGTCGCGATGGTGTTTTTGTAGAAAAGGGGCCTAGATTTGTCAGTAGCAACGTTTCAAAAACCAAGTAAAAACCCTTCAACATCGAAGCCAGAACGCAAATGGCTTCGCTTTGTTACTGCTGCGAGTCTTTTCGATGGCCATGACGCTGCCATTAATATCATGCGCCGCATCCTGCAATCCAGCGGTGTCGAGGTCATCCATCTCGCCCACAATCGCTCTGTTCAAGAAATTGTAGAAGCGGCCATCCAAGAGGATGTCGATGCAATCGCCATAAGCTCTTATCAGGGCGGCCACATCGAATATTTCAAATACCTCGTAGACCGCCTCAGAGAATTGGGTGCCTCGCACATCAAAATTTTCGGTGGCGGTGGTGGCGTAATTATTCCGGCAGAGATTAAAGAGCTACATGCCTACGGCGTGAGCCGCATCTATTCTCCTAATGATGGCCAAAACATCGGTTTACAAGGAATGATCGACGACATGCTGCGGCGCTGCCGTGATGCGGACTGTCGGCCCACGGCCCCAGATTTAGCGGAGCTCAACACTGGCGATAGGATTGTTCTAACGCGCACAATTACCGGCATCGAGAATGCTGAATACTCTGCTGAAGAAATAGCTACCCTCAAGAGCAAAGCAGACTCCATCAAAACCACACCTGTATTGGGCATAACGGGAACTGGCGGCGCGGGCAAGTCATCGTCTACCGATGAAATCATAAGGCGATTCAGACAAGACAGTGGAGATATTCTAAAGATTGCAGTACTCGCAATCGACCCGACTAGAAAAAAGACAGGTGGCGCCTTGCTTGGCGACCGTATTCGCATGAACGCGATCAATCACTCCAATATATTTATGCGCTCGATCGCCACAAGAGATGCAACAGTAGAGATTCCCGAGAGATTGAGCGAGATAATTGCCGCCATCAAGCTATCTGGTTTCGATCTCATCATTATAGAAACACCTGGCATCGGCCAGGGTGATGCCGGTATCGTTCCTTTTGTTGATACATCTTTGTACATCATGACCCCCGAATTCGGCGCGGCCAGCCAGCTAGAAAAAATCGACATGTTGGACTATGCCGATGTCTTTGCGATTAACAAGTTCGACAGCAAGGGAAGCGAAGATGCACTCCGAGACGTCAGCAAACAAGTGCAGCGCAATCGCGAAGCCTTCGAGTTAATGCCCGATCAAATGCCGGTATTCGGCACTATAGCGTCCAAGTTTAATGACGATGGCATAACTGCGCTATACCAAGCGCTCGTTCCGCTATTACGGGAGAAAGGCTTACTAGAGTACGCCCAATCTATCGAATCGCTGGACACGAAAAAATCCACACAAACCACATTAATTATCCCTGCAGGACAGCAGCGCTATTTGGCTGAGATTGCTGAAATTGTGCGTGACTACCACGATCAAGTGCAAACACAGTCGCAGCTCGCTCGCGAGAGGCAACAACTCACCGCAAGCAAAGCCATGCTAGATGCCGCATCAAAAGACAGTACAGGCTTAAATGAACTCATAGCGCTTAAAGACAGCGCTATGCATAGCAAGGCGAAGCAGTTATTGGATGCCTGGCCGCAGTTAAAGAAGGGCTACTCCGGCGAGGAGTTTGTCGTCAAAGTTCGAGACAGAGAGATCCGGACCGCACTAACGCGCACCTCACTTTCTGGAACAAAAATTCCTCGAGTAGCACTACCCGACTACAAAGACCATGGCCAACTGCTAAAATGGCTGCTCTTGGAAAACGTTCCTGGACGCTTCCCCTTTACTGCAGGCGTGTTTCAATTTAAGCGGGAGTCGGAAGATCCAACACGTATGTTTGCAGGCGAGGGAGATGCATTTCGAACCAATCGACGCTTCAAGCAACTCTCCGAGCACTCAGAAGCCAAGAGGCTCTCTACCGCATTTGATTCGGTGACGCTGTACGGATTCGACCCGGCGGTACAACCGGACATCTATGGCAAGGTCGGTAACTCCGGCGTATCCATTGCCACTCTCGATGATATGAAAGAGCTCTATAACGGCTTTGATCTGTGCAGCCCCTCTACTTCTGTATCAATGACAATAAATGGGCCCGCGCCAACGATACTTGCCATGTACATGAATGCCGCGATCGATCAACAGCTGGTAAAGTTTTCAAGCGCGAACGATGCCCCACCCACTGCCGAAGAATATGAGTCGCTAAAGGCGCAGGCGCTTGAAAATGTCCGCGGCACTGTTCAGGCAGACATATTGAAGGAGGACCAGGGCCAGAACACCTGCATCTTTTCCACCGAATTTAGCCTCAAGGTCATGGGCGATATTCAGGAATACTTTACGGCCAACAATATTCGCAATTTCTATTCTGTCTCCATCTCTGGATATCACATTGCTGAAGCTGGCGCGAACCCTATCTCGCAACTCGCCTTCACTCTTTCTAATGGTTTCACTTTCGTAGAGGCGTATATCGCCCGCGGCATGAAAGTGGATGACTTCGCACATAATCTGTCCTTCTTCTTCTCCAACGGTATGGATCCGGAATACACGGTCTTAGGCCGTGTTGCTCGCCGCATCTGGGCTACAGCCATGCGTTTCAAGTATGGCGCCAGCGAGCGTAGTCAGAAACTCAAATACCACATACAGACATCAGGCAGATCCTTGCATGCACAGGAGATGTCATTTAATGATATTCGCACGACACTGCAGGCATTAATCGCGGTCTATGACAACTGCAACAGCCTGCACACGAACGCATACGACGAGGCGGTGACCACGCCTACTGAGGAATCGGTACGCAGAGCAATGGCTATTCAGCTAATCATTAACAAAGAATGGGGTTTAGCTGTTAATGAAAACTCGAGTCAGGGTTCATTCATCATCGAAGAACTAACGGCTCTGGTTGAGGAAGCCGTACTTCAGGAATTTGAGCGAATTTCCGAACGCGGTGGAGTTCTAGGAGCAATGGAAACTGGCTATCAGCGCGGCAAGATTCAAGACGAATCAATGTACTACGAGCACCGCAAACACGATGGCAGCCTGCCTTTGGTTGGAGTTAACACCTTTCTAAACCCAGAGCCCGAGGCAGAAATGGAAATAGAGTTGGCGCGCTCAACCGAAACAGAGAAACAAAGTCAGATAGACCGTTTGGCAACATTCAAATCCAGAAATGCAGACCACGCTGATAAAGCCTTAGAGCGACTGCGCCGCGCCGCCATCAACAACGAGAATGTCTTTGAAGAGTTAATGGATGCAGTGCGCTATTGCAGTCTGGGGCAGATCACAGACACCTTCTTCGAGGTTGGGGGGCAGTACCGCAGAAACATGTAGGTTCAGGCCCATTTTTAATTCGCAATTCGAGTCTCTTAACAAAATCACCTACATCGATGGCAGGCCAATTAAGCGACTCATCATATAAATCGTGATAGCCCAGAGCGAAAACAGCACAATATAAAAAGTGATTTCCACACTAGGAATCCCACCCACAAAAAAGGGCGGTAAACCGCCCTTTTGTAATAGCATTGATTAAAATACCAATCGACTGCTATTCAGTCACGTTCACAGTGATATAAGCATCGTTATAGAGACCACCGTCATCGGCCCGGCCCCATAGAACATAGGTTCCAGGCTCATCAAATGTCACTTCCACGTCATGCATTCCATCTTCTGGATTTTGTGGCGGCATCCAGAGTGTTCCCCAAGGGGAATTTGATCCAGCACGAGTATCTTCCCAAGGCTTAACTTGCTGAGGACTGAATTCAACATTACCTGCTCCGCGATAAACATTCCATGACAGGAATAATCCGTTAGTCTTATTAACTGTCACCTTTATCGGTGGCGACATCAACAAGCGCTGGCGGACATTTTCTTCAGTTACGAAAGCAACCGCTAGAGGGCCGCCGACAAACTCAGCAAACTCTCTAGCCTGCTCAACTGGATCAGTAGGAGTAGGAAGGCCATCATCGGCAACATGGGTACGCAGGGCCATAGCCTCACCCACTCGTACGGTGCGGATATCATCACCTTGAACTGTAGTGACAGGTGCTATATTTGAGCGTGATTCAGGACTACTAGTTCCTGCTCCAAGAGAACCTGTCTCCGATGCAATCACCATGTTGTCGACCAAATAATCGGGCACTAATGTTCCATAGGCTTTGCGGTCAACACCATTCACATTTAGCGTCCATACCAACTCGCGATCCCCAAAATCAGCAGGAACCTGAACTTCGAAGGTGAAGCGATTACGACGAGGAAGGAAGTGAGTGGGCTGACCACGGTCGGCGTCGCCCGGCGAGAACATATTGTTTTCGCCAACAGCTACATTTGGCTCTTCTTCCCAGTTCTCATTCATGTAGCCAAACATCATATTGAATGTGCCATCTGCGTTTGGCCGCCAACCTTCGTATGCCGGTTCGATGTGCTGCCCGCTACGGTAGGTATCTGCTGATACCAACGGTGCTATAACCACAGCACCAAGCGCGATTACGAAACATCTGAAAGCTTTGCTCGCGCCTCTAATATTTAAACTTTGCATATCTAATTTGTCTCCTGCAATGCAACTTCATTACTTATTTCTTCTGAGGAATTAACTGGCGCAACAAGTGGCGCCAAACATAATGGGCAACCGATCACATGATCGTTTGGCCCAAGATTTAGTGTCTGACGACGCTTTTCCATTTCTTCGAAAAATTGTTCGTCATCCATTTTAACGCGCATGCCCAAATCGATGAACATATTTGTTACAGACCGGTTTCCTGATCCCTGCCAATTTCTTGAGTCAGGCACGTTTGGATTCGTTTCAGTATTGTTCATATAGCCGACGATATGCAGAATAGTCCCTTTTGGCAGTAGGGGCTGTGCATCGTTGTCGTATGCATAGCCGCGAACCCAGTTGTGGTCGTAGCCAACACAAGAAAGCGTCTCAACTGTATAACCCCATATTGCCTCAAGACACATACGCTCGCCAGGTGCGTGCAAATGTGGCTCGAATGTAATTATCTTGAGATGGTCTTGCAGCACGGTATAGGCATGCAATTCCTGCGCATCTTCGTCTCCCGCAATACTAATGTCTACGCCATTACCTAAACCTAGAGTAGCTCTCTCATACTTTGGCTCGTAACCAACTGGATGAAAACGAAAACCAATCTCTAAATGGGCTGTTGTATCTTTTCCATTCGAATGCATATGAACAGAGTCGGAAACAAGGAAAGTGCCCGCTTTAAGTAAACGCCCGCCATCGTCATCAAAAATGTCCGGGTTACGACCCACTTCATGCACAGGCCAACCGGTTGCAGTTTCTGCGATACGCTGACCATTTTCGTCTATCTCGGCCGTCGACCAAATCATGTGGTGAAAAATGTATCTGCCACCCACTGTGTCACGACCAGTGCCTGAGGCGTTGTTCACATCATTTACTTCGACGATTTCTACCGACTTCACATAGCGATCTTCTACTATTGGAATCTCTATTCTATCAATCTCGCCCCACCAATCGGGCGTGCCAGCTAGCTTGGTAACATCGTTTGTGCTGACGATTAGGTCCGGCATGCCGGCAGTCCACTTTAGATCGTCACTAAATGCTAGAGGCTCTGGCGCATCTGCTGGATCACCCTTAGGAGTTCCACTGCGCGCCCAGGCAGAGATAGCAGCCAACTCTTCATCGCTTAGTGATGGATCGAATTTATAGTCCTGAATACCGATATCTTTTTCCATATACCAGGGAGGCATTGCCCCCGCTCTATCGCGTAGGGCGGTCTTGTATTCGATCAATCCGGCGAAGGGAGCCACTTCGTCAAAAGACACTAAAGACATTGGTGCTACGCCTCCAGGGCGGTGACAATTCTGACAGCTACGCTGCAAGATCGGCTCGATGTCCTTATGGAATGTAACCTGATCTGCCTGCGCATTGGCCAGTACAGGCAATACCAGAACAGACAGCGCGACAACGGCTTGGGGTAATTTTATAAGCAGGCTAATCACTGATCGATTGCTTGTAGTTAACACCACCGGACCCTCCATTTTTATTAGTATTTTATGTCTACTCTACTTGTTTCGGCGAGTAAATCTCGTTTTGTCGAGAACAGTTTGAGAACCATTCATTTAGCAGGGGAATTGAACCAAAAATTGCGAAGGCTGTCTTGTGAATTCTGAACTAATCCTAGTTAATTCTGGAATATAAGCCGCTGTACAGCACAGCAGGCGAATTTGGAGAGAGAGTTCAATGTATTTTGCTGATTATTCGAGATTTTAATTGAATTTAACCGCTTTTGACGACTTCACTACGACAGCACCTTTCGTCTCAAAATGCCCTCCTATCACCGAGCTATGACAAAAACGGATACCTGTATTTCCTGCTGAAGAAAACCCTCCATTAAACGGCGATTAAATGGCCAATAATGGGGATAAATGCGCTATCAGGGAATCGCCTATTGCTATCGCTAGATACACTAAATTTCTCGATGCTGAGCTAGTGTCCAGATTGTAGGCTGACATGAAATAATGCCAACCTTGCAGCTTACTAACGAACGACTAGAATAGAATTCTATGCCAGTCGTTCTCCGTTTAAGAGGATTAGCATGCTAGTTGCATTGCACGGTTCATTGCACTATCTTTCTTCCGAATGAGCCCACTATTTGACCTACTCGCGATCCTCGCTTTTTCTCAGATTGTCTTTATTGCTGTCTTCTTCCTTGTTCACCATCGGGGCACTCTGCCGCGGCTTATCTCACTGTATTGTTTCTGTCTCGGCGCTTACACGCTGGCTAGCATTCCCTACCTTTCTAGCAATCTGATTTCCTTCTTTATACTTTTAAGACTAGCGACGTTAGCGCCTTTCATATTGTGGATTGTTGCCTTCACACTGTTTGTCGACAACGGTAAGATCCATCCTGGCGCCTGGTTTGCAATGGTCTTTTTTGAACTCACGCGCGGCATTGGAATCGGGATTTTCTATCTTTACCCCGAGACCATTAACAACATTAGCTACATTTTTGTGCAGGTAATTCCACAGCTGATAATGTTAGTGTTCGCGGCACACACACTCTACCTTGCATGCCAAGGCTATTCAGTCGACTTGCTCGAGCAACGAAGGCGCGCTCGAGTAACCTTCTTGCTCATCATGGGCGTTTTGTTGGTAGCTGTAGTGGGCACTGACTTCATCAACTTATTTAGTCGCTTTGTTCTTGAATCAGGACAATCTCTACTGCCCGCTATACCTCGCTATTCTGTTTCGCTCTACATATTTGTTATGACCTTTCTGTTCTGTCAGCTTATATTCCAACTGAATGAGGATGCCACCACGCTTATTTCACACTCAGGAGGAACGATGGCTAAGCCGAAAAGAAACGTTAGCCTTCAATCGAGTGTCGATCCCACGGTATTAAAGAAGATTCAGGAGACAATGAAAAAGGAAAAGCTTTACGCGAAAACAGGGCTTACTATTGCGGAGCTTGCGGAGAGTTTGTCGATACAAGAATATAAATTGAGGCGGTTAATCAATCAACAGCTACAGTTTAAAAATTTCAACCAGTTCCTAAACAACTATCGCATCGAGGATGCCTGTACGCGCCTGCGCGAAACGAGCAGACCTATTTCCACAATCGCTCTGGACGTAGGCTATGCCTCGCTATCTGTTTTCAATAAGGCATTTAAAGAGCGCTATGGGGCTACGCCGACGGAATTTCGTAACCGCGAACACACAGCGATAGAGCCTAGACTGTAAGCACATTCTGCATCACCCATGTCTGTAGCTTCTTACCATCGGGAGCCATAGCGTCATTTGACTGGAACTAGCCGGCGATTTATTTTACTGCACCTTCGGCTCGTCAATATAGAAAACTAGAACGAAAAAGCCCGAGCAATGCTCGGGCTTTTTATTTACAGAAAAAAAGAATTAGGCTACGTGCGCAGACCGTTCCTCTTCGCTGATTTCTTTGATACTCAGCTTGATACGGCCTCTAGCATCGGTGTCTAGAACCTTAACTAGAACGTCCTGACCCTCTTCCAAATGCTCGTTCACGTTCTCTACACGCTCTTGCGAGATCTGAGAGATATGAACCAAACCATCTTTGCCAGGCAATATTGTAACGAACGCACCAAAGTCGACGATTCTCGCAACTTTACCGTTGTAGATCTTTCCTACTTCGGCTTCTGCCGTAATGGCATTAACCATCTCGAGTGCAGCATCACGAGAGTCTGCGTCTTCGCCATAGATACGGACATTGCCGTCGTCGTCGATATCAACTGATGCGCCAGTCTCTTCGGTAATGCCACGGATAACCGCACCGCCCTTACCAATAACGTCGCGAATCTTATCTGTATCAATCTTGATCATTGCCATGGCAGGTGCGTTTTCTGAAACAGTTTCTCTAGCAGTTGAGATAACCTTGTTCATCTCGTCTAGGATATGATTCCTAGCTGTATGAGCCTGTTCGAGAGCCTGCTCCATGATTTCTTCTGTAATACCCTGAATCTTAATATCCATCTGCAGAGCAGTTATACCAGCGGCTGTTCCCGCCACCTTGAAGTCCATGTCACCAAGGTGATCTTCATCGCCAAGGATATCTGTTAGAACTGCGAAGCGCTCGCCTTCCTTGATAAGGCCCATTGCGATACCAGCAACGGGAGCGGAGATTGGAACACCGGCATCCATCATTGCTAGGCTGCTTCCGCAGACACTCGCCATAGAACTTGAACCGTTAGATTCGGTGATTTCTGAAACCACACGAATCGCGTACGGGAACTCTTCTTCTGGAGGCATAACAGCAGCAACACCACGTCTAGCAAGACGGCCGTGACCAATCTCACGTCGCTTAGGACCGCTCATGAAACCAGTCTCACCTACTGAATAGGGAGGGAAGTTATAATGCAACATGAATGGGTCTTTTCTCGAACCCTGAAGGTCTTCGATAAGTTGCGAATCGCGTAGCGCGCCAAGTGTAGTTACCACCAATGCCTGTGTTTCACCGCGCGTAAACAGTGCCGAACCGTGAGCCTTAGGAAGAACTCCGGTTTCAACTTCGATTGCACGAACGGTTGTAGTATCCCGACCATCGATACGTGGCTCACCATCCAATATCCGGTTCCGTACAGTGCTTTTCTCCAATTTCGCAAAAACATCTTTTACGTCGTCGGCACTAACACTTGACTCTTCGTTAGCCAATTGCTCAACAGCCTGCGTCTTCAATGCTCCAAGAGCATCCTGACGGGCCATCTTTTCAGAAATTTGATAAGCCTCAGTAACACCAGCTCCAACCTGACTTGCAACTGCCGCCGTTAACTCTTCATTCACGGGCTCAGGCTGCCAATCCCATGCTGGCTTGCCAATTTCAGCTTTCAACTCTGCAATAGCGTCAACAACAACCTGCATCTCTTGATGAGCGTACAGAACCGCGCCTAGCATTTGATCTTCGCTTAATTCTTTCGCTTCAGATTCAACCATTAGAACCGCTGACTTCGTGCCAGCCACAACCATGTCGAGTTGCGATGTTTCCAGCTGGGTATTGTTAGGATTGAGCATATAACCCGTTTCAGCATCATAACCAACGCGCGCTGCACCAATAGGCTCAGCAAATGGTATTCCTGAAATAGACAATGCCGCTGAAGCACCTATCAAGCCTGCAATATCTGCCCGCTCATTCTTGTCAGCAGAAATTACCGTACAAATCACCTGCACTTCATTCATGAAGCCCTTCGGAAACAGGGGACGAATCGGGCGATCGATAAGACGCGATGTTAAGGTTTCATTCTCAGTTGGTCTGCCTTCGCGCTTGAAAAATCCTCCAGGAATTTTTCCTACAGCGTAGGTTTTTTCTTGATAATTAACCGTCAATGGGAAAAAAGCCGCGCCAGGATTGGCTTTCTTTCGACCCACCACGGTCGCTAGCACCATGGTATTACCAATGCTTACGACAACAGAGCCTGTTGCCTGTCTCGCTACTTTTCCGGTTTCCAAAGTGACCGTCTGGTCGCCGAATTGAAAGGTTTTAGTTACTGGGTTAAACATAATATTTTCCCTAATTATTTAATTAGGCGCAGAGCCAACTCATCAGGCCCTACGCAGATATTTTCGATTGATAGTTATCGACATGGTTAAATAAACAGTTATCGACGTAAGCCAAGTCGCTTAATCAAAGTCGCATAACGTTCTAGGCTTTTGCGCTTCAAGTAGTCAAGCAGTTTTCTGCGGCTGTTCACCATTCGGATCAGTCCGCGGCGAGAATGATGATCGTGAATATGTTCTTTGAAGTGCGACTGCAGTTCATTGATGTTTGCTGTCAGCAAAGCCACTTGCACTTCGGGTGAACCTGTATCACCTTCGCTCTGCGCGTAGTCTTTGATGATCGTGTCTTTTCGTTCAGCTGATAAAGCCATTTTCTATCTCCTAAATATGCAATTAATAAGGTCGCTATGACTGCGCGACTACAACTTCCGTTTAAATCAGCATAACCACGCATATTAGTAGTTACCTGAGACTTTCCCTGTTGAATTCTTAATTATTCGTAGCTTGGCTGCCGTGCACAGCCACCACGCTCAATGCGTGACTATTAACCGTCGAGGAGCGACCTTGCCATCATCATCGATACAACCAATACCGATGAATTGTCCCTCTTCGTACAGTCTAACCAAGCCCTCTTCTGGCAAGTGTCTAACCAAAACAGCTTGGCCATTCTTGATAAAGCTAGCAGTGATGCTTGGCAACACAACTTCTGGCAAGTCCTCTATGGCCTTGTCCATCGGAATGAGATGTTCGTCGATGACACTCAAACCGCCACTTTCACATTCCTCAATCAACTGCTGCGTCGTTACGCAGTCTGCTTCTGTGAACGCACCTGCCTGTGTCCGCCTTAAGGCTATGATGTGCGCCCCGCACCCCAAGGCCTGACCGAGATCATCGGCGATGGTTCTTATGTAGGTGCCCTTACTGCAAGCGATCTCTAGCTCCAACTCGTCGCCTTCGAAGGCTGTCAACTCGATGCTGTATACAGTGATCTGCCGAGCCTCACGCTCTATAGTTTGTCCTTTGCGCGCCATTTTATACAACGGCACCCCATTAACTTTTAAGGCGGAGTACATAGGCGGCACTTGCTCAATCTCGCCCCTGAAGGGTATCAGTGCTTTTTCAATCTGCTGCTGGGAAACTTGAAAATCGGCACAGCTTTCGAGGACGTTTCCTTCGCTGTCGCCACTATCAGTCCTAACGCCCAGCTTTACTTTAGCTCTATATTTTTTGTCCGAGTCCAGCAAGAATTGAGATACTTTAGTCGCCTCACCCAAACAGAGCGGTAGCACCCCAGTCGCCAATGGATCCAAGCTGCCTGTATGCCCTGCTTTCTGGGCATCGAAGATTCTTTTTACTTCTTGCAGAGCTCTGTTTGAACTGAGTCCAATGGCTTTATCTAGTATGACAATGCCATCGATACTTCTGCCTTTCTTGCGCTTAGCCAATCTGCATCCCCAACAACTCTAATGACAAAAAAATCAAGAATGCGAATCTTTATCGGCTGCTAATGCGCTATCTATCAAGCTCGAAAGCTGCTGTCCGCGCTGGATACTTCCGTCGTAATAAAAACGTAGCTTGGGCACTGAACGAGTACTTAGTCGCTTGGCCAATAAGGAGCGCAAAAAACCCGCGGCCTTATTCAGCGCATTTATATTCTCTTTTATCTCTAACTTATCCAACTCGCCAGGTTCGGTAAGTATCGAATTATTTACCTCTGAATCATCGGTCAGGGTATTCAATACCGTCACGAACACCTTGGCATGAGCTATATCTCGGCTCACCTCTACACCTGTAACCGAAACCATGCCAACCCGAGGATCGTTCACTTCCATCTGAATTAACGACGCTAGTTCTCGCTGAATCTGATCAGCTACCCTTTGCACCCTTGGAGACATATCTGCCACGATTAGTTACCCGCCCCCGAACTTATTCTC
Organism: Gammaproteobacteria bacterium; assembly: GCA_016762995.1. Taxonomy (GTDB): domain Bacteria; phylum Pseudomonadota; class Gammaproteobacteria; order Pseudomonadales; family Pseudohongiellaceae; genus UBA9145. Next base: position 17,791 of record JAESUT010000200.1, on the reverse strand, counting down.
AAAGACTTCTAGCCACTTCGGTTGTCTCATATACTTCAATCTTGTCGCCGACTTTAACGTCAGTGTAGTTACGAACGCCGATACCACACTCAATGCCATTTCTAACTTCATTGGCATCGTCCTTGAATCGTCTTAATGATTCGAGTTCGCCTTCATAGATCACCACGTTGTCGCGTAGAACACGTATCGGCTTGCTACGATAGACAGTGCCTTCGATGACCATACTTCCCGCGATCTGACCAAACTTCGGTGAGTTGAACACATCGCGAACTTCGGCAACACCCACAATCTCTTCGCGAATTTCTGGCGAGAGCATACCGCCCATGATCGCTTTTACGTCATCGATCACATCGTAAATAACATTGTAATAACGCAGCTGCAGGCCGCCGTTTTCAACAATTTCGCGTGACGACTTATCTGCTCGCACATTGAAGCCGATAATCATTGCCTTCGATGTGGCTGCCAAATGCGCATCAGTCTCCGAGATACCACCAACACCCGAGGCAACGACATTAACTTCGACCTCGTCTGTATTGAGTTTCTGCAATGAACCTACAATCGCCTCAAGCGAACCGCGCACGTCGGTCTTGATGATGACATTGAAGATACTGAGGTTTTCTTTGCCAATACCAGCAAACATGTTCTCAACTAAGTTCGATTTCTGCGACGCTTGCAATGAATCTTTGTGTCGCGTGCGTCTGAATTCCGCGATCTCTCGGGCCTTCTTCTCATCTGCTACGACAACAAACTCATCACCTGCTTCAGGCACGCCATTGAGACCAAGAATCTCAACAGGAATGGAAGGGCCTGCCGTTTTAATGTTTTTACCCGTCTCGTCAACGAGAGCACGGACACGGCCAAACTCATGGCCAGCCAACACAGTGTCGCCTGTTTTAAGTGTACCGTTTTGTACTAGAACTGAGGCGACTGGCCCGCGACCTTTGTCTAGTCTGGACTCAATTACTACACCCTGACCAGGAACATCGGTATAAGCCTTTAGCTCCATAAGTTCAGCCTGTAGAAGGATGGCTTCTAATAACTGATCGACACCCTGACCGGTAATGGCCGACACTTCTATGAATTGTGTCTCGCCACCCCAATCTTCCGGAATAACTTCCAGGGCGGCTAATTCGCTCTTAACGCGATCTACATCGACGCCTTCTTTATCCATCTTGTTGACTGCCACAACTAACGCCACGTTAGAGGCCTTCGCATGCCGCACAGCCTCTTCAGTTTGCGGCTTAACACCGTCGTCAGCAGCGACCACTAAGACAACTACGTCCGTTGCTTTCGCTCCACGAGCGCGCATAGCGGTAAATGCCGCGTGACCTGGTGTATCGAGAAAACTAATCATGCCATGACTGGTTTCCACGTGATAAGCACCAATGTGCTGCGTAATTCCGCCGGCCTCATGAGAGGCGACTGTAGACTTGCGTATATAGTCCAAGAGAGAAGTTTTACCGTGATCTACATGGCCCATTACTGTAACTACCGGCGCACGAGTAATCTCGACTTTGCCCGTCTCTGCAGTAATAGATTCTGCCAACTGATCTTCGATCGCGTCTTCTGATACGAACTTCGGCGTATGGCCGATCTCTTCAATCAGTAATGACGCCGTATCTTGATCTAGAGTCTGGTTTATCGTTGCCATAACACCCATGTTGAATAAGGTTTTGACTAGCCCTGCCGTCTTAACCGACATCTGCTGCGCTAGGTCCGGCAATGTATTGGTTTCGCCAATCTTGATTTCACGCTTGATGAAGTCTTTTGGCTTCTCGAAGGCATGCTGAGTGGCAGATAAGCGCGCTTTGCCTTTCCTGCCGCCGCCTCTTCGACCACGCCCCATATCATTCACATCGCCGCCTTCTAGAACGAAGTCGTCATTAACATGGATATTCTTGGCCTGCCGCTTAGGAGGTTTACCCTTGCTCTTCAGGTGGGTTTTTTTCTTCTCTACAGGATCGTCTGATTCTTTCTTGCCCTGTCCCTTACGCTTCGCACCTGGCTTATCATCCCTTGCTGTCGCAGCCTCTTCAGCAGGCACGTCTGGCGCAGCTTTACCTTTGGCAGGAGCCTTATCGCTAGCCTTGTCTGATGTTTCTGTGATCGTCGCTTCTGCAGACTCCGCGCTAGCGGTATCCGTCGTCTCGACACTCGCATCTGCTACGGCATCTTCGGCGCTCTCTGCTGCAGCTACTACTGCCTCATCTTCTAATTCTTCTGGCGCATCTTCGGCGACAGCACTACGCTTAACATAGGTGCGCTTCTTGCGAACCTCAACGTTAACAGTCTTGCCTCTACCGTGAGTAGATGCCGCTCTGAGTGTGCCTACCGTCTTCCGTTTGAGCGTAATCTTCTTAGGCGCAGATATGCTGGCCTCAGAGTCTCCGTGGCTACGGCGCAGAAACTGCAATAAAGTGTTTTTATCGTCGTTCGAAATCGAATCGTCAGCTTTAGTATGCGACAGGCCCGCCTCTTTTATCTGAGACAGCAGCTTGTCTACCGAGACTCCGACAACTTTGGCGAGTTCACTTATTTTTGCATCTGCCATTCAACTACCCCTATTCAACAACAACAGAATTGCTGTTACTCAAACCATGGTGCGCGAGCGGTCATAATTAACTTACCTGCACGCTCTTCATCCATGCCTTCAATGTCTATTAATTCATCGATAGACTGCTCTGCCAATCCTTCCATATTGAGAATTCCTTTCTTAGCGAGTTCCAATGCAAGTTTTCCATCCATGCCTTCCATATTCAGAAGATCATCTGCGATATTCGCAGAAGATAGATCTTCCTCAGAGGCGATAGCCAAAGTAAGCAATGCATCTTTAGCTCGACTCCTCAACTCATTCGCGATCTCTTCATCGAATCCATCAATAGCCAGTATCTCATCAAGAGGCACGTAGGCAATTTCTTCAAGTGAAGTAAAACCTTCCTGCACCAGAACTTCCGCTGACTCCTCGTCGAGATCGAGCTTTTCAACGAACATGTCGATGAAGCTGTTCGCTTCCTTCTGTTGCTTGTCTGCTGCTTCTTCTTCGCTCATCACGTTAATTGTCCACCCAGTTAACTCACTGGAAAGACGTACGTTCTGGCCATTTCTACCGATGGCTTGAGCAAGATTATCTTCTTCAACAGCGATGTCCATCGTGTTGCTATCTTCATCAACAATAATTGAAGCGACTTCTGCAGGAGACATTGAATTAATGACTAACTGCGCCGGGTTGTCATCCCAAAGTATAATGTCGATCCGCTCATTTGATAATTCATTCGAGACTACTTGCACGCGCGAACCACGCATGCCAACACAAGCACCCACAGGATCGATCCGGCCGTCATTCGTGCTAACCACGATTTTAGCTCTCGAGCCAGGATCTCTCGCCGCCGCTTTGATTTCGATAATTTCTTCGGAGATCTCCGGCACTTCAATTTTAAATAGCTCGATAAGCATGTTGGGAGAAGTGCGACTTAGGAATAGCTGCGGGCCACGTTGTTCGGAACGAACATCAATCAAGAGGGCGCGCATTCGGTCTCCCATGCGAAAGGTCTCTCTCGGGATCATTTGATCGCGAGATAGCAACGCCTCGGCATTGCTACCCAGGTCGATAATGATATTTTCACGAGTTACTTTCTTTACCGTTCCAGCAACAAGCTCACCGATGCGATCTTTATAATCGCCAATTATGATTTCTCTCTCGGCTTCTCGTACTTTTTGCACGATAACTTGCTTAGCAGTTTGTGCAGCGATCCGRCCAAATTCYAYRTTGTCGATYTTTTCTTCRWMRGTRTCTCCGACARCGAGGCCTTTCGTCTTCTCTTGTGCTTGCTCGACAGTAAAYTGAGASCCCTCTTCYAGRTAYTCYTCRTCTTCAACCACCGTCCAWACTCGGAAGGATTCGTACTCACCCGTCTCTCGWTCCACTGCAACTCGGCAGTCGATTCCATCATGATCGTTCAGCTTCTTTGTAGCCGCCGCTAGCGCCGACTCAATCGCCTCAAAAATCACTTCGCGCGAAACACCCTTCTCATTTGAGACGGCATCCGCAACCATTAAAATCTCTTTACTCATCATAATAATGTCACCTTACTCAAAGCGTAGATCCGGATATAAATCCAGAGCATGGAGTAAAAATAGTCTAGAAAACAATATTGGCTTTTTCTATATCAGGAAATTCTAAGTCATACTCAGAACCTTCAACCAACAAGCCAACGATGCCCTCTGAGACTTTTATTATTTGTCCTTTAAACTTTCGCCTGCCATCTATTGGCCGTCGTAATTTTAAATCCACTTCGCTGCCAAYRTATTGCACATAATGTTCAATTGAGAACAGCGGTCTATCCATRCCCGGAGACGAAACCTCTAAGGTATACTCCCCTGCTATTGGATCTTCGACATCCAATAGCGCACTTACCTGCCGACTGACTTTTTCGCAATCTTCGATCGCGACACCTTCTTCACGCTCAATATAAATCCTCAGCAAGGAATACTTCCCCTGCTGAATCAGTTCGACTCCCCACAAATCCAAACCTAACGCTTGAACCGTGGTGTCTATCAATTCTGTTATTAGAGTTACGCTACTGCTCACAGTACTTTTCACTCAGCATCCGGGACGTATCCCCTAGATACAAAAAATGGGCCAAAGGCCCACTCTAAAATCTTCTTCGCCGACTCAATCTAAGTAAGCGAGAAGCTTGGTGTCYGATAGCCCGATCAGGGCTTCCATACTGAATATTGGTAGCTAGGGATCCGATCTCCATAGAAGAACAAACCTTTACTCATTCACRTCAATCGAATGAATCTCGCGGTCCTGATTTGAACCTACGACCTTCCGGTCGCCGAGAACTACTCAATACTACAAATATTGGTAGCGGTGNNGSAWTCKWWMTMMAWAGAWSARCWMMYCNNNAYTCATTCACAACATTCGAATGAATCTCGTGGTTCCRATTTGAACCTACGACCTTCCGGTCGCCGAGAACTACTCAATACTACAAATATTGGTAGCGGGGGCAGGATTTGAACCTACGACCTTCGGGTTATGAGCCCGACGAGCTGCCAGACTGCTCCACCCCGCAACAAATCAAAAACTTTGATTCTGGCTGGCTCCGATCTAACTCAGATCAAAACCACTATCTATACTATCTTCCAACCCTAAGACCTGTGTTCTTATCAATCGGGTTATCCCCGCAACAAATCTTAAACTTCGATTCTGGCACCTGAGAAACCAATAAATAGCCTCTTCAGTAAACCCTTGTTTTTACTAAAAACAACCTAAGACAATAAAGCCAAAGGCCTCTCTCACAAGGGGAGCGAATTATAAGGACTAGTTGGGGCTAAGGTCAAGGCTTTACGCGGCTTTCGCGGGAATTGAGCGATTCCCCCGCACAAGGGTCAAAATCGGCTTGAGGAACCGGTTTTGAAAAGTTGGTGCCGAAGGCCGGACTTGAACCGGCACGACCAGAGGTCACTACCCCCTCAAGGTAGCGTGTCTACCAATTTCACCACTTCGGCTAATTCTATCTATAATCCTAGTTATCGCTGCTAGGTAAGTTTGGCACATCGTCGTCATTAGAGGGTATCGCAGGCGCCGTGTCTAGCTGAGGCACATCTGAGACAATCGGAGCTGCCATTTCCTGCAGCAGTGCTTCGTTTGCCAATGGCGAATTCGCCGCCCCACCGAGGGACGACTGATTCTTCGCAAATACAGCCAGCGATAGGCTGGTTATGAAGAATATCGTCGCGCCGACAGTCGTTGCTCGCACCAAGAAATTCCCGGTGCCAGATGCGCCAAACACCGTCTGGGAAGAGCCTGCACCAAAAGAGGCGCCAGCATCAGCGCCCTTACCTTGCTGCAATAGGACTAGACCTACTATCCCGATGGCTACAATAACGTGAACTACAACTACTATGGTTTCCATGATTCTTAATCCGCACTTTTACAAATGGATACAAATTCTTCGGCCTTCAATGAGGCCCCACCCACCAGGCCACCATCTATGTCGGCCTGACTAAACAACTCTGTCGCATTAGCGGCTTTAACACTGCCACCGTATAAAATTCTTATGCTTTGTGCGATAGCCGTATTCGACTTCGCAATATGTTCACGCAGCACTCGATGAATTTCCTGTGCCTGCTCTTTACTTGCCGTCTTTCCTGTACCGATTGCCCATAGTGGTTCATAGGCTAAAACCGCGGATTGTAGTGCTGCTATTCCCGCCGCCTCGATCACTGCATTTAACTGCATCAGCACAACCTCGGCGCTGGTTCCGGCTTGTCGCTGCGCCAATGACTCTCCCACACACAAGATGGGAATCAATCCGCTTGCCTGAGCCGCCTTGAACTTGGCAGCAACTACCTGATTTGTTTCTGCAAAAATTTCACGTCTTTCAGAATGCCCTACTATAACGTAGTTAACTCCATATTCAGCCAGCATGGGCGCTGAAACCTCACCGGTAAAAGCACCTTGGGGCTCGGCAGATAAGTTTTGCGCGGCTAACTTCAGATGGTCAGCGCCTTTTCCAGCACATATTTCAGCCGCCAAACCTATATGTAGAAAAGTCGGCCCAACTGCTATTTCTACGTTCGACAGGCCCGCACTACCAGTAGCTACACCCTCTATCAACTGCCGCACCTGGGCACGAGAGCCATGCATTTTCCAATTTCCAACAACCAATTTCTGACGCATGCTTAAAAATCCAGAAGAGCGAGATATTGAGCATTCTAAAATTGCCCGCTAAAACGGGCGCCAATACTAACTAAGATACCGAGGTCTTGCAACACGGCAACGCAGTCTCAGGCTGCGGCTCCAATTTCTTTTTCAACGACTTCGGCCAGCTCGGCGGCTAACTTAAGCACTTCTGCCGCATCCTCTCCCTCCACCATTACCCGTACAACGGGCTCCGTGCCTGAAGGCCTTAGCAGCACTCGCCCCTTAGACCCCAGCCTTTCTTCCACATCGGCAACTGCCTTCTGCACTCTATCGCTACCGGTTAAATCGGCGGAATCCGCAATTCGTACATTCACCATGGATTGAGGGTACTTATTCAATTTACTCGTCAATTCGGCTAGCGAACTCTGGCTGTTTGAAATCGCGGAGAGAACCTGTAGGGCTGAGACTATGCCATCACCCGTCGTCGTCTTGTCCAAACAAATAATATGTCCCGACGATTCACCACCAAGACTCCAGCCTCGCTTGAGTAGCTCTCGCATTACGTAGCGATCTCCTACGTCACTTCTAGCAAAAGGTATATCAAGGGAATCGAGTGCGTGCTCAAGCCCTAAATTACTCATCGATGTGCCAACTACTCCACCGAAATCAATATTCTGACGACGCCTGTCGCGCGCGATGACATACAGTATCTCATCACCATCGATGACATTGCCAAGGTGATCAACCATGACCACGCGATCGCCATCTCCATCGAATGCGATGCCAATGTCAGCCTCTTCTTTAAGCACAGTTTCGGCCAACAACTTCGGAGACGTGGAACCGCAGTTTTCATTTATATTCAATCCGTCCGGACTGACACCTATCGCTGAAACCGAGGCACCTAGCTCTTCAAATACGCTGGGTGCAATGTGATAGGTAGACCCATGCGCGCAATCGAGTACGATCTTAAGCCCTTTAAATGTCAGATCGGTATCAATTCGGCTCTTACAGAATTCGATATATCTGCCAGCTGCATCGGTAACTCGCGAGGCCTTTCCTAGCAACTGCGGGGATACAGTTGAAATGGTCTTCGAGAGCTGCTCCTCTATAGCAAATTCAACATCATCCGCTAACTTGCTGCCATCACCTGCAAAAAATTTAATCCCATTGTCTTGATAAGAATTGTGCGAGGCACTTATGACTATGCCTGCTTGAGCGCGTAACGTACGCGTCAAGTAAGCTATAGCAGGGGTGGGCATAGGGCCAAGCAGATTGATGTCGACTCCAGCGGCAGTCACTCCTGCCTCTAGCGCCGCTTCAAACATGTAGCCGGAGATACGTGTGTCTTTTCCTATGATTATCTTGTTTCGCGCACCACCTTTCTTCGCAAACACGGTGCCTGCAGCCCATCCGAGCTTAAGCATGAAGTCGGGGGTTATGGGTGCAGTGCCCACGGCACCGCGTATGCCGTCGGTACCAAAATATTGTTTTTCTCTTTTTTTCATATCAAATATTACTAGGCGCTTGAATAGGCTGAGTTTACTCTAATTGCATCCATGGTGGCAGCAACATCGTGAGTACGAATTATCATTGCGCCCGAAGCTAGCGCGAGGGTCGTTGCTGCCACTGAGCCTGCTAGGCGCTGATCAACTACTCGTCCGGTTACCTCGCCAATCATGGATTTGCGCGAGACCCCGATGAGTATTGGAATCTCGAGCTCCGAAAAATAAGCGAGCCTCTTTAACAACAAATAATTGTGTCGAACGGTCTTGCCGAAACCAAACCCTGGATCGATCAGCAGCCGGCTACGCTCTATCCCCTGACTTGAACAATGCTCAACCCGCTCCCTGAGAAAATCGTAGACTTCCTCCACTACACTTCCATAACTGGTTTGAGAGGCATTCTCCTGCATGCTGCTCGGCGTCCCCTGCATGTGCATCAAGCAAACCGCCGCCTTACTCGCCTTTACCGCTTCCATGGCACCAGGCGTCAAGAGAGCACGAACATCGTTGATTAGTTCGGCACCACTGTTTATCGCCGCCTCCATCACCCTCGGCGAGCTCGTGTCGGCTGAGATGCAAACATCTAACCTCAACCGAATCGCTTCAATAATGGGAATAACTCTATCCAGCTCCTCCTGCTCCGTCACCCTGGCAGCGCCTGGACGTGTTGATTCTCCGCCCACATCGATAAATGTGGCGCCATCGGCAACCATGGCCTCAGCACGAGATAGAGCCTTGTCGATATCAATTTTGAAAGAGTTAGCGCCTAATGTCTGTAACTCGGCACCATCGGAGAAGGAGTCAGGAGTCGCGTTTACTATGCCCATGCAAACAGGAGAAGACAGATCAATCTGTCGTTCTCCTGCTGTAAGGCTTGCAATCAAAACTAGAGGTTCTTCGTTGAAGGACTAATGTTCGCTGGCTGCACCATCGACCGTACCAGACTTGTCAATGTCTTCGCTCGATGCTTCAGTGCTACTTGATCCGCCACTGCCTGAATTGCTGGAATCAGTATCCGACCAATCGGCTGGCGGTCTTGGCTTCTCGCCTTTCATGATGTCATCGATCATATCAGCATCGATAGTCTCGTATTCCATCAAGGCATCTTTCATCATCTCCAACTGATCTCTATGCTCTTCTAGAATCTTCTCAGCTCTGCCATAGCATTCATCGATGATATTCCGTACTTCCACATCGATCGCTATCGCGGTCTCAGAGGAGAACGTCTTCGACTGCGAGGCAGCCGAACGACCTAAAAATACCTCACCCTCATCTTCCGAGTAGAGCAGCGGTCCAAGCTTTTCCGACAGACCCCATTTAGTGACCATGTTGCGAGCCATCTCTGTCGCTCGCTGAATATCATTGGAGGCACCCGTAGTCACCCCATCTTTACCAAGAGTAATCTCTTCTGCTATTCGACCGCCATAAAGACTGCAAATTTGACTCAAGATAGTCTCTCGACTCAGGCTGTAGCGATCTTCCTCTGGGAGGAACATAGTAACGCCCAATGCACGTCCACGCGGAATGATGCTGACTTTGTACACAGGATCATGGCTTGGCACCAATCTCCCGACAATCGCATGACCCGACTCATGATAGGCCGTATTCGCTCTTTCCTTATCTGACATCACCATCGATTTGCGCTCTGCGCCCATCATGATTTTGTCTTTAGCTTTCTCGAACTCTTCCATAGTCACGAGACGCTTACCTGATCTAGCAGCGAAGAGTGCTGCCTCGTTCACCAAGTTGGCAATATCCGCTCCGGAAAATCCTGGTGTGCCGCGCGCGATTACGCCAGCCTTAACGTTGTCATTAATAGGAACCTTGCGCATATGCACTTTGAGAATCTGCTCTCGACCACGAATATCCGGCAAACCAACCACGACCTGACGATCGAATCGACCTGGACGCAAAAGTGCCGGGTCTAATACATCAGGCCTGTTTGTTGCTGCAACAACGATCACGCCGTCATTGGCCTCAAAGCCATCCATCTCAACAAGTAATTGATTAAGCGTTTGCTCACGTTCGTCATGCCCGCCGCCTAAGCCAGCGCCTCGATGACGGCCCACTGCATCGATCTCGTCTATAAAAATAATACAGGGCGCCTGCTTCTTCGCCTGCTCGAACATATCACGCACGCGCGAAGCACCTACGCCGACAAACATCTCGACAAAGTCGGAACCTGATATAGAGAAGAAAGGAACCTTGGCTTCACCGGCTATCGCTTTAGCCAACAAAGTCTTACCAGTACCCGGCTGACCGACCATCAAGATACCGCGAGGAATACGACCGCCTAGTCGCTGAAATTTGTCTGGCTCGCGCAGAAACTCTACGAGCTCCTGCACGTCCGCTTTCGCTTCGTCGACACCCGCTACGTCCGCAAACGTTATCTTAATCTGGTCTTCACCCAAGAGCTTAGCTTTACTCTTGCCAAAAGACATTGGGCCACCCTTACCTCCAGCACCCCCGCCTTGCATCTGCCTCATGAAAAAGAGGAATAACCCTACAATAATCAATATTGGAAATATGGAGAGCAGCAAATCAATCCAGATGCTGCGCTGTTCCGGCTCGTTAGCCGTTACCTCGACGTCGTTCTCAAATAAGTCATTCAGCAGCTGATCATCGCCAATTAGCGGCATGATCGAACGAAATTGCGTGCTATCACTACGCATACCCGTAATGTTGATACCTGCGAGTTCGACCTCCCGAACTCGGCCCGCACGAACTTCTCGGATGAATTCAGAGTAATTAATGCTTTCTTCTCGAGGTTCCTGATTAATGTTCTGGAATACCGTGAGCAGAACTCCGGCAATAATCATCCAAAGAATCAGGTTTTTTGCCATATCATTCAAGGGTTTATCCCCCAGTGGTTAGTAAAATTTGTTGGTAGAGCGCCTGTTAACTGCTGGCGAAGAGGGCTCGTTAAGCCTCAATTCTAATGAACATAAAAAATATTGCACGTGAATTCAGTCTAAACCCCGAAAACCCGCGGCCAATAAATAGATTTCACTCGATCTCGCCCTAGAAGCCTTAGGTTTCCTAACCTTCACGCCAGTAAAGCTACTTTTAAGCTGTTTTTGCAGGTCTTCGTAGCCTTCACCATGGAAAACCTTAACAAGGAAGCCTCCGCCAGGCTTCAAGACAGTCTTGGCGAGGTCTAGAGCCAATTCAGCAAGATACATTACCCGCGGGAGATCAATCTCTCTCATACCACTCATATTGGGTGCCATATCCGATATTACAAGGTCTGCTTGCTCGTCTTTGAGCAGTTCTATTAAACGCTCTAAGACCGCGTCTTCAGTGAAGTCACCTTGTAAGAATTCGACTCCTGGCAAGGAATCGATAGGCAGGATATCGCTGGCTATCACCTGCCCCTTCTCACCTACCAGTTTAGCGGCTACTTGAGACCAGCCCCCAGGYGCAGCGCCGAGGTCGACTACCGTCATCCCTTTTTTGATTAACTTGTCTTGCTCGTGTATCTCAAGCAACTTGAAACTAGCCCTCGAACGATAGCCCTCTTCCTTTGCACGGCGTACATAGACATCGTCGAAATGTTCTTTTAACCATTGCTTGCTGGTTTTTGATCGCCCCATTAATTTGAACCTACAAATTCCCTATCATTCGCTTTCATTGCCATTTCACCGTTTATTAATTACTTGAGTTCCGCTAAAATCCGCTTCCTTCTTAGAAAGACTGCCGGATACTCGGCACGGAACTCTATATGGAACTATCACGGAACTATCACGGAACTATCATGACATTAAGTAACACGGCCAAGAAACAGTATCGAGCCATCGGCCACAATTTGCACCCGATCGTTACGATTGCTCAAAAGGGCTTGAGCGAGAACATTCGATTAGAGCTTGAGCGCGCCCTAACAGACCATGAACTCATTAAGATTAAGCTAGTAGCTGCCGACCGCGACGCCAAGAAAGAACTTGTAGCAACTATCTGTCAGGAATTTAAATCTGAGTGCGTGCAAAGCCTCGGCCACACGGCGTTATTGTACAGAAAGGCCAAGAAGCACGATGGCCGGTTATCGAACGTAAAGCGAAAGACAGTCTAAAGCGAAGCCCTTACTTATGCTCAACCTTGTCGATCTCGTATTCGACATCACCGGCAGGCGCGTTCACTACAATCTCATCGCCCTCTCGCTTACCCATAATGGCACGGGCAATTGGCGAGCTTACTGAAATTTTTCCATTCGGCACATCGGCCTCATCTTGGCCAACAATCTGATAGATCACGGCCTTATCCGTTTCGATGTTAATTAACGTCACTGTTGTACCGAAGATTACCCTGCCGGTTGCCTCTATTTTAGTGACGTCTATAACTTGAGCATCAGCTAATTTGCCTTCAATTTCTCCAATACGCCCCTCACAAAAACTCTGCTGCTCTCTAGCTGCGTGATATTCAGCATTTTCCTTGAGATCGCCGTGCTCTCTTGCCTCGGCGATAGCCTTAATAATCTTGGGACGCTGTTCTGATTTTAGTTGGTTCAGCTCCTCGCGTAATCGCTCAGAACCTCCGACTGTCATTGGTACTCTGGACATAATTCTTCCGTTTTAATTTTACTGCGCTATAACGCAGCAGGACTAACAAAAATAGATAGCACGGCAAGCGTAAAAACTACCGTTACCTCTGCATTGAAGCTCGCCTAATTCAGGGCAGCATGAAGATCTTGAATTGTGTATACCGACATATTGCCACTGAAGGATAGTGCTTCGCAAACTGCGAGAGCGCCGGCTACCGTTGTCGTACAGAACACACTGTGCCTTAAGGCCGTGCGCCTAATGATAGATGAATCGGATATCGCCTGTTTGCCCTCAGTCGTATTGACGATCAACTGTATCTCGTCATTTTTCAACATATCGACTATATGCGGCCTGCCTTCGGCGACTTTATTGACGCCCGTCACCTCGAGCCCGGCCTCTTCTATAACGGCTGCGGTTCCATGTGTAGCGACTATCGAATAGCCCAACTCAAGCAATTTCCTCGCCACCTCAGCAATATCCGGTTTATCCGCATCGCGCACACTCAAGAATGCGTTGCCTTTTTTCTCGAAAAATTCGCCAGCAGCCATCTGCGCCTTTGCGTAGGCTTCTGCAAACGTTTTACCAACACCCATTACCTCGCCCGTGGACTTCATCTCCGGTCCGAGTATCGGGTCAACACCAGGAAATTTATTAAACGGGAATATCGCCTCTTTTACAGCAAAGGTCTTTGGAATTATCTCTTCCGTAAACCCCTGCTCCTTCAATGACTGACCGACCATGCATCGCGCGGCAACTTTGGCCAGCGAACGACCGATACATTTTGAAACGAACGGTACGGTACGCGAAGCCCGAGGGTTTACTTCAATAATATAGATCTCACCATCCTGATAGGCGAGCTGAGTATTCATCAAGCCGATAACACCTAGCTCTAACGCTAGCGCACTTACCTGCCCGCGAATCTTATCCTGTACTTCCATTGGCAGGTTGTAGGGAGGCAAGGAACAAGCCGAGTCACCAGAGTGAATGCCTGCCTGCTCAATATGCTGCATGATTGCTCCAACGACCACTTGCTCGCCGTCGCAAACAAGATCGACATCGATCTCAATTGCCGCACTCAAAAAATAGTCGAGTAGCACAGGACTGTCATTGGATACCTTAACTGCATCGTGCATGTAGCGATCGAGTTCTTCTTCGTTGTAGACGATCTCCATCGCACGTCCGCCCAGCACATAAGATGGCCGCACCACCAATGGATAGGTGATTTCTTTTGCCGCTTCGATGCTTTCTTCGACACTTCGCACCGTCCTGTTCGGTGGTTGTTTCAGGCCCACCTTCTCGATTAACTGCTGGAATCTTTCTCTGTCTTCAGCGCGATCGATAGCATCGGGGCTAGTGCCAATTACAGGAACACCGGCCTCCTCTAATCGTTTCACAAGATTCAGTGGCGTCTGTCCACCGAACTGCACTATGACACCCTTAGGTTTCTCCAATTGGACAACTTCGATTACGTCTTCGAATGTCAGCGGCTCGAAGAATAGGCGATCTGAAATATTGTAATCGGTAGAGACAGTTTCGGGATTGCAGTTGATCATGATGGTCTCGTAACCATCCTCACTCAAGGCTAACGCGGCGTGCACACAGCAGTAGTCGAACTCGATTCCCTGCCCGATACGATTGGGTCCACCGCCTAGCACTATAATTTTATCTCTATCGGAAGGCTCAGCCTCACACTCCTCTTCGTAGGTTGAATACATATACGCTGTCGAAGAAACGAATTCTGCCGCACAGGTATCTACCCGTTTATAGACGGGACGAATTCCCAAGTCATGCCGTCTCGATTGCACGGCCAGCTCTGGCACTTCCAGAACCTGACTCATACGCTTATCTGAGAAACCCTTCCTCTTGAGCTTGCGCATGAGGTCATAGTCGACTTCTTCGAGAGACTTTTCAGCGAGCATTTTCTCGTCGTTAATTAGGTCCTCGATCTGCACGAGGAACCAGCGATCAACCCCAGTCAGGTCATGTACCGTGTCGATAGGCCAACCCGCCCTGAATGCATCGGCGATGTACCAAATTCGCTCTGCGCCCGGCTCGGTTAGCTCTCGCGTAAGGATGGCTTTGGCGTCACTTAACTTAAGGTTGAGCAGCGGATCGAAACCGCACATCCCGACTTCAAGCCCGCGCAGCGCCTTATGCAAGGACTCTTGGAAGGTACGGCCTATAGCCATGACTTCGCCCACCGACTTCATCTGTGTCGTAAGACGATCATTCGCTTCCGGGAATTTTTCGAAAGTGAATCGAGGAATCTTGGTAACGACATAGTCGATAGACGGTTCAAAAGATGCAGGTGTTGCACCACCGGTAATCTCGTTTCGTAGCTCATCTAAGGTAAACCCTATTGCAAGCTTAGCGGCGACTCGAGCAATCGGAAATCCAGTCGCCTTCGAGGCGAGTGCTGATGAACGCGACACTCGCGGGTTCATCTCGATGATAACTARACGACCATCCRCCGGATTTATACCAAATTGAACRTTSGATCCTCCAGTTTCMACGCCAATCTCTCGCAAGACGGCGAGCGAGGCATTCCGAAGAATCTGATATTCCTTATCRGTTAAMGTTTGCGCAGGAGCGACAGTAATCGAATCACCCGTGTGAACGCCCATAGCATCGAAATTCTCGATGGAGCAGACGATGATGCARTTATCATTCTTATCACGCACCACTTCGAGCTCATACTCTTTCCAACCTATTAGTGATTCATCGATTAGCAGCTCGTTGGTGGGTGAKAGYTCCATRCCGCGCWGGCAGATCTCATCGAACTCTTCCTTGTTATAGGCGATTCCACCACCAGTACCACCCATGGTGAACGACGGCCTGATGATGCAAGGGAAACCAACTTTCTCAAGTGCTTCGTGCGCCTGCTCCATGTTATTAGCAATGCCRTGCACAGGCGTTTCCAATCCGATCCTCTGCATTGCCTGGTCGAAGAGTTCCCGGTCTTCAGCCTTGTCTATTGCCTCGCAGCTAGCGCCGATTARYTCGACATTGTACTTGTCCAAAATACCGTGGCGATTTAGATCCAATGCACAGTTGAGCGCAGTCTGCCCGCCCATTGTAGGCAGGATGGCATCTGGCTTTTCCTTCTCGATAATCTTCTCGAGCATGCGCCAATTAATGGGCTCAATGTAGGTCGCATCCGCCATCACCGGGTCGGTCATGATAGTGGCAGGATTCGAATTAACCAGAATGACTCTCAGGCCTTCTTCCCTTAACGCCTGGCAAGCCTGTGCACCTGAATAGTCAAATTCACATGCCTGCCCGATAACGATGGGGCCGGCTCCAATGATTAATACACTCTTTAGATCTTTTCTTCGTGGCATGGTCGCGTTGTCTGTACCTTGTAGTTAGTCCTGCTTTGCAGTCACGGGTTTTAACGTTTTGATTGAGAATTATTAAACTGTTACTTGTGATTGGCCATCAATTCGATGAAATGATCGAACAGTGGCGCCACATCATGTGGGCCGGGGCTTGCCTCCGGATGTCCTTGGAATGCGAATGCTGGCCTGTCTGTTCGCTCTATTCCTTGCAAGGAGCCGTCAAATAAGGACCTATGTGTAGCTACTAAATTACTCGGAAGAGTCTTCTCGTCGACAGCGAAGCCGTGGTTTTGGCTGGTGATCATTACTGTGCCATCTTTGAGGTTTTGCACGGGATGGTTCGCGCCATGATGCCCCAAAGACATCTTCACGGTACTGGCGCCGCAGGCCAGTGCCATTAATTGGCAACCAAGACAGATTCCAAACAAGGGAATACCCGAATCCAGAATCTCCGTTATTGCCGCGATCGCATAATCGCATGGCTCAGGATCGCCCGGGCCGTTGGAGAGGAAAACCCCATGAGGCTTCATAGCAAGCACCTCACTCGCCGGTGTCTGTGCAGGCACAACAGTGACTTCGCAGTCGCGATCGACCAGCATACGCAGGATGTTGTTCTTAACGCCAAAATCGTAGGCGACAATCTTAAAGCGGTTATCAGAATCCACTTTGTATCCTGACTCTAGGTCCCAAACACCGCCCCTCCATTCGAAGCGTTCCTTGACGCTGACCTCTTTCGCAAGATCCATGCCTTTTAATCCCGGGAAAGCCTTGGCCAGTCGCAATGCTTCGGCCTCACCACCGGTCTCAAGCGCGGCCCCAGAGAGAAGGCAGCCATTCAGCGCACCCTTATCACGAAGTAAACGCGTGAGACGGCGCGTATCAATTTCCGCAATCGCAACCACGTTTCTAGCCGTCAGAAACTCATCAAGTGACTGCTCATTGCGCCAGTTGCTTGCTAACAAAGGTAAATCACGAATAACCAAGCCTGAGGCCCAAACCTGGCTGGACTCATTATCTTCTTCGTTCGTACCAGTGCTGCCGATGTGAGGGTAGGTAAGTGTGATGATCTGCTTGGCGTATGAAGGATCAGTGAGAATTTCCTGATAACCCGTCATAGAAGTATTGAAAACCACTTCGCCACTGGAGCTTCCCTGCGCTCCTATTGCAACACCATGAAATACGCTACCGTCTTCTAATGCAAGTACCGCTGAGCCAGCCACTTTTTCTCCTAAATACTCTTCATCGTTCTGTTAATTTCGGGCGAAAAAAAGCGGAATGAAGAATCTCCTCACTCCGCTTTTTAAATCAATTTGTAATGTTTTCAGCACTGTCATACTGAGCGAGTATTCTATAGATACATGCCCCTTGTTGTCTACGTCGAACTGCTTAAAAATGCAGTGAGAAGTAAAAAAATCATCTTAATCCTTCTAGCAAAGCAATTAAGATTCAATTAGCCCTGACCTGGGTATACTTATTCAAGAGGCATCAACTTCTCCAACCTCCTCAACTTCACTCTCAGCTCCTGCTCCTGCTCCTGCTCCTACTACTGTCTACTACAACTCCAACACATCCTGCATTGAATAAAGGCCACTCTCCTTGCCTTCTATCCACTTCACGGCGCGAACTGCGCCGCTCGCGAACGTCATTCGACTACTGGCCTTGTGTGTTATCTCGACGCGCTCACCTAAACCCGCGAACGTCACCGTATGATCTCCTACAATATCGCCAGCTCTTATTGTAGCAAAACCAATGGTTTCTCTACTTCTT
>JAESUT010000177.1 GCA_016762995.1 Gammaproteobacteria bacterium | reverse complement strand
ATCACGAAGAATATCTCTCGCCACCGAAATACTAAGCGCCGAACCCTCGATAAAGCGACTACCATCAGATAGGCCAACGCTTGATGAATCTTGTGCGCTTACTGCGATTGAATCATCCAGGCTTGTCACACTCAGCGATGCGACGAAACCTGGCCGTAGATTTACCTCTCCTACAATGTAATAGGAAAGTAGTAGAAATGACTCCGCCTTAAGCAGAGGAATAGTGCAGATTAGTTGGGTCTTATTATCCGGCTTCCATTGTGAGCAGTGTTTATCTAATCCTCGAACATCTACATTTTTATTAAAGGAAACAACTGCTCTAACTACTTTAAATTCCACCGAAGTGGGGTTGCTCAATTCGATATAAAATGTCTGATTTTCGCCTTCCAGTATAAATGCCTTTTCGGTGTAGTGGCGTGCACTAACCTCGAATGATTGGGCGTGAGCACTGAAAGAAAAACACGCTGCTAGGCAAGCTAATGCTAGATTATAAAAATATTGAAAATATTTATTTTTTATAACAATCAATTGTATCTTTATCCGTGATTAATTTTATTGGGCAAAGAAGTTCGCGGAAATTTCAGCGAGTTGCCACTCGCCGCTAACTTGTTACTGGCAGGACATGAGATATTTCACGCCCTTCTTTATCTATATCAATGCCAACTCCGTAAGAAACCGGTTCGACTCCGAAATCGAATTTTCCATATCCACAATTAACGCTGATATATCTCCCTCAATAGTCACCAGTTCAGAACGTAGTGACGCAATAGCCCTGCTATTCAAATTGTGTTTCAGAAAAAGCACCTGATCTCGAAACGCATTGACAACTGGAAGCATTTTCGATTCGGCGGCATGCATTGATGCGACCAATTGTTCGTAGCGAACGCGTGTTTGCCTAAGAGTATCTGCACTCGAGCTGCGTAGAGATTGACTTGTGTAAAGCTCAAGCTCATCTTCCCACTCATTGAACAAATCAGCAGACACATTCTCGACTGCGCGGATTCTGTCACTCACCGCCTCAGCTTTTGATTCGCTCTGTTCAAATTCATCATTCAGAGAATCATAGGCAGCGCGTAAATCTCCACCATCAAAATTCAGCAGGGTAGTGAATTGTTCCAACGCGGAACTGAATTGCTCCTTGGCTGCTTCCTGTGAATCTCGCGCTTCTTCAACACGATCCACAAGTATGTCTCTCTTGTGAATTCCAAATTGCTCCATCGTCTCGTAATAGACTGTACTGCACGCAACCAGAGACAGAAGAGCAAGCAATAGAGAAATCCTTTTTACAATAGTCATTGTTAAACCCTTTTAACTAGCTATGAACCCTTATGGGTGTCCTTAATTGCGTCAACGAGCTCTTGGTTTCGTTTGTCTGCTAGATGCGAATGAACGACGAAAAGCGCATGAATTACGCCAGGTATCCAGAAGGCAATACACAGGAATATATTAAGTATCGCTTGGAATGGTTTTGCGCACAGAAATACCGCTAAGGGAGGAAGTAGTATGGCAAGAAGATATCGCATGATGAAACTCCAACAAATTTATTCTTGCTGATCAAGTTCAGCTGAGGACGATATCATAGCTCAATTCAAGCATCTGGCGATGGAACAACAGGGGAGAAGTGGGTCGAAAAGTGGAGTTAATTCAATTGACGGCGCCCTAGGGCCTTCTAAAACAGAGGGCTCGCTAAAAATTGGAGGGTTCCGATTGACTGATTTTTACCCCCTTCGAGTCTTTCTACAAGAAAATGACTGACCACTCTCAATGATCTAACTAGTAGCGACTTCCTCCCTTAGCCCGGAGTGATATTGCAATCACAGTCTACGTTCGCAATCAGGCGTATACTCATGGTCTTTCGTATTCGATAGCAAAAATGAAGGCGCGAGTATTTCCGTGCCTTAGACAAGGCAGTAATGGAGATTTATGCAATACCTCAGACTTAGTAGAATACTCGGCGTGCTAGTAATCAGCCTGATCGTCAGCGCCTGTAACACCATCAACCCTTATACCGGCGAGCAACAAATAAGCCGAGCCGCAACTTATGGCGCCTTGGGTGGCGTAGTTTGTGGCCTAGTCGGCGCTATCGAAAGCGGCCAACGCGCTCGTAATGCCGCGCTCGGTTGCGGAGCAATTGGCGCCGGAGTAGGCGCCTATATGGATGCCCAAGAAGCGGAAATGCGAGAGCAGCTCGCAGGCTCCGGCGTGCAGGTACAACGCGTCGGCGATGAAATAAATCTGATCATGCCCGGCAACATTAGTTTCAATACGAACGAGTTCGTCGTGCGCGATCAGTTTTACCCGGTGCTAAATTCCGTGGCGCAGGTGCTAGCCAAGTTCAAGGATACTAACCTGGTGGTAACCGGACACACTGATTCCAGCGGTGCGGCTGACTACAATTACAATCTCTCCAATCGTCGCGCTACTAGCGTCACCAACGCCCTCGCCTCTCGCGGTGTCGAGCAGTCTCGACTCCTATCTCAGGGTATGGGAGCAGATCAGCCGCTGGCATCCAATCAGACAGAATCCGGCAAGGCCCAAAATCGTCGAGTCGAACTGAAGATTGTAGCCCAGCCGAACTGAGACAAGATGTGGAACACTACAAGGCGGAATTATTCGAGATGAAAAGTAGAAAAAAGGCGCGCACTCTACGGTGAGCGTCACACTCAAACAGTCTGAAAATTCCACAACCTTACACCTGGAACAACCTGGATACCCGATCGATGCACACGAACATCTAGAGAATAGATAGCACAAAATGTACTGGGAGCCCTTGCAGGCTTACTTGTCTGTACCCCGCTAGAACTGACCTAGTGGCAGCGATATCTACCAAACTCGACCTGCGAAGCAAGACGCTGCACTACTACAGCTCGATGCCTAGAAGATATTCGGTCGACTTAGGCACGGTAATTTATTGAATTGAATTAGCGGGAATAGAGAAGAGCTTCAGTAATACATTGAATCTGCCGTAGAGGTTACATGGATACAATTTCAAGGAGCTGAATGTGCAAGTTTTCGTAAAAGACATAATGCAAACAGAAGTAACAACTGTCTCTTGCACCTCCACAGTAGAGCAATCCGAAACGATCATGCTCAACACCTATAGGCCCTGTGTTCCGGTGATTGACGATCAAGGGGATTGTGTTGGCGTACTAAGCCATAGCGATATCTTGCGAATTCGAAACGACAAAAAAGATGTCAGTAGGACCTATGTACAAGAAATCATGTCACGCAATGTTATTGCTGTCGGGCCACGAAGCTCTGTCGATAACACTATGCAACTGATGCTCGACAATGGCATCCACCACATCCTAGTACTCCAAGATAAAAAAGTCTGTGGAATTGTTTCGGTGACAGACATAATACAGATCGACAAAGCCCGAACTTACAATCCGTTTGCAGATCCTGAGCCTCACGCCACTACGCACTAATCGATATTCAACGCGTAAACTGGCTATTTCCTCAGCTCAGGCCCTGCCCTATGCCAACTACTTGGGTTTTTACATGCGGCCTATTGACGCACATCAATCCTACTTAGGCTAAGATTCTGTTACAGTGGCCCCATTGTAATACATGGGCCCGATCTTCCTGATCCAATGCACGAACTGCTCGAACAAAAAAACACAACCACTACAATAGTCTATCTACTGTTGTTTGTGCTGCTTGCGCTTCGCATGGGCGGTGCTGTTAGCCATTATTGCTTCGATGGACAGGAACCGCCTGTCAGCATCCACTTTGATAATCTTAGTGGTCATGTTGAGCATACCGAAGAAGCCGGCCATACAGATACAGAAAAACAAGTTCTATCTGACAACCTAGTTTCCAAAATCTTCGATATAGACTCCCTTCTCATCATCGTCAGTTTGTTCTTACTCTGTTTGCTGCCCTTACCGAAAGCTCAAGCTCGGTATCAATATGTAGACAGGAAAATTAGTAGCCTCAAGAATTACCTTCCTCCACTGAGAGCACCTCCCCTAGCATCCTAAGCATTTCGTAATTGGATACAGTCCTTCCTCGACTGATTTGATTTGTGCGTACGCGCACGACTTAGGAGTTTAGAATGAAAAGCTACAAACCATTGACGGTATTTTACTTCGTCGTCGCTCTCTTCTTAGGAAGCTGGGCTCACGCCGCTCCCGATGACGGCGTTAGCCTGTCTGAGGCGATTCGATTGACGCTGAAAAACAATCCACAGTTTCAAACTTATCGATTACGCGCAGACGCACTCCAGGGAGAACTGCAAACCGCGCAACTAAAACCCGGGCTTCGTGTCAATAGCGAGATTGAGAATGTTCTAGGTACTGGAGATCTCAATTGGTTTCAGGGAACTGAAATTACCCTCTCGCTCTCACAAGTTATCGAATTTGGCGACAAACGTTCGGCCAGAGCGAACGTTGTCAATCAGCGCCAGAACGTCTTGCGAGCGGAACAACAGATTCTTGAATTGAATCTGCTATCCGAGGTTGCGACTCGTTATATCGAGTTAGCCGCTGCCGAAGAAACGGCCAGTCTGTTAGAGCAGTACACGCAATTGGCTGCAGACATACTTAGCAATGTTTCTGCGCGTGTCGAGGCAGGTAGGACACCTGAGGCTGCCCGATATCGAGCCGCGGCAGCGCTCACTCGTGCCGAGCTAGACGCACAGAGCGCAAGTTATCGAAACCAAGCGGCAAGCATAAGCCTCTCTAGCCTCTGGGGTGGACTTTCTTCACAGCACCAAAGTCAGGCAGAACTAATGCAGATCGTTGAAACCGCCGACATGCAATCACTTCTCGCCGCGCTTGAGAAAAACCCGGCAATACAAGTGTTTGTTACTGAAGCCCGACTGAAGGAAGCGGAACTTCGCCAAGCGCGCAGTCAACGCAGTAGCAACATCGAAGTTGGCGCGGGCCTTCGTCATCTCGCGGAACTCAACGATACAGCAATCACGTTTCAGCTCAGCATGCCTCTATCGACTAAGCGCCGAGCACAGGGAGCTATCACTGCTGCACAGGCAAATTTATTGCGTGTCGACAGCGAAAGAGAGACAGCAGTACTACGCATGAAGGCACAGCTGTTGACACTGGAACAACTACGTCTACTAGCAGTCAATGAATTCACCGCGCTGCAAGACTTAGTCGTTCCTCAACTTAACAACGCACTCGCTGCAACCCGAACTGCCTTCGAGAATGGCCGTTACAGCTATATTGAAATGAGCGCGGCGCAGAAAGAACTTTTAGATTCCCAGCTCGCACTCATCAATGCAGCCGCACGCTCCCACCTAATCCGTATTGAAATCGAACGACTAAGTGGCGAAACACTGGGTCGCTCATCAGGAGAAACCTCACAATGAATTTCCTCAACAGCACATTCAAGAACAGCATCTGCATCGGCGTTGTCTTATTCATTGCCAGTCCGACAATTGCGCAGGAACACGATGACGAAGAAGATAACAAGACCGGCCCTCACGGTGGCCGTCTCCTAGAAGCCGATGGCTTTGTCGTGGAATTGACTGTCTTCGAGCGGTTAGTCGAACCTCAATTTCGAGTCTGGGCATTCCTTGATGAAATCGAGATAGCGCCAAGTGACTGGCAGATCGGCGTTGAATTAACACGATTGGGTGGCAACACGGACAATCCCAGCTTTGTTAGTAACGGCAAATTTCTTGCCAGCAGCCCCATAGCAGAACCACACTCATTCGATGTTCGTGTGACCGCGAGCCATGCCGGCAATCGCTATCGCTGGGATTACGAAAGCCACGAAGGCCGTGTTGACTTAAGTCCGCAGCAGGTAGCCAGACTTGGCATAGTTACGCAGGTGGCGAGTACACAATCGTTGCTACAACAGGAGCTTCTGTACGGAAAAATCGCTCCCGACCCCAAACTTGTTAGCCATATAACAGCACGCTACCCCGGCCTGATTCGTAGCGTCAGCCCAGAGCTGGGTGACTACGTTAATCAAGGCGACCTTGTTGCAACTGTCGAAGCCAATGACAGCCTGCAAACCTACGAGATCAGGGCGCCTATTAGTGGCACTATTATTGATAGCCACGCGAACCCGGGCGAGTTTGCCAGCGATCAGCCGCTGCTGACGATTGCCAACTACAGCAATGTCTGGGCCGACCTCAATGTATTTCCTTCAGAGGCTCAGCGCATTCGCGCAGGCCAAGAAGTGATTCTACGTATGGGCGAGCTGAGCACGAGCAGTACTATTCGCTATCTGAATCCAGGCGAGGGGCTTTCACCACACGTTATCGCTAGAGTGCCACTTGCAAATCCCGATCTTATCTGGACCCCAGGGCTATTAGTCGAAGCAGATGTAACTGTCGCTAAATTCGATGTGGATCTAGCAGTCGAAAACACAGCCCTGCAAGAATTCCTAGGCCGTCCTGTTGTGTTCATCCAAGTGGGTAACAGCTTTGAGGCGCGACCTCTACAACTAGGCCGCAGCGACAGACGTTTCACCGAGGTATTGAGCGGTCTCGATCAAGGCGATGTCTATGTGGTTACCAACAGCTACTTGCTAAAAGCAGACCTGGAGAAATCCGGCGCCACTCACGCACACTAGGAGATTGACGATGATAAATTTTATTCTGCGCTCTTCTATAGAACAGCGCTGGCTAGTATTGGCCATCACCCTCGCGCTCAGCCTACTTGGTGTCTGGAATTACTTCCAACTGCCAATCGATGCTGTACCCGATATAACTAACGTGCAGGTTCAGGTTAATACCGAGGCACCGGGCTACTCACCACTGGAGGCCGAACAGCGAATCACCTTTCCAGTTGAGACGGGGCTTGCCGGCCTGCCCAATCTTGCCTACACCCGCTCACTCTCACGCTATGGCCTATCGCAGGTTACCGTAGTGTTCGATGAGGGGACCGACATTTACTTCGCACGTAACCTGATCAGCGAAAGACTCGCCGTTTTGAGCAGCCAACTACCTGACGGCATCAACCCAGAGATGGGGCCGATCAGCACAGGCCTTGGCGAGATTTTCATGTACACGATCTCAGCCGAAGACAATGCGTTACAGCCAGACGGTTCGCCCTACGACAGTACAGCCCTAAGAGAAATACAAGACTGGATAATTCGCCCGCAACTAATGTTGGTTGATGGGATCAATGAGATTAACTCCACCGGAGGCTATGAGAAACAGTTCCACGTCACGCCCGACCCTACCGAACTCTTACGCTGGGAAATAGGCATGCAAGATATTGTGGACGCCCTTCGCAATAACAATAGCAATCGGGGTGCAGGATATATCGAAGTTAATGGGCAGCAGCTATTGGTTCGCTCCACCGGACAACTCAGCAACTTCGAAGAGATTAGAAATGTACCGGTAGCAATTCGCGGTGATGTGCCGATTCGTATCGCAGACGTAGCCGAAGTTTCCATCGGCAGTCAACTGCGCACCGGTGCCGCAACACGCGACGGTGTCGAGACTGTACTAGGCACTGCGTTCATGCTCATGGGAGCGAACTCAAGAACGGTGGCTCGCGATGTTGCGTTGAAACTGCAAGAAGTAAACGCATCCTTACCGAAGGGCGTGACAGCCGAGCCGGCCTACGATCGAACTGTGCTCGTCGACAAGACTATTAAGACCGTGCAAGAGAATCTCCTCGGCGGGGCCTTACTGGTAATCAGCGTATTGTTTCTGATGCTAGGGAATTTTCGCGCCGCATTGATCACCATGATAGTGATCCCCATCTCTATGCTCGGCACATTTACCGGCATGATGAGCTTCGGTGTATCGGCTAACTTAATGAGCTTAGGTGCACTAGACTTCGGAATCATCGTAGATGGCGCGGTAATCATCGTAGAGAACAGCGTACGTCGCCTCTGTGAGGCTCAGAAACAGAACAACGACCTCTTGTCACGAGAACAAAGACTGCGCGTTGTATTCGACGCAACCAATGAAGTTATTCGTCCTAGTCTTTTCGGTGTCGGCATTATCACCTTTGTCTATCTGCCGATCTTCGCGCTAACCGGTATCGAAGGAAAAATGTTTCACCCTATGGCAATCACCGTAATCCTCGCACTAACCACCGCGATTATACTCTGCTTCACGTTAGTACCAGCGGCACTTGCGATTTTTATGACTGGGAAAATTTCGGAGCGCGAGAACATTCTCATTCGCGGCTTAAAGAAAATCTATCGACCATTGCTACTTTTCTCATTGAGACTGCGCTGGCTAGTGATAGGTGTAGCCACCGCCATCGTCGGCCTTTGTATTGCGCTCGCACTAACTTTGGGAACTGAGTTTATCCCACAGTTAGATGAAGGCGATATCGCCATGCATGCTCTGCGCATCCCCGGCACCGGTTTGAACCAGGCAGTCGAGATGCAACGTGCAATTGAAATCAGAATCTCGCAGTTCGGCGAGGTCGATAGGGTGTTCTCAAAAATTGGCACACCGGAGATCGCTACCGACCCCATGCCGCCCGGGGTCGCCGATACGTTTATTATGTTAAAGCCAAACTCACAATGGCCTAAGCCGAGCAAGACCAAGGCTGAATTTATTGCGGAGCTAGAGGAGGCCATGTCGGAGATACCTGGCAACAACTATGAGTTCACCCAACCGATCGAGATGCGATTCAACGAGTTGATTTCGGGAGTACGGGCCGATCTCGGAATCAAGGTTTTTGGTGACGACCTTGATCAACTGCTGCAGTTAGCCGAACAAGTTCGCGAAATAATAGAGCCAGTGCAAGGCGCAGCCGATGTGCAGGTTGAGCAAGTAAGCGGACTCCCAATCCTGACCATCGTGCCTAAGCGCGATGTACTTGCTCGATACGGAGTGAACATTAGCGACCTGCAGGCGCTCATCGGCACGGCCATGGGTGGCCAGCCCGCCGGGCTAATTTTTGAGGGCGATCGTCGCTTCGAGCTCATAGTTCGCCTTCCCGAGGAGATGCGTACAGACTTGTACCGGCTCGGTCGCCTGCCAGTTCCTACCGCGTCATTCACTGATGGACCCGGTTATGTGCCGCTATCGGAAGTAGCGACTATCGAATTGACGACGGTACCGAATCAGGTGAACAGGGAAAATGGGAAACGCCGAATTGTAGTTACTTCGAATATTCGGGATAGAGATCTTGGGTCATTTGTCGACGAGGCACGCCAGCGCATAGATGCTCAGCTTCAGCTTCCTCCAGGATACTGGATCGAATACGGCGGCACTTACCAACAGCTCGAGTCGGCACGAGAACGCCTATCCCTCGTTGTACCCGTCACGCTCGCTATCATCTTTGGCATATTGCTCATGGCATTCAGCTCTTTCA
Source organism: Gammaproteobacteria bacterium (assembly GCA_016762995.1). Lineage (GTDB taxonomy): Bacteria > Pseudomonadota > Gammaproteobacteria > Pseudomonadales > Pseudohongiellaceae > UBA9145. The sequence continues at coordinate 305 of JAESUT010000177.1, read as the reverse complement.
AAGATGCACTAATCATCTTTACTGGCGTCCCGCTGGCGTTGACCGGCGGCGTGGTTGCACTATGGCTTCGCGACATGCCGTTATCGATATCGGCCGGGGTTGGGTTTATCGCGCTCTCGGGAGTTGCAGTCTTGAACGGACTTATCATGCTCTCATTCATACGCAGCCTGCGTGACAGCCGAGGCAACCTTATGGATTCGATCATCGAAGGTGCAATGACTCGACTACGCCCGGTATTAATGACGGCCCTTGTCGCGAGCTTAGGGTTTATTCCAATGGCTCTTAACACTAGTATCGGAGCGGAA
>JAESUT010000128.1 GCA_016762995.1 Gammaproteobacteria bacterium | reverse complement strand
GGGCGCCCAATCAAGTCGAGTAAGTCGCTAGCAGGAATGGCGGGCTCCTCACTCTCTGGCAGGTCGAGTCTCTCTCTCCAAGGCCTGCTTAGGCTTCGGCAAGTAAGTTCGTTATCGAGCATCAAAACCAAAGCAGGGGAATCTGCGAAGGCCCAATCACTTGTTGTTTTCATTTCCCAAATTCCTCAAATATTTGAGGATTAAACCACAAATAATTGTGGACCACAAATATTTGTGGTCATTCCAAATTAGTTAACATATTGATATATATCAGTAATTATAGTTGGCACGGTCAGTGCACTAGTAAAGCTGTAATCACGCTGCTTAGCCTCAGCAGAAACTTAGAAAGAGAAGCGCAATGAATAACAGCGATGAAGAAAGCATTTTTGGCGACTACGACGCAGCAGCAGCCCTCGAGTCTGCGCATTTTCAGAATGGCTACCGAACATTCGAATTTGAGGGGATGTCTGAGGTGCCGCTTGCACTAGGGGCCTACATCTCGCATCCACACATTTCCGATCTCTTGTCTCTTAAGAAAGAGTATTAAAAAGGCTTTAACAAAATGCAAAGACAACCACTACCTCCATTCACTCTCGAATCTGCGAAACAGAAAGTTCAGGCCGCAGAGGACGCATGGAATTCCTGCGATGCCAAGCGAGTCGCCCAGGCCTATAGCGTCGACTCTACATGGAGAAACAGAGACAAATTTTTCAAGGGCCGGGAATCGATTCAAGAATTCCTTAAAGGCAAGTGGGAGAAAGAACTTCATTACAAGTTAATGAAGGAGCTCTGGGCACACAGCGACAACCGTATCTCCGTGCGCTTTGAATACGAATGGCAGCATGCGGAAACGGGACAGTGGTATCGGACTCATGGCAATGAGCATTGGGAGTTCGACGAAGACGGTTACATGCGACGCCGCGACATGAGTGCGAATGACATCCCCATCAACTCCGCTGACCGGCGCATAGGGTATTAACAAACAACTTTTTAACAAACTGAATCATCAACGAACTAGAGGAAGGACCATGAACACAATTATAAAAATCACAGCAGGTTTACTACTACTAAGTGGAGCCGCCGCGCAGGCGCAACTTCCCGATCCAGGCATGGAGATTGTCTCCGGACGAACGGCTTTGGTGATAACCGATCCACAGAATGACTTTCTTAGCCCCGATGGTGTCGCCTGGGGAGTCGTTGGCAATAGCGTCACCGAGAACAATACGGTCGAGAACATCGACTCCTTGTTCAAGGTGGCAAAAGCCGTCGACATGCCAGTATTTATTTCGCCGCACTATTATTTTCCAACAGACCACGGTTGGAAATTTGAAGGTGCCCTGGAAAAACTCATGCACAACATCGGCATGTTCGATCGTAAGGGGCACTTAGATACACACGACTTTGAAGGCTCTGGTGCTGACTGGTTAGAACAGTACAAGCCCTATATCAATGATGGAGCGACTGTCGTAACAAGCCCGCACAAGGTGTTTGGCCCAGAAACCAATGACCTAGTCTTGCAGCTGCGTAAGCGTGGAGTCGACAAGGTAATTCTCGCAGGCATGTCTGCCAATCTATGCACCGAGTCGCATATGCGTGAGCTTATCGAGCAGGGTTTTGAAGTGGTAGTGGTGGCTGATGCGACTGCAGCGGCGCAGGTTGCTGAGGGCGATGGCTATCAGGCGGCACTGGTAAATTTTCGCTTCATCGCCAACTCCGTTTGGACTACTGATCAAGCGGTGGAAAAAATTCAGCACAGTCGGTAGCGACATGCAGAAGAATTACTGCTTGAAATCAGCATGCAAATATTAAGTATTCTCATAAAAATTGGAGAACGAAAATGAAGAAAATAACAATTAGTCAAGCGTTGGTTGCCTTGCTACCTGCGCTGGTGGCGGCAACTTTACTGATCACGATGTCCACGCCTGCGAGTGCAGATGTGAGTGACAACACAAATGATGTCAGCTACAAGACTGTGGAGATCGAAGGCTTGGATATTTTCTACCGCGAAGCCGGCAACCCAGAGAACCCCACACTTTTGTTGCTGCACGGATTTCCAACTTCGTCACATATGTTCAGAGAGCTGATACCGGCTCTAGCGGATGATTACCATCTGATCGCACCTGACTATCCGGGCTACGGCTACAGCTCTATGCCTAGCGTGTCGGAGTTTGAATATTCGTTCGATAATATAGCTCGCATTATGGGCAAGTTAGTAGACGACATTGGCATCGATGACTACAGCCTCTATCTCATGGACTATGGCGCACCCATCGGTTTCCGACTGGCGGCGGCTCAACCCGAGCGCATAGAAACCTTAATAGTGCAGAACGGCAATGCCTATATGGAAGGCATCGACAATGACTTCTGGGAGCCGATTCGAGAGTACTGGAAAGATCGTGATGCGGTGAATGCCGGCCTAGATAATGCTTGGTGGGCAAACGTAAAGACTGCCTACAAGCAACCTGAGATGAGCAATGACCAAGCGCTAAGATTTCTACTGACAATCGGAGCAACTAAGTGGCAATACACCAACGGTGTGCGCAACGTGGAAGCAGTAAGCCCAGATACTTGGGGCCACGTACAGCCACTGTTGGACCGTGTTGGCAATCAAGAGATTCAACTACAGATGTTCTACAGCTATGGGTCTAACCCTGACCTGTACCCAAGCTGGCAGCAATATTTTCGCGATCACCAGCCACCTATGCTAATCGTCTGGGGTCAGAACGATGAGATATTCCCAGTGGCAGGTGCCGAGCCTTACAAGAGAGATCTAGAGAATTTAGATTACTACTTGCTAGACACCGGACACTTCGCGCTAGAAACCCATGTTGATGAAATTGCTGACCGTATGCGTACTTTCCTCAAGCGTGAATTACCTCAAGCTCCCTTGGCCGCTGATTAGCGCGGCACTTTAGGCGGCCACACCCGTGGCCGCCTATTTTTTACACTTAACATAGAACTAAGATTCCTGGATAAGACATGACTCACGCATTCGCAGATACGATGTTTACCGAAAGTGTAAAGACGGCGCAACAAGCCTATGGCTCACGCGAGCACAACGAAAACCTCACACAGAATTTTGGCCCCAATAATGAGCTAAGGGCGAGAGAAATCGACTTCATCGCTAAACGTGATTCATTCTATCTAGCAACAGTGAATGAGACAGGTTGGCCCTACGTTCAACACCGTGGTGGCCCGCCTGGTTTTTTAAAGGTAACGGGCTCAAAGCAATTGGCCTGGGCCGACTTTCGAGGCAATACGCAGTTAGTGAGTGTTGGCAATCTGTCAAAGAACGACCGCTGCTCAATCATCTTGATGGACTATGCCGGCCGACGCCGTCTAAAGCTTATTGGCCATATTCGCGTTGTAGAGGCCGCAGAGATAGAAGCATCGATTCTAGAGACGGTAAGCCAGGCTGATTACACCGCCGTCATAGAGCGGGTCTTCCTTATTGAATTGCTGGCATTCGACTGGAATTGTCCTCAACACATAAGCAGGCGCTATACCAAAGCTGAATTCGAGGAGCAACGAGTAGCGCAGCTTGCGGGCTGAACGGTCCGTGCAACACTCGAGCCAAAATGAGTCAGGCCTGCTGGCAGCAGCAACAAATATTCATCGAAACATATTGAAGAAATGCAGAATAAAAGCGGATATAGGTAGCAGTTGACATGCATGCATATGCATGCAACCATTCTCGGCACTGAAAACCACTGAGAACGGACAAGATGGAAGAGTGCATGAATTTCAATATGCGTAAAGCCAATCGGGTATTGAACAAACTGTATGACGGGTATTTGCAATCATGTGGACTCAATGGGGGGCAGTTTACGGTTCTTAGAATTGTCAACAGGATGAAGACAACGACCAATAGTGAGTTACAGGAAGTTATGCTAATTGATCAGACTACTCTTTCGCGGAATTTGAAGCCATTAATCAGGGATGGATTTATAGAAGTGTGTCCCGGTAAAGACCTGCGTGTCAAAATTCTTTCGCTGACGCCAGCAGGTAAGCAGCTTTATATAGATGGAAGAAAGTGTTGGCAGAAGGCACAGAAAAACGTGAGACAGCGACTCGGCGAGAAATCAACTGAGCAGATAATAGCCGCATCGATGTTGGTGGCTGGCCTGATGAGCTAAGGGGCGTGTGTTTGTGCAGGGCCTACCGCATATTGCATGCATATACATTTAATATGCGGACCTGACCAAAAGGCACTAGCTAGGTTTTTGTTACTAAGACGTCAATAACTCGTTAGCAGGATGTTGAGGTAGCGGGCGGCACTGTGATTAGACTTTTGCTGCGAATACTTTACTGGAATATGAATCTGTCACTTGAGTGTGGCAGTTAACAAAAAATACATGTATATACATGGGAAATGACGATATGAATACTCAAGCAAACACAAACCCGCTGTCTCCATTCTTTGAATTTCTAGTTGATCACCCAAGGAAGGTAGTCGCTGTTAGTCTGCTTCTTATGGCGCTGACCTTGAGTTATTTGCCACAGTTAGTGAAGGACACGCGAGCTGATGCCTTTCTGGCGCCGGACAACCCCGCATTGATATACAGAGATAAAGTTAAGGAGCAATTCGGGCTCAGCGATCCACTGGTAATAGCGGTGATTAACGAAGATAAGGAAGGCATCTTCAACCCAGTCACGCTGTCTTTAGTGGATTGGCTGAGCACGGAAGTGAGTAGGCTTTCGAATATCGATAGCGACAGAGTAACTAGTCTCGCTACCGAAAAGAATATTGTTGGTACCGAGTACGGCATGGACGTATCAGATTTTTTTGATCCCGTGCCCGCCACCCAGATTGAAGCGAACTTGTTACGTCAGGCAATTAATGATTTCCCGCTCTATCAGGGAAGCATCGTCTCTAAGGACGGCAAGGCAACATTGATAGTCGCGGAAATGCGCGATGAACTGCTGGCTGAAGACACCTATGCCGAGATTTTGGCAATCGTCGATCGTGCTCCAGTTTCGGAAAATGAACAAATTCATGTAGCCGGCGAAGGAGCAATTGCAGGATATCTGGGTAGCTACATCGACAACGACGCGCAGCGACTCAATCCATTGGCAGGGCTAATCATCACCTTGATAATTATTTTCGCTTTCCGCAGATTCAGCCCTGCACTGACGGGCAACATTATTATCGCGGCGTCAGTGCTAATGACATTGAGCATCATGGCAGCGTCTGGCGTCGCATTTTTTGTAATCACCAATGCGCTGCCAGTAATTCTTATTGGTATTTCCGTAGCGGATGCGATTCACATCTATAGTCACTACTACGACCTTCAGGCAACGCGGCCGAATGAAGATCGGCGACAACTCGTAGTCGAAACAATGTTGAAAATGTGGCGCCCCGTTACGCTAACAACTCTGACAGCTATGGCAGGTTTTCTCGGCCTCTATTTCGCCGCCTACATGCCTCCTTTCAAATATTTCGGACTGTTTACAGCCTTTGGAGTACTGGTTGCAGGAGTTTATTCCCTGGTTTTTCTGCCCGCTGCAATGATGCTCACTAAGGCACAGGTGAGCAGGCACTTTATCGAAAGACACCAGGCCGGCCGAGAGGAATTCTTTGCTCGGATAATGAGTGGCCTTGGGAGGCTGACTAGAAACTATCCTCGCGCCATTATTTCAATATTCGGAATTCTGGCGGTGAGTGGGCTATTTTCTTCCAGTTACCTGGTGGTGGATGAAGACCGGATCGATACATTTCATCCAAGTGAAGATATCTACCTTGCCGACGAAGCGATCAACAATCACATGGATGGCACTAACACGCTGGACATAGTGATTGAGACTGGCCAGATAGAGGGTCTTTTTATTCCGGAGAATTTGCGCAAGATGGAAGCTTTGCAAGTGTATGCAGAGTCATTGCCTCACGTGCAGGGTTCCACTTCCATAGTCGACTATCTTAAGCAGATGAACAGGTCGATAAACGGTGGCGATAGTAGTGAGTATAAATTGCCAGTGAGCAGTGATTTAGTTGCTCAGTACTTTCTATTGTACTCCGCCACATCAGACCCTACTGACTTCGAAGAGGAAGTAGATTACGACTACAAGCTGGCAAACATACGTATCAATATGAATGCAGGAAGCTATCAGGAGACCAGAGGGGCGGTGCTCAGCCTGGAGCGGTATATTGCAGAAGAATTTAATAGCGACGAAATTCACGCAACATTGTCTGGACGCGTCAATGTCAGCTACCACTGGATCAAGGACCTCGGGCAGAGCCATTTTGTAGGTGTGGCAATTGCCCTATTTTTGGTATGGGCAGTGGCAGCACTGTTGTTCCAGTCCATCACGGCGGGCATCTACACATTGATACCTGTTGTAGGTTCCATATTGTTGGTCTACTCCGCCATGGTATTTCTGGGAATCCGGCTAGGTATTGGCACATCAATGTTTGCTTCTGTCGCCATTGGGCTAGGCGTAGATTTCGCTATCCACACCTTGGATAAATTGCGTGATCTAAATCGAGAATTCGCCGGAGATACCGATAGGGTCTTGTCCGAGTTCTACCCGAGCACTGGTCGTGCATTGTTATTCAACTTCTTAGCCATATCCTGTGGCTTCGGAGTGTTGATAACCAGCCAGGTTGTGCCGCTAGCGAATTTCGGAGTGATCGTAGCGCTGTCTGTTGCTACTAGTTTTCTCGCAAGTATGACCTTGCTTCCCGCGCTGGTAACTGTGTTTCAGCCCTCCTTCATGAAGGCTCCCGAGCTGGGTGTTGCAGCGAATAACGGTGGATTAATCAGGGCAACAGTGGCGGTGCTCATCATTGGCCTAGGTGGATTCTTCGCGTTGCCCTCGGCAGTGAACGCGGCAGAAAGCCTTACCGCTGATGAAATAGTGCAACGCATAAACGATGTGGACGATGGTGAGTATGTAAGCCGTAAATTGGTTATGCATCTAACAGATAGACGTGGTCGTGAACGGGTCAGGGAAACTTTTGGCTACCGCAAATATTTTGGTGAAGAGAAACAATCAATACTGTTTTACGAGAGCCCATCTAACGTCAAAGACACGGCTTTTCTTACTTGGGACTACCCAGACCCTGAAATTGATGATGATCAATGGCTCTACTTACCGGCGGTACGCAAGACCCGACGCATCTCGTCTTCGGACCGAGGAGATTACTTTCTAGGAACTGATTTTACTTACGAGGACATAAAGTTGGAAGGCAGGCTAGAGCCCGCCGACTTCGACTTTAGCTTAGTCGGTGAAGAAAACCTGGATGGAATTTCCACTCTAAAGATGCAATCAACTCCCAGAAACGAGGAGATTGCCAAGGAGCTGGGTTATGGCCGCACTGAATTTTGGGTGGATGTTTCAAACTGGATGGTAATCAAGGCTGATTATTGGGATCCCAAAAACGAGCCGCTTAAGTCGCTTACGATCAGTGATGTTCGTCAGGTTAATGGAATCTGGACTCGCCATAGACTTGAGATTCAAAATCATAAGACTGGTCATCACACAGCGTTTATTTTCAGCGAAGTTGACTATGACTCAGTGGTAGATGATCGAGTATTTACCCAGCGCGCTTTAGCGCGGGGTCGGTAAGGTGAGCTTGTTGCAAATAGCCAGAGTGACACTAATCGCTACTGCTGCAAACTTGTTATGTAGCCAATCAATTGTTGCTCAAATACGCTGGGACACTATAGACCAGGTCGATTTCAGCATAACTATAGATCAGCAGTTCTCGATGAACAGCAGTGAAGGCGGTGCTCAGAAAAACCAAACGACGGTGCTGCCACGAGTAGATCTGGAGCTGTCGGGCTCGACTAGCCTTACGGTTATAGCAAGAGCTCGTTTCGATGCCGAATCGGCACTAGGCTTTGATGGCGGAAGTTCTCACAGTGATTTCGAATTGCGCGAGTTCTATCTTGATGCCGAATGGGCAGGGGCATACTGGCGACTTGGCAAGCAGCAGATAGTTTGGGGGCAGGCTGACGGATTGCGAGTTCTAGATGTCATCAATCCCTTGGACTTAAGAGAGTTTATTCTTCCGGACTTCGAGGACTATAGGATTCCATTGTGGATTGTTAACGCAGAAATTCCCCTCGATAAAAACTGGACCGCGCAGTTTTTGTTGATTCCCGATCAAAGTTACGACGAATTCGCGAACCCAAATACTAGTTTCCAAGTTCGTTCGCCGCAGTTTGTTCCTGAGCCTCCGTTGGGGATCCCAGCCACTGTAGAAAAGGTTAAAAAACCCGCCAGAACATTCATGGATGCTGATGCCGGGGTACGTTTGTCGGCCTTTGTTGGAAGCTGGGATCTGTCACTGAACTATCTCTATCATTATCAGGATCAACCAGTTTTGTATCAAGCTCGTGATGACTCGGGCATAAGCATCGCGCCTGTGTATGAACGAACGCATTTGCTGGGAGGCAGCTTCTCGAATGTTTTTGGTGATACAACCATAAGAGGAGAGCTGGGGTATTCAAGTGACCGATTTTTCCTCACTAATGATCCCTCGAGCAGCGACGGCATCATGCAAAGTGCCGAGTTTTCCTATGTCCTCGGTCTCGACTATCAAGGCTGGCGGGATTGGTTTGTAAGTGCGCAAGTATTCCAGTCAATAGTTAGCAACGATTCTGCTGGGCTGGTGCGCGAAAAAATTAGTACAACTGGTACTTTTTTAGTGCGCCGGAATTTCATGAATGATTCAATTCTGGCAGAAATTTTATTGATTCAAAGCATGAGCCAAGACGATGGCTTGCTCCAGCTGTCTCTAGAATATGATTGGAGTACAAATTTTCGATTTACCGTTGGCTCAGACATCTTCTTTGGTTCGCCGAAGGGGGTTTTTGGTCAGTTCAAAGAAAACGACCGTGTTTCAGTGGGAATCGAATTTGGGTATTAGTGGCGGTTTTTCAACATAAAGTAGCACTAATAATCGGTGCTATTAATCAATCAATCAATCAATCAATCAAGAGGATAGTGCAATGACAGATCAAACTCGTATTGAAGAAAGAGAAAGAGAAAGAGAAAGAGAATCCCCGTGGGAAAAATTCAAAGCGCAGCTTCATGTCTGGGTACTGGCTTTGGATCATGACCCGATGGAGCGCATCCATGAACGAGAAAGATCACTAAACTCGGAGGTGGAGTGCTTGAACTCTAGGATAAAGGCTCTGGAGTTACAAATGACCCCGCCTACCTAAAATGTGGAGTAGGCCCATGAATCCAATTTTCTTACCATGGTTAGGGGGCTGAAATTCTTCAGTCTCTTGTAAATGGGTAACACGCGGTATTGTTGGGTCTACATGCGGAAAGTCCCAAACCGCGATTCTGCTATGGGTGCGTTACTGGAAATTTCTAGGCAGCGCGCAATTGTAGAGCGCGTTTGTGAAGGATCGATCACGCCGTCGTCCCAAAGTCGAGCAGACGCATAATAAGCGTGACCCTGTTTTTGATACGAATCTAGAATAGGCTGCTTGTATTCGACTTCCTGTTCCTTAGTCCACGTCCCACCTTTCTTCTCGATCTGATCTCGCCTGATGGTGGCCATTACTGCAGCTGCCTGTTCGGCACCCATCACGGAGATTCGTGCGTTTGGCCACATGAAGATAAAACGAGGATCGTAGGCGCGGCCAC